>NZ_JAHKQC010000015.1:0-68032 GCF_018860845.1 Pseudoalteromonas sp. C2R02 | reverse complement strand
GTATTGCCACACTGCCATTGGGCGCTGTAGCTGTGCTGACTGTCAACGTATCGCCATCTACATCTGAGTCATTACTCAATACATTTATATTAACCAATGTGTCTTCATTAGTCGTTTGGCTATCAGCAGTAGCAACCGGTGCATCATTAACTGCGGTAATAGTTACACTCACACTGGAAGATGCTGTGCCACTATTACCATCATTAATACTATAGCTAATGGTATCTGTACCATTAAAGTTGGCATTAGGGGTATAATTTAAAGTTTGATCGCTTTGTATTGCCACACTGCCATTGGGCGCTGTCGCTGTGCTGACAGTTAACGTATCGCCATCTACATCTGAGTCATTACTCAATACATTTATATTAACCAATGTATCTTCATTAGTAGTTTGGCTATCAGCAGTAGCAACCGGTGCATCATTCACGGCTGTAATGGTAACCCCTACACTGGAAGATGCAGTGCCACTATTGCCATCATCAATACTATAACTAATGGTATCTGTACCATTAAAATCAGCATTAGGCGTATAATTTAAAGTTTGATCGCTTTGTATTGCCACACTGCCATTGGGCGCTGTCGCTGCGCTGACAGTTAACGTATCGCCCTCAATATCTGAATCATTGCTCAATACATTTATATTAACCAATGTGTCTTCATTAGTCGTTTGACTATCAGCAGTAGCAACTGGTGCATCGTTAACTGCGATAATAGTCACATTCACACTTGAAGATGCTGTGCCACTATTACCATCATTAATACTATAACTAATGGTATCTGTACCATTAAAATCAGCATTTGGCGTATAATTTAAAGATTGATCGTTTTGTATTACCACATTGCCGTTAGGCGCTGTAGCTGTACTGACAGTTAACGTATCGCCATCTACATCTGAGTCATTACTCAATACATTTATATTAACCAATGTATCTTCATTAGTAATTTGGCTATCAGCAATAGCAACTGGTACATCGTTAACTGCTGTAATTGTTAAGCTTACAGTGGATGAAACAGTCGCTTCACTTGAGTCACTAATACTATAATTGATTGTATCTGAGCCATAAAAGTTAGCATTAGGTGTATATGAAATACTAGTACCACTGACAATTGATGCAATACCATTACTGGCTGATGCAGATGTAATTGTTAATGTATCACCATCTACATCAGTATCATTAGCAAGCGCTAAGATACTAACTGTGGTGTCTTCATTTAATGTCTGGTTATCTGCAACTGCAACTGGATCATCATTGACTGCGGTAATAGTCACACTCACACTTGAAGATGCTGTACCACTATTACCATCATCAATACTATAACTAATGGTATCTGTACCATTAAAATTGGCATTAGGGGTATAATTTAAAGATTGATCGCTTTGTATTACCACACTGCCGTTAGGCGCTGTAGCAGTACTGAGAGTTAACGTATCGCCATCTACATCTGAATCATTGCTCAGCACATTTATATTAACTAATGTATCTTCATTAGTCGTTTTGCTATCAGCAGTAGCAACAGGCTCATCATTAACGGCTGTAATTGTTAGGCTTACAGTGGATGAAGCGGTTCTTTCACCAGAATCACTAATACTATAATTAATTGTATCCGATCCATTAAAATTTGAATTTGGCGTATATGAAATACTGGTACCACTGACAATTGATGCAATACCATTACTGGCTGATACTGATGTAATCGTTAATGTATCACCATCAGCATCAATATCATTAGCTAGCGCTAAAATACTAGCGGTTGTGTCTTCATTTAATGTTTGACTATCTGCAACTGCAATTGGCTCGTCATTAATAGCAGTAATTGTTAAATTTACAGTAGATGAGTCAGTTCCACCATTACCGTCACTTATTGTGTAGCTAATGGAATCAAAACCATTAAAATTCAGATTTGGACTATATGAAAGTATATTGCTAGATATAACAGATACAGAACCATTATTTGCAACTGCTGAAATAATGCTTAAAGCGTCTCCATCAACATCAGAATCATTCGCCAATGCAAATATATTTACTGAAGTATCTTCATTAATTGTTTGGCTATCAATGACAGCTTCGGGGTCATCATTTACAGGTATTATAGTTAAGTTAACATTCGCACTTGCAGAGCCTTCATTACCATCTGAAATACTGTAAGTAATAATATCAGAACCATTAAAATTTAAATTTGGACTATATGTAATACTCGTTGCAGAAATTATCGATACTGAACCATTACTTGCTGAAGCAGAAGTAATGGTTAATGTATCACCATCTTCATCTATATCATTTTCTAAAACAGAAATATTGACTGTATTATCTTCATCTAAAGATTGTTCATCAGCAACCGCAAGGGGTTCATCGTTAATTGGCAAAACGGTGACATCAACAGTTGATGATGCAACACCACCATTACCATCAGAGATGCTATAAATAATATTATCAGAACCATTAAAGTTTAAGTTAGGAACATACGATAAAGTTGTGCCTGCGATAATTAATACTGACCCATTATTTGCACTTGCTGCAGAAATATTTAAAGTATCACCGTCTTCATCTGTATCATTTGCTAATACGTTCAATGAAACAGCTTGATCTTCATTAGTTGAGCCTGAATCTGGGTTAGCGACAGGTGCATCATTTATGCTGATAATGGATACCACAACAGTTGCAGATGCTGTTCCACCATTATTATCTGATACTGTATAACTAATATTATCCTCAGAGTCAGTATTTTCAATTGGTGTATATAAAAGCGTATTATCACTATTGATTGAGACACTACCTATTGAAGCCGACGCAGCAGTTACTGTAAGTACATCACCGTCAATATCACTATCATTATTTAAAACATTTATGCTTATTAATGTTCCTTCTGTTGTGCTAGCTAAATCATCATTTGCAATAGGGTTATCGTTGACACTCGTTATAGTCAAAGTCACTTGTGCAACGTCAGTACCCCCTTCTCCATCACTTATTTCATATTCAAAACTATCTGAACCGAAATAGTTATTATTAGGTTCATATACAAAACTACCATCACTCGAAAGACTTAAATTACCATTAGTTGGGGAATTAAAAGCCTGAATAAAGACGGATAATTCATCGCTATCTTCATCTGTATCATTAGCTAATAAACCTGGTGCGCTAATATTTAAAATCGTATCTTCAGCAAGATTAAAAACATCATCATTACCAGTTGGTGCATTATTACTATTATTTATAGAAACGAATACTTTAGCTTGTGCTTCGCCACCTTGAAGATCCGAAATTACATACTCAATTTCAATGCTGCCTTCAAAGTTGGTCTCTGGCGTATAAATTAAAATATTTTCATCTGTGATCTCAACTGAGCCTATGGTAACAACTGCACTTGTTACCGATAAAATATCATTATCTATATCCGTATCATTTGCTAAAACTTCTATATTGACAGATGTGTTACTGAATGTTTGAGCATTATCGTCATTAGCAATAGGCAAATCATTAATACCATTAACTTCAATAGTAACTGTTTCAATGGACATTAAACCAAGTTCATCTATCACTTGATATTGAAAAGTGTCAGTACCAAAGAAATTTTCGTTAGGTATATAATTAAAAGCACCATTACTGGCCATATTTAATTGACCTTGTGCTGGTGATAGTAAAGTATCTATTTCAACTAACAATTCATCAAGATCTTCATCAGTATCATTAGAGAGGACCCCTTCATTAGTATTAATCGATAAAGTAGTGTCTTCGTCTGTAACATAATTGTCTGTTTGAGTGGTAGGTGCGGTATTTTTTCTTATCACTGTAATTAATACACCAGCTTGAGCCGTATTACCTTGTAAATCTGTAACCTCGTAAATAAAGCTATCTACACCATAATAGCCCGCATTAGGAAAGTAATTGAATGTGCCATTAGCACTCAAATTTAAGTCACCATGAACAGGTCCTCTAACAAGCGAATTACTTATGGTTAAACTATCGTTTTGATCGTTATCTGTATCGTTCGAAAGAATAGATTGTAAACTACTATTATCCACAATTAATGTTTGATCTTGCTGGATTTCATACATATCATTAGCGGCTACCGGAGGGAAACTATCGCCATTAAGGGTTATCACAACATTTGATTGCGCACTCCCACCTTGACCATCCGTTACTTGATAAGTAAAACTATCCGTACCTTGTGCCCCTTCATTTGCAGTATAAATAAACCCGCCATCAGATTTTAAAACTAAACTACCTTGTGTAGGTGCAATTATTGGCTCTGTGCTTAATGTTAAATTTTCACTATCTATATCTAAGTCATTGATGAGTAACCCTGGTGCAGGAACATCCAATAACACTTTAGAGCGCGCTTTGAAAGTAACGCTTGAAGGTCTTGCCAAAACACCATCAAGATTAAAATTATTGTAGGAAGATTCTGGCTCATCATTTGTTGCCAAAACTGAAATTACAACTAGTGCGGTATCTGTTTGACCAAGCTCATCCGATACTTCATATGTAAAAATATCACGACCACTAAAATCAGCTGCAGGCTCATAACTAAAACTACCATCTTGATTTATTATTAACTCTCCATTTTTAGGAGATGTAACAGGCGCTTGATTAATAATGACTTTACCATCTTCTTGATCGGTATCATTTACCAGTAGATTAGCTATTAGTGTTGTATCTTCATTTACCGAAAAAGCATCATTTTCAGCATTAGGAGGAAAGTCAGCGGCACCACTTAGCGCCGACACTTTTATTTGATCACTAAATGCGCTTTCTCCTGAGCCATCTACCCCAGTCACCACACTAAAAAACACTTTACTATCATTTTGATCTGTAAAAGCAAGTTCTGGATTTTTTAATGCTAAAAATGCTTGACCATCATTTAATGATTGATAGTTTTTATGATTAACTCCTGCACTAGAAGCTACATACACATTGTATCTTAAGTATCCACCTATACCTTGCCAGCTAAAGTCTATATTTCTTTCCGATCTTTCAGCGTTAAAACCTGTAATAACAACTGAACGCCATAAGAAATTAACACTATCAACTAGTACACGATTATTTTGGCTATCATCAATCCATAATTCTAACCTTAAATCCCCAGAGTTTTGCTCAAATTCAAGTGGATTAATACCAGTAACTGTTTTATGAAACTGTGTCCCACATTGCGATTCACACAATAAATACGCTTGAGGGAAGTTAGGGAATCCGATATAAACAGCATTGATACCATCGAGGTCTTCAACATCGATAGAAGCCGTTATATTCGCGCTTAACTGCTGATTATCAATAGGTAATCTAAAAGTACCAGATGAATTTGAGAAAGTATTTGATTGTACTTTGGCTGCTTTATAGGCCTTATCATTTGAAGTTTGTTTGTAATCAAAACTGACTAATTTATTTACAGTATCATCAATTAGCGCTGGTGGCACAGTTACATCTGTTTCAGTACCTTCTTCAACTTGTTCACTCGAATCAGAACAACTCATTAGCATTAAACAAATACAACATATATAAGTAAATTTTATTAATGAGTAACTCATCATGCCTCCTACTTATTAATCGAGCTAGATCTAAAACTACCGCTGGCAGAAATGTCTCTATTATCTATTTCGAATAAACTGAAATTTGTTAAAGTATGGCTCAAATCATTTATAAAAAAAGCTTCGATATTCCCATCAGCCTTGTTATTCCCGTGTGATGCAAAGTTCACATTTAATTCAAAAGCATCGACATTAATAATCCCATTGAAAGCTGCAAACCATTCACCTGCATTGTCATTAAAAGACAAGTATCCAGTGGAAATAATACCCGTATCAAAATTTACCGTCATACTTGCATCAAAATTAGTCACCTGCCCTAAACTACTATTAACGGCAACTTCGCTAAGATTATCGTAAGAAATCGTACCTGTTTTTTCTAATATAAGATCTGCTAGGTTGTTAGGGGGTACCAATACATCAACTTCATCTTGAAATGGTTCTACAATCAATTCTAATTCTTCAATGGCGGGTTCTGGTATCCAATCATTTTCAACAACTGGGTTTTCTACGACTTCAATATCTTCATCAACAATCGTTTCTGGTTCTTGTACTGTTTCAGATTTTTTTGTTTCTACTTCAGATTGATTTTCCCCCTCTTTGTTAAGCTCTTCATCTTGGATTGAAAAATCTTCCTCATTATCTGATTTTGGATCTGAACTATGTCCTTCATTAAAATTATTCGGTGGTAATAACAACTCTGTAACTTCTCCCGTTTCATCTATTTTTGCATAAGAAAAATCTTCACCTTCACCTAAAGAAAGCTCAGTACCACCAGCACTCACATCTATATTTAAATCTACCGCCCCTTGCCATACTGCAACAAATACTTCGCCATTAATAATCTCTATCTCATAATGTGTACCACGTATTCCGATACTGCCAATCGGTGTTTTGAGTTTATAATTTCCTTTTTCAGATTTTATTGCGCCAGTAACAGATCTGAGCCCGCCTTTTAGTAATTCCATCGTCACCGAGCCTGTTTTATCCGTGGCATTGAACTCATACTCAGAAATTAATAATTCACTATTCTCTTTTAAAGAAACCATACCGCCATCAAGCATTTTTAATTGAGTCTTACTATTGCTTGCTGTTTTTACTAAATCAACATCATAAATCGGCGAGCGTCTTTTTAACTTTCTTTGTGTTGCCGATTTAGCTTGAATAGCTTGCACTGTGCCTTTGGCTATAATTGTTTTCCCTGCTGGTTTTGTTGCAAAAACCGCAAATGAAGCAGTCAAAGATAGAACACACGTAAATATAAAAAACAGTTGATTCTTAAAGTAATAATTCATTTTTAAACCTTTAAAATTGCTTCATAAGTCCCAAAGAAAATTCATTTCTATCATATTCATAAATCGGTAAATTACTTTCTTTTTGCGCATGCTTAAAGCTAAGCTGCCATGTCCAATTATTTTCTAAATAATAACGCCAGCTAATACTGCCTCTATATAAGGATTCATCTCTGATCTCTAACCAAAAAGGATGCATATCCTCATAATTATAATCCTGATATTGAACTAAGAAATTGAGTTGATGGTATTGAGATACAAAATAACTGGTTTGATATTGCAATAAATATAAATCGTAAGCGTTGTAATCACTATTTTGCGACGTAGCATCGATTTTGCTCACATTTGCTTGTATTTGATGCCAAAATTCGCCTTGACTATACTGCGCGCCCAAACCAAAAAATAAATCTCTCGAGTCTAGCTCATCGAGTGAAGCATAAACTGAATTACCCAAACCTATTTGCAATGAAAAGTTAATAGATTTACTAAAAGGAAAAATAAAACTACTTTCTAAACCATATTGATTTCGATACATAGCTGAATCAAGTAATAAAGGTCTAAAATAGGCTCCTATCTGAAAAGTAGCCCAGGACCACTCATCCTGATATTTTGCAGAGATTTGCGCAATACTACTTTGAAACTGATTATTTTTACTTTCTTTATAATCAGTATGAAACAAAGCCATTTCAGTGATGAATAATTGTTTTTGATTGATTGGCGTTTGATACCTTAATTGATAATTTAAATATAAAGCTTCATCAGAGGTTTCTTGGCTTTCTTGAGATAATTGAATTGGTTGGTTGAATAAAGGAGATTGGAACTCGTCTAAAATCGCACCGCTGTTAATATTACTATCATGGCCAATTGAAATGCCTATCAATTGAGTTAACTTTTTTTGTTTATTTAATAAGGTTTGCTCTATTGCATTTAAGAATACAGAAACGGTTTCTTTAAGTTTTTCATCTCTAACAAGTGGTTGAAGCTTATTTAATTCATTTTTAGCTGCCAGTAAATTATCAATATAAAAATAAGATTTTGCTAGATTAAATCGCGCTAACTGCCACTTTGGCCTCACAATAACGGTGCGCTCAAGCGCAAAAACAGCTTCTTGATACTTACCAACTTTAACCGCAGCAATACCAATTAAAAAATCAAATGTAGGTTCCCCAGCATAATCAAAAATATACTCGTCAGAAAAGGTTAAAGCAGCTTCATATTGCTTATTTTTTATTAATTGATTTAATTCATCAAAAACTTGTTTTTTACTCAAAGCCTGAGATTGAAAACATACAAGCATGAGAAATAAATACAATAAACAAGATTTAGATACCTTAAAATTTAGGCTCATATAACTTCCTGAAAGTTAGCTTTTATTTGATGTCTTAAAAAATGAAATATTTACTTATTAAAACTAGCACAGGATTTTGATTTAACAATTAAAAAACAAATTGGTAAATCGTATTTTAATTAAAGAGTAAAAGCGACAGGAGCAAAGACAAGATACAAAGATTCATTTAAAGAAAGATATACATGAGGTTAATAGTTTATAAGCTAAGTCATATAAAGAATTAGCTTATGCCAGGGATTTTCCCCATAAAAAAAGAGAAAACTAAAAACGGGGATAAAATACTAAGTACACTCATTATAAAATAGAGTAAAATTGATTTCGTAGATTCTGTTGTGAAATATGAAATATTAATAATGCGTTCCTAATTTATTTAAACTAAAACCATATTAACTTTTGAATATGGTACTTTTATTAATTTATATCAAAAAAACAGCTAAAACTAATGTTTAATTATGAAATCTTGTAACAATTATTTAAAATATTTCAATGTCTTTCGACTTATATAAAAGGAAACCATTATTAACAATAACTCACCTTTGTTAAATTCATATTTGGCAGATATTAAAAATGTAGTTAAATCAGCACCTATTTTAGATTTAGCATCAGGTTCAGGTCGAAATGGCCTTTATCTTGTAAATAATGATCTATCAGTTATATTTAGCGATATTAGACATGAAGCCTTAGAAGAAACGAAAGAAAATATTGCATCAAATAAAAAACATCTCGCTCACTTTTGGCAAGTTGACTTTGAACAAGATACTAATGAACTAAAAGATAAACACTTCTCTGGTGTATTAGTTTTTAGATATCTCCATAGGCCATTATTTGAAAATATCAAAAACGCAGTTCTACCTGGCGGTTTTATTATTTATGAAACCTTCACTCTAGGAAATGAGAAATATGGCCGCCCTAAGAATCCAGACTTTTTATTAGCCAAAGGTGAGCTTATTGAACAATTTAAAGGTTGGCAGATATTACATCAATTTGAAGGTATTATTGAAGTTAATGGTAATAAACAAGCAATAGCTCAAATAGTAGCTATTAAGCCTGAGATTTAATAAAAAAGAGATATATATCTTCATTTATACCTCTTTTTTATATTTACAAGCTACTCCCCTATATCTTCATTCCATAACTCTGGCTTTTCATCTATAAACTGACTCATCAAATCTTTACATAGCTGATTATCTAAATTTATAACTTCAACACCTCGGGATATCAAGTATTCTTCAGGACCTTTAAAAGTCACATTTTCACCGATCACAACCTTAGGTATGCCATATAACAAAACCGCACCACTGCACATATCACATGGCGACAAAGTAGAATACAAAGTTGCTTGCTTATACTCACTTGCTTTTATTCTGCCACCATTTTCTAAGCAATCCATCTCCGCATGAAGTACTGAGCTACCTTTTTGAACCCTTTTATTATGTCCTCTGGCCACAACTTCATTATCAATTACTAAAACTGAACCGATTGGGATCCCGCCTTCATCTAGTCCTGATTTAGCCTCTTCAATTGCTAAAGCTAAAAACTTTTCCATGTTATTCCTTGCTGCATTTATATGTAACTTAAATCATAAGTCCATAAACTATAGTCGATTTATTTATCTATGGGTGCAGCCATTTGATCTAAAGCTTGAATTTTTACTTTTCGACGACCGCCTAATTCAGAATACAACATGCCTGCAATGATTAAACTTGCGCCTATCCAGCCCTTAATACCTAACTGTTCATCTAATATAAAATAAGCTGCTATATGAGCAAATATAGGCTCTAAAGCAAAAATTAATGCTACTTTATGCGGCTCTATTAATCTCTGACTTGATGTTTGAGCCCAATATGCAAAAGCACTAGCCAACAGCGCAGAATATAAAATAGCGCCAATCACATTTTTATTATTAAGTTGATCCATTAAACTCATATAGGCATCTGTTGCTTCCATATTCATTTCAAACAACGCAGCGACTGCGCTATAACAAGTAACAGCGCCTAATTGCAAAATACTTAATGGAATAATCGCAAAACGGCCTCCATATCTTGCCATCAATGAAATATGACTGGCATAACATACAGCGCTAAGCGCAACTAAAACATCTCCTTTATTAAATTCAAGTTTATCGCCCATAGTTAAAAAATATAAACCGATAGATGCTGTTAAAACACTTAGCCAAACTTCTTTGCCAACTTTTATTTTAAATAATAAAAACCCAATAATTGGCACTAAAGGGACACACATGCCAGTAATAAAACCCGTATTAGAAACACTGGTATATAATAAACCTTGAGTTTGTAATGAAAAACCTAAAAACAACAATAAACCTAAGCCAAACCCAGCTTTAAAAAGTTGCCTATTGGTATACTTAAATTCACTTTTATCTGGTTTTTTCATAAAAAAGAGTAAAGGTAATAAAGCCAGAGTGGCAACACCAAATCGAAAAGTATTAAAAGTATTTACTGGCATTATTTCAATGGCATCATCAACAACCACAAATCCGATGCCCCAAATCAAATTAACCAAAACCAAAGCCCAAAAGGCCATGACAGGAGTCCGTATCATTAATATATTCCTATTCTAAATTTAATTAAGTCTTCTTATCATTATCAATAAAAATTAGCTATTTTTACACCCTTTTACTATCTTAATTGATTGTACCTGTCTTATCTTGAAGTTACTTTTATAAATGGAGCTTATACTTTGATTTATGTTGATAATTTAGTTTTAGACGATGTTGCACGTGGGTTTCATATTCCAGCTAAACCTGAAATATTGCATGAATTTAAACAAATCATGAGTGATGAAAATGCCAGTATTTCTGATGAAGCCAAAATTGTTTCTAAAGATATCAGTTTATCATCAGCCATTCTTAAAACAATTAATTCTCCATTTTTTGGTATTACAAGAACCATAAGCAATATTCATCAAGCTGTATGCTTTATTGGTATGGAAGGGGTTAATTATCTCGCTACTGCCCTATTGTTAAAAAAAGCTTTTGTAGGTGAAACAAGCTGTCTTTCATTTGATAAATTTTGGTCTGATGCAACTAATATTGCAAATGCCATGATGTTTATTAGTGACAACCTCTCCTGTGATATACCAACAGACAGTTTATATGCCGTAGGTTTATTTCATGATTGCGGCATTCCCGCTATGGCTTTGCAATATAATGACTATAAAAATACTTTAGATGAAGCTGATGAGCTAGGTTTTAATTCTGTCATTATAGAAAATGAAAAATATGGAACAAATCACGCCATTGTCGGCTATTACATCGCATCATCATGGCATTTACCAAAAGAAATTTGCAACATCATACTCCAGCACCATGAACTTGATTTTTTATTTAAAGTGACAGGTTCAAATGAACAACTTATATATGCAACATTAAAAATGGCTGAAAATATTACTGAAAGAAAACTAAGGTTCAGACAATCTAGTGATTGGCAATTTATTGGTGAGGATGTACTTAATGTATTAGGTATCAATAGCGATGAATATGCTGATTTAGAAGAAAAATACTGCAATATAGATTTATAGATATATTCGGTGGATTACACTAGATTTTAGCTATCCACCCTCTCAAGTTTTCTTAGCTAATTTTTTAACCTTTTATTAATTTGTTCATTAAAACACTTCCCCGTATAATCTTATGCTTAATTATATTTAAATGAGCCGACCATGACAGATAACAATCAAACACTGACCACATTTTTAGCTGATATTAAGCCAACACAAACACTTTGGGCGCTTCAAGATAAGGAAAGTGAAGATTGGGTTGTTTTAGATTCTATTAATTTTGAAAACGCAGATGTTATGCCAACATGGTCAAGTAGTGAACTTGCTCAACTTCATTGTGTCGATGAATGGAAAAACTATACGCCAGCGGAAATATCAGTAGCTGAATGGCTTGAATTTTGGGTTGAAGATTTAAATGAAGATGGTGTGATCATAGGTGTGAACTGGCAAGAAGAAGGCGAATGTCTAGAGCTTGATTTATCAGCATTTAGCCAAGCAATTGCAACTATCGAAGCCCTATAAAATTAAATAGATATATATCAAAAAACGGCCCCCTTACTAAAGTTTGGGGGCTATTTATCATCTTTTTGCGACTAAATCCTTCTGACGCCTTATTTTTTCACCAGACTGTAATCGTTCTGCACCACGAATAATCACCTCTGTACCCGCATTAATATTGCCAGACACCGATACCCACTCACCAATTCCTAAGCCAACCAATACATTTATTTTTTGCGCTTCATCATTTTCATCAACCGTTAAGATGAATGTTTCTTTTTCCCTTACAATCAATGCATCTCTTGGCACTAATGTCGCCATTTTGGTTGCACTTTTTGGTAAAGAAACCGTCACAGCAGAGCCTGAGACAAGATTTAAACCATCGGCAGATAAATGTACATCAAAAGTACGTGATAATGGATCCCCAGCTTGGCTCCAAGCTCTCACAGATAACTCAATTAAGTTTTGCTGCCATTTAACCATTACCTTACTATTTTCTTGTAAAAAAGGCGCAATATTAATGGGTGCTGCAATCTTAATATCTAAGTGATGCGTATCAACTAACTGAACTAAAGGACGTCCTACCGCGATAAGTTCACCAATATTTACAAAACGTTGACTGATACTGCCAGTAAATGGTGCTTTTATTTGGGTTTTTTCTATGGCCAATTGCGTTAAGGCAATTTGAGAACTTAAAGCCAATGCTTCATTTTGTGATACCGCTAAATCTTTAGTAATACGTTCAAGCTCACTTAATGCAGTATTATTCATTTTATTAAGCTTAGACATACGTTTTTTCTGTTTTAACAAATAATCAGATTCTGCTTGAGATTGCTTTAATTGCGCTTGTCTTTGCGCCAATTGTAGCTTCAAGTGTCGATTATCAATTGTCGCAATAACCTGGCCTTTTTCAACTTTAGCACCAATATCTTCCACCCATAATAACTGCCCTGTTTGCTCTGCTGAAATAGGCGAATTGGTTCTGCTGATCACGTTACCTGGTAGCCAAGTTGTTGGATTGACTTGTTCATTTTTAACTGTCTCTACAGTTACCAGTTTTGCATCTTTATCGCCTGCAGCCATCACTATAGTACTTGTTAACATGCCTGCTAATATTAAACTCATCGTGAATTTTTTCATGAGATATTCCTTAAATTATTTTTCAGCAGCAACATTTGCTACAGGTACTAAACTTGAATCATTTTTTAACGATTTTTTAAAACCAAAATCTTTTGCACTGAGCCTTAATAAACAAGGTAAAAGTACAATAGTAAAAATAGTACTTACAGCTAATCCACCAACAATAACACCAGCTAAACCACGGTAAATAACACTACCAGCACCGGGTACAAGTAACAGAGGTAACATGCCAAAAAAGCTGGTTGCTGTGCTCATAAAAATGGGTCGTAAACGTAAAGTGAGCGCTTGCTCAATTGCTGACTCACGGTTTAGCCCATTTTTCTGCGCTAAGCGAGTTTGATGCACCAATAAAATGGCATTATTTACAACTAATCCAAGTAAAATAACAAAACCAATCATGGTTAATAGATCGAGTGGTTGGAATACAAATAGGTTAAGTATTTGCAGCGCTAAAATACCACCAACCGTTGCTAAAGGAATGGTGATCACCACCAAAGCACTGTCTTTTACTGAACGAAATAAAGCAGCCATTAATAAGAATAGAATCACTAAGGCAAAGGCAAAGTTCTCACTCATTATGCCTATGGCTTTTTCAAGCTGATCTGCACTCCCCCCGTATATAATATTACCGTCAGCAGGCATGACTTGCGCTATTTTTGGTGCAACTTGCTCTTTTAGCACCGCAATTGTTTCTTCTAAAGACCAACCTTGTGGCGGGTTAATATTAATACTAATAGTACGATTACCATCAATTCTCGTTAAACGAGAAGGTCCCGCTGTTCTATCTATTGTTACAAGTTCTGATAACTGATTAATTGCGCCATTACCTGTCACGATGGGCACTTCTCCCAGTGAATCGGGATCACTCCAGCCATCTGCACGTAAAATCATATTTAAACGTTTAGTACCATTGAAATACTCTCCAACGTATAAACCATCGCCTAAAGTACGTACCACACGACCTACATCTCTGCGGTCCCAACCTTGTTCTAAAATATTTCTATCGTTTGGTGTCAGTCGAATCTCTGGTTCTGCCATTTCAAGACCAGGGTTCGCTCTGGCACTTACATCAGGTATGGCATCTTTAACCCACTCTAGTGTTTGTTTGGCAACTTGCTGTAATGCATTGCTGTCTTTCGATTGCAAATGCATTTGCACACTGCGCCCACCACCAAAACCACCAAATAAATTACCTTGTCGTGCAAATGCACTGGTATCAGGCAAATCAACTAAAATTTCATTTTTAACGACATCAAGTAACTCATTCACTTTAGATTGATCTTTGGCTCTAATGCCTAAATTACCGCCAAATGGGCCACTAAAAATATAATAATTCTTAAGTGCAGGCTCTTTTGTGCCATCCATATAAGGTTTTAAACGCTCAACAATAGGATTAACCACTTCTTTTTCTAACGTTTTAACATTCGTACCTGGCGGGAAACGTAAGTTAGCATCAACCGCATCTCGTTTTACGGGCGGTAAATAATCTAGTTTAGGCATTGCCATATAAGTGATTGCAACTGGTAGTGCTAGTAGCGTAGTAGACAATACTAAGCGTTTAATTGAGCTATTTGTAATCGACATTACTAAGCTAGTAATTTTATTCCATAAACCTTGATTCGGGTCTACTATGCTACGGTCATGTAAAAAGTATTTAGTCAGCACAGGTAATAAAACAGCAGCAACCAATAAAGAGACTGAAACAGCGATAGCAATAGTCAGCGCCAAATCTCCGAATAACTGCCCTTCTATATCTTTTAAAAAGAATACAGGTAAAAAGATTGCAACCGTGGTTGCTGTAGAGGCTAATAGTGCTCCCCAAACCTGCTTAGAACCTAGCTCTGAACTTTTATGATTATCATGACCTTGCTCACGCATTCTTAGGATATTTTCAAGTACCACAATCGCAGCATCAAGCACCATGCCCACCGCAAATGCTAACCCGGCTAAAGAAATCACATTTAATGAGCGACCAGTGATCTGTAAAACGATAAAAGTAGAAAATAAACTAATCGGAATCGCAGTGGCGATTATTAAAGTTGCTCTCATTCGGCGTATAAATAGCCATAACACAGCAAGGGATAAAATAACGCCAGCAAATAAATTGCTTGTCACTAAATTAATCGCACGGTAAATAAATACAGAGGCATCAAATGATTGCACCATCACTAACTGTTTATCAGCAAGTACTTCTTCATTAATTAAAGCCACTTCATCTTTTACGCGATTTAATGTTTCAAGTACATTGGCACCATTGGCTTTATCTATACGAAATGAAAATGCAGGGTTACCATTTTGAATGGCAAGTTGTTGTCTATCTTGTCGGCTAACTGAAATTTTTGCGACATCACCTAAACGAATATTACTAAAGTTTCTGGACTCTAAAATTAAGTCAGATAATTCATCCACTTTATATTTACCATTAAAACGTAGCGTATATTGTCTGCGACCAACATCGATAAAACCGCCCGAAATATCATTGCTTGCCGATACCAACGAAATTAATTGCGGAATTTGAATGCCATATTGCGCGACTTTAATTGGATCGAATCTTATTTGTAACTCTTCTCGGTTTTGATCTGAAAAAGTTTGAACACCTGCAACGCCATTAATAGACTCTAATCGTGGTCGAATAACATCATCGGTAAAATCAATATAGTCGCTGATGGATTTATCATTGCCCGGCAAAGCTTGTAAGAAAAACCAGGTTAGCGCAGGGTTATTACCACCAAAACCACCTAACATAATACGTGGTGGTAAAGCGTCTCTTGGTTGGTTTTGCACTCTGGTCATACGGCTGATCACTTCAATCAGTGTTTGCTCCATGTCGGTTTCAACACCAAAGACCAAATTAATAAACCCACCGCCTTGATTCGCAAATGCATTCATAGAGCGTAATCCAGGAATACCTTTTAATACTTGCTCTTGCGGTTCTAGGATTTCTGATTCAACTTCTTTAGGAGAAGCTGCACGCCACTGTGTTTGAATTGCAATACGAGGTCGTTCTATATCCGGAAATAGCTGCACCGGTAGTTTAAATAAACTTATCACACCAACTAGCAAAATAAGCGCCACAGTGACAGCGACTGCTGCCGGACTTTTAAGCGCTGCTGAAATCAATTTCATGTCAATCTCCAACCAGAATTCGATTTAACAAATGAGAAATAATAACTAAAAAGTTAGCAGGCTTAGTAAATATAAAAAGAGCCTTTTCGGTGAATGACAGTGAAAACAGGACAAATCACTTTGCTGAAATTCCTTGTTAAGACCTGACACAAAATGACATATCTTTGTATGCCTAAACACATAGAAATACCTTTAAAGAGAACAAAAACACCAACTCATAATTCGATGAATAAGCGCTTTTTTATAAACATATCTGTAATTAATTCCAAGTTTAACCCTGCCGTAACCTTGCTTTGTTTATACTGAATGTAATTCTATATTTAATTGCTTCAAACCAACTGAATTACAAAGACAATTTTAGTCTACACTTTATTCAGTTATATAAACGGAGAAAGCCTCATGCGTGCTTGCCTAACCTTAATGATACTCACAATTGGACTTTTCGGTTGTAGTAAACCTGAAGTCACTCAAGAACAAGTGATCAGACCCATAGCTTGGACTCAAGTACAATTAAGTAACTTAGATCAAGTTAGACGATTATCTGGCATTATTCAGCCAGTAGAAGCCACTAACTTAAGCTTTCAAGTAGGTGGCAAGGTCGATACAGTAAAGGTGAAATTGGGTGATGCTGTTACCCGTGGTGATACGTTAGCTATGCTAGATAAACGTAGTTTTATTTTCAGCCAGCAATCATCACAGGCTAATTTACAAAAAGCAAAGTCTGCATTAGTAGAAGCAAAAAATGAATTTCAACGATATACAGAATTATCTAAACAAGGTTTAGTGTCTAAATCTGGATTTGATAATGCACAAGCCGCATTTCAATCGGCCACCAGCGCAGTAAACTTAGCAAAAACGCAATTAGATATTTCAACTAAAGACTTAAATGATAGTCAATTAAAGGCCCCTTATAATGGACGAATTACTAAGCGTAGCATAGAGCCATCAATGCAAATCACGCCAGGACAAACTGTATTTGAAATTGAAGGTGAAGACGGTTTAGAAGTACAAATCATGGTACCCGAAACACTAATTCGTGATTTATCAACAGGTAATAAAATGCAAATACACTACCCCGCATTTCCTGAGTTAACGGGTGATGGTACCGTAACTGAAATTGGTACTCGCGCACAAACCGCCAATGCATTTCCGGTTACAGTATTAATCGATTCTTCCGTGGTTGGTTTAAGAGCAGGTATGACAGCTGAGGTCGACTTTACGTTTGAAGGTGTTGGTCGTACAGGTTATCGTGGTCAAACATTTCGCCTACCTTTATCTGCTATCGGAGCAGGTTCGGGCCAATCTTCTTATGTGTTTGTATATGATGAAAAGACTCAAACAATCTCAAAGCGTGTTATACAAACAGAAAATATCATTGATAACCAAGTCATGATTTCATCAGGACTAAAAACAAGTGAAATTATCGCAACTGCCGGTGTCAGTTTTTTACGTAATGGCCAAAAAGTGCGTTTACTTGATAAACATGTAAAACAATTTAACTAATTTTTGATAATTGAGGCTTGAAAATGAATTTAACTCAAATCGCTTTTACGTATCGAAAATCTGTTTTGATGGTTTTAGCACTGTTATTAATAAATGGCCTTTTTGCGTATTTCACTTTACCTGCGCAAGAAGATCCATCTATCACAATTCGTAATGCCATAGTGACTACGTCATATCCAGGCATGGCACCAGAACGTGTAGAACAATTAATTACCCGAACTTTAGAAAAAGAAATTCGTAAAATTCCAGAAGTAGAAAAACTGACATCAACATCTACCACAGGTCAATCAGTGATCCATGTTGAAATCTATGATAGATATTTTAATTTAGACAATATCTGGCAAGATTTACGTAACAAAGTAAAACAAGCTGAGGCGAATTTACCCGACGGCACACGCACTCCTTTTGTAAATGACTCCTTTGGTGATGTATCTGTTGTCACCCTAGCCCTTACTTCTGATGGTTTTTCTATGGGAGAGTCCCATGATATTGCAAAACATATACGAGACCATATTTATTCAGTCGCGGGTACTAAAAAAGTAGATATTCTTGGTATTCAGGATGAGCGTATATTTTTAGAAGCCAGCTCAGCAAAACTATCTCAATTAGGTATTTCACCTCAAGCGGTGATCAATGCTTTGCAAAAACAAAATATTATAAGTCCAGGTGGTCGTATCGATACAGGCGCAAAATCATTTGTAATTGAACCTACAGGTAACTTCAATTCAATTGATGAAATTGGCAATACCCATATTTCAATTCCTGGCACTGGCGATACCATTGCACTAAAAGATATTGTTCAATTAAGTAGAGGTTATATTGATCCGCCCCATCAGCCTGCTTATTTTAATGGCAAACCTGCCATTATGCTTTCAATTGCCATGCTGCCAAACTTTAATTTATTAGAATACGCACCACGAGTAAAAGCTAAAATAGGTGATGTGCAAAGTACTTTACCAATTGGCTACAATATAAATATTGCGACATATCAAGCAGAACAAGTTGAACGCACAGTAAAAGGCGTATCAATAAACGTATTACAAACACTCGCTATTGTACTAGTTGTAGTTATTTTCTTTTTAGGTATGCGTACAGGCTTGATTGTAGGATCTATTGTGCCTTTTGTTATGCTTACAACTTTAGCTATCATGCAATATAGCGGCATGGTTTTAGAAAAAATGAGCTTAGCCACCTTAATTATTGCGCTGGGATTATTAGTTGATAACGGCATTGTCGTTGCTGAAGATTTTAAACGTCGAATTGAAGATGGCCAAGAGCGTTTTGAAGCTATGTGCCAAGGCGGAAAAGAGCTTGCTTTACCGCTACTGAGCTCATCAGCTACCACGATCTTTTTCTTTTTACCGCTGATACTCGCTGAGCATGTTGCAGGCGAATTTACCCGCGCGATTTCACTGGTTATTCTAATTACCTTATTAACCAGTTGGGTTTTGGCTTTATGTGTTACCCCTACATTATGTTATTTCTTTATCAAAAAAGAAAAGTCATCTTCGGACAATAAAAACGAATCACAAAACAGCGTGTTTTATCAAAAATATGAAGCATTTTTACATTGGGTGTTAAGTCATAAAGCAATATTTATGATTGCGATGTTTGCGCTATTATTTGCATCATTGACAGCATTTAAATTTGTTTCTCATCAGTTTTTTCCAGATTCTGATCGTACACAAATCATGATGTACGTTGATTTACCAAACGGCACATCAGCTAAAGAAACCAACCGACAAATGAAACAAATATTCTCTTGGCTTGATGATAAAAAGGCCTTTCCTGAAATCACCAGCTATTCAGGTTATTCAGGGTTTAATGGTCCACGATTTGTTTTAACCTTAACACCTGAAGACCCTGCCGATAATAAAGGCTTTGTAGTATTAAATGTAAAAGCTGGTACAGACTTAAATATGATGGTGAGTAAATTACATAATGGATTAATTGAAAACTTTCCTAATGTATTTGGTCGCGTAAAACGTATGTTTGCTGGACCATCTGATTCAAGCTCTATAAAAATTCAGGTAAAAGGTCCAGATAAAGACATTATTTATGCCAAAGCACAAGAAATCATGGATGTATTATATCAAGTGCCGCATACCAAAAATATTCGCACCGACTGGGAAAACCGCATTGTAAAAGTCATGGTAAAAATAGATCAGCATAGGGCACGTCGTGCTGGTGTAACATCTGATGATATTGCAACTGCACTTAAAGGCTTTTTCAATGGTACCAATATCACTGAATTTAGAGAAGGCGATGACATTATTCCTATTCTGCTTAGGGCAAATGATAACGAACGCTTTAATCTAGATAGATTGCGCACCGCTTCTGTTTTTTCTAATACTTCAGGGCTTGCAATACCATTATTTCAAGTAGCAGATTTTGTCCCTGTTAATCAGTATTCGAAGATTCAACGTGAAGATATGTTTAATACTGTGAGCGTAGAAGCTGCCAATACAGCGATGACAGCACAAGATTTACAAAAAGTGATAGATAAAGATATTGAGGCACTTAAAGATGATTTACCTGTAAATCATAGTATTGAATATGATGGTGTTATTACACAATCTGCCGATGCACAGCAAGCTTTAGGCGCGAGTATGCCTATGGTAATAGGTTTTATATTAATTCTATTAGTGATTCAGTTTAACTCATATAGACGCGCATTAATTATTGTACTGACAATTCCACTTCTGATCATAGGTACGGTAAGTGGTTTATTAATAATGAATGCCCCTTTTGGTTTTATGGTCACTTTAGGTATATACAGCCTTGCAGGCATCATTATCAATAATGCGATTGTTTTAATTGATAGAATTGATATTGAAATAGCCAATGGTGTTGCCCAATATCAAGCTGTGATCAACTCTTGTATGACACGCCTAAGACCCATTACCATGACCACAGTAACAACGATTATGGGTTTATTGCCTTTAATATTAAACAAAGATCCATTATTTTACGGCATGGCAAATGTCTTAGCCTTTGGTTTAGGTGTTGGCACAATATTAACTTTAGGCGTAGTGCCTGTATTGTACGCCGCTTTTTTTAAAGTTGAACCTCAGCACTAACTTTGATGGAGCTGTAGTATTAACTACAGCTTCATACTCTTAATTATGACAATAAATATTCTGATAAAATGAAAGCACATATACTACTGGTCGAAGATGACCTCGATTTAGCCGCGACCATAATTGATTACCTTGAAATCGAAGACATATGCTGTGATCATGCAGCTAATGGCTTGATAGGGCTGCAATTAATTGAAAAAAATAATTATGATGTAGCAATTTTAGATATTAATATGCCGCAGATGAATGGCCTAACATTATGTAAATCTATTCGTGAACTTGGCTCTAACATGCCTATATTGATGCTCACAGCACGCGACTCACTCCCTGATAAACTTGCAGGTTTTGATGTTGGTACTGATGACTACATGGTAAAACCCTTTGAAATGTTGGAATTGGTAGCGCGTATCAATGTATTATCTAAGCGACAAAGCGGTCAATCTGAACGTTTTTCAATTGCTGATTTAACTGTTGATTTTAAATCTAAAGTGGCCAAACGCCACCAGCGTGAACTTAAGCTTTCACCAACCGGGTGGATTTTACTAGAGGTATTATTACGTAAATCTCCACAAGTGCTCAGCCGAGAGCAGTTATCTCGTGCTATTTGGGATGATGAGATCCCAGATAGTAATAGCTTAAAAGTACATATTTTTAAACTTCGCCAACAAATAGACTCTGAGGGTGAATCTAAATTATTAAAAACAATTTCAGGACAAGGATTTGCAATAAAGCAATAAACGGAAGCTCGATTAAATGAATAATAATAAAACGTTACGCAAATATGTGATCACAGCGCATTCTATTATTGCTTGTATGGTCGTACTCATTTATACCGCATTGGTAAATATTTATTTTGTAAATGGTTTAGACGAAGGCAACTTTCAAGACTTACATCTTGAAGCTAAAAGCTTTACCCAAGCATATAACAATAACAAACAACCAGAAATTCCAAACTCAATTCACTTTAAAGGTTTTATTAATTGGCAGTCAGTACCAGCCCAGATAAAAAAATACTTTCCAGAGTTAGAGTTTGCATCACAATTACAAATGCACAGTAAAAGGTTAAATCTCGAAGGCCTGCCAATGTCTTGGCCAGAACAAGTTATTTTTGTTTTAGCTCAACCTTTAAATGATGGCAATATCTTTTATTTAACCAGACAAATTGATATAGAAACTTACCAAGCTTTAAGTAAAAACAATATTAAAAATATGTTTAAGCTTACCTGGCCTTTAGCATTACTCTTTTTAATTATCATGCATTTATATGTACATTTTATTTTAAAACGCACTATGCGTCCATTACATCACTTAGGTACTTGGATTGACAATCTCACATTAAACAATGTAACAGATCCCATTCCTGATTTTGAGTTTAATGAGCTAAAAAAAATTGCATTTCAACAGCAAAAAGCCATGTTAAGGATCAGTGATGTATTAGACAAAGAGCAAGCATTTTTACGCCACGCAAGCCATGAACTGAGAACACCTATTGCTGTAGTTAAAAGCAATGCACAATTGATGGAACGCCGTGAAGATAACCCAAAAAACCAAACATCGATTGAGCGAATAAAACGCGCTGCTTTAAATATGCAACATATGACAGAAACCTTATTATGGCTAAGTCGTGAAGATGAAAACGAAAAATTAATTATCAGCGATATTAATATCTCAGATATGATCAAACACCTTCTTGAAGATAACCAATACCTATTACAAGGAAAAACCGTAGAGCTTAACTTTGAAATTGATGAACTAACCCTAAAATTAGCACCCACCCCATGTCGTTTAATTTTAAACAATATAATCCGTAATGCATTTCAATATACGGCTCAAGGCAATATTAACATTTATTTTGAAAGTAAAATTTTAATTATTGAGAATATCAATACAGGTAAAACTGAATTTGAAAGCGAGAATTCAGATTATGGTTATGGATTGGGCCTTCAACTTGTCGATAAAATTATTAGGAAAATGAATTGGCAATATGAAAACAAACAAATATTGGGCGGTAGAAAAGTAACTATCGACTTTAGATAATTGTTTTAATTAGTTTTTATACTTACGCCCTATCATCTTTTGGAGACCCCATAACAACGTGAGTCGTTATTGATGCAACATGGGCTGACGTCCCCAAAACATCGGTGTGGAATTTTTTATAGCTAACTAAATCAGTTGTCTCCACCCTTAATAAATACTCAAAAGGTCCTGTAATATTGTGGCATTCCTTTACCTCTTCAGATAATGTGATGGCGCTTTCAAATTCAAGTTGCGCATCTTTAGTATGACTAGATAAACCAACTGTCACATAAGCAACACAGCCGATGCCTAACTGAGTTTGATTAAGCACAGCTCTGTAACCTTTAATGGTATTTGAACGCTCTAGCTCTTGAACTCGCCTTAAACATGCTGATGCAGACAAACCAACACGATTGGCCAATTCAGCATTACTGATCCTGCCATCCAATTTCAATTCACGCAATATTCTTGCGTCTATTTTATCTAATTCGATCATAAGTTGCGAATAACCCTCTTATCACAGCAATAAAGCAAGATAATTTAATAAGATTAAAATTATAATTGTTTTAACAATTAAGCAAGAAATTATGACATCAAGAGGCTCTTATGAATATTGAAATATTAACTGCACTGGCCACATTTGCCTTCGTTTCATCTATTACACCAGGCCCAAATAACTTAATGCTCATGTCATCAGGAGCAAATTTTGGTTTTAAACTTACAATCCCACATATGTTAGGTGTCAGTTTAGGTTTTGTATTTATGGTGTGCTTAGTAGGCGCTGGTTTAATTCAAGTATTTGATATTTATCCTATAACTTATCAAGTATTAAAAGTGTTTAGCGTGATTTACCTTGTATATTTAGCTTATAAAATTGCCACTAGTAAACCGATTGAAGATCACAAACCCAATAACTCTAAGCCATTTACATTTTTACAAGCTGCTATGTTCCAGTGGGTAAATCCAAAAGCGTGGACTATGGCATTAACCGCGATAAGCGTTTATTCCCCTTCTAAAAACATGGAGTCAATCTTGTTAGTTGGTATTGTATTTGGCGCTATTAACTTACCTTCTGTTGGAGTTTGGACTGTATTAGGACAGCAACTCAAACGTTTTTTAACCAGTGACATTAAATTAAGAATATTTAACATCACTATGGCGTTATTATTAATTGCGAGTTTATATCCTATGGTAATTTGATCAGATTGGCTAGACTTATCAGCCTAGCCAGGACCTAGCGCCTTCTAAAGCCTAGTCATGCTTTGTAAGCGCGTATTTTGAGTATAAACTAAGGTGAGTTAGCAACTAAACATCACGCTTCTTAGATGATAATGTTTCATGTTTAGTTGAGTCGATTAATAATTTTTGCTTCAAAAAACGTGCTGCCGTAATGAAAAATAAAGGCACAAAGATAATCCCTATGGTACTTGCTAATATCATTCCGCCTAAAATAGGCATAGAAATAGACTCTCTGCTGATTGCACCAGGTCCGCTTGTTAGTACTAAAGGTAATACGCCTAAAATAAATGATGCTGCAGTCATCAATATAGGCCTAAAGCGTGAGCGTGCAGCTTCCATCGCAGCTTGGCTTACATTCATACCTGAGCGATAAAGTTGGTTTGCAACTTCTACAATTAAAATAGAGTTTTTAGCAGCCAAACCAATCAATGCTATAAAGGCAACTTGAAAAAATAAATTATTTTCATTGCCTGTAGCCCATACAAATAAGGAAGCACCTAACATAGCAATAGGGCTAATGAGCAGTACTGCAAATGGCAATGTCCAACTTTCATATAGAGCAGCCAAAAATAAAAACACAAATACAAAGGCCAAAACTAACGCCACACCTAACTGACCAGATGAACGCATTTCTTGTAAGGTTAATCCTGTCCATTCATATCCAATGCCTGGAGGTAAAATTTTAGCAGCTTCTTCCTCAATTGCTTTGATCACATCACCAGAAGCGTATCCAGGCGCTGCTGATACATTAATATTGGCACTGCTAAACATATTGTATCGATTAACCGCAGAAGGCCCCGTTGTCAGTTCTAGCTTTGCCAGTACATTTAATGGCACCATAGCGCCGTTTGAACTTCGAACGTAATAGTCATTTAAATTATCAGGTCTGGCTCTAAATTGAGATTCAGCTTGCATTTTCACTCGATATACTCGACCAAACATATTAAAATCATTCACCGTTGATGAACCTGTAAAAGACTTCATTGTGCTGTATACATCAGCGATAGGCACCTCTAATGCTTTAGCCTTTTCACGATCAACTTCTAAATAAAGTTGTGGTACCTCTCCTTTTAAAGACGTTGAAGCCTTTGCAATTTCAGGGCGTTCATTTAAGTTATTTAAAAATACACCTAATGACTCCATTAATCCTAACCAATTTGACCCAGATCTGTCTTGTAAAGCAAGTTCGACACCTGAACCTGAGCCCAACCCAGCTATTGCTGATGGTTGAAACACATTAAACTCAGCACTGGGTATTTGCTCTAAGGAAGCGTTAATGTCTCTCATCACTTCCTCAACGGTAATACCTTGTTTTTGCCGATAGGACCAAGGTTTTAATACTATTTCAAATTGACCATTTGATTGAGCACTACCACTTCTTCGGTTTTCACCTGCCAAAGAAAATGAATAAGCCACAGCCTCATGTTGCATAATAAGGTCATTTGCTTGTGAAATAACTTTATCAGTTCGTGTCACGGTAGCAGCATCAGGTAAACTAATATCGACAAAAAATCGTCCTTGATCTTCTTGAGGCATAAAACTCACTGGAATTTGGTTAAATACAAACCAACCTGAGGCTATCATCACCATAAATATGACATAACTACGTGTCGCATTTTTACAAGTAAGTAAAACCACTGCACTATATTTACTTGATAGTTTCTCTAAATAAAGGTTAAACCAAGTAAAAAACGCATTCTTTTTTGCCATTTTTGGTTTTAAGAAAAGCGCACATAATGCCGGACTCAAAGTTAAAGCAACTAAAGTAGAAATAAGCACTGCCACAGTAATAGAAATTGCAAATTCGCGATACATAATACCCGTGATACCAGCTAAAAAGGAGACTGGAACAAATACCGCAGCTAATACTAAAGATGTCGCAACCAGCGCACCACTTAGCTCCGTCATCGCTTGTTTAGTCGCACTGACAACATCTAAGTTTTGCTCATGCATTAAGCGCTCTACATTTTCAACCACCACAATTGCATCATCCACTACGATGCCTATCGCGAGCACCATAGCTAATAAACTGATGGTATTAATGGTAAAACCAAACAAAGCAAGTGCGATAAACGTACCTACAATTGATACTGGCACAGCTAAAGCGGGAATTATGGTTGTACGCCAATTTTGTAAAAACAAATATACAACTAAAATCACTAATACCAATGCTTGTATCAAGGTATTTATCACTTCAGAAATAGATAACTTAATAAATTCAGATGCATCAAAAAATAGTTCCCATTTCAAACCTTTTGGAAACCCTTTAGCAAGCGTCGCCATCACTTTTTTTACATTTTCAGTCACTTCAAGCGCATTTGAACCTGGCAGCATATATACTTGTAAAATGGTTGCACTTTTGTCGTTGAGTTTTGATTGTAAAGTGTATGCTGATGAACCTAACTCTATACGAGCAACATCTCTTAGCCTGATCATAGAGCCATCAGAGTGAACCCTTACCATGATATTTTTAAAGTCTTCTACTTTATTAAATCTGCCTTGCGCCCTTACTGGAAAAGTTAATTTAATCGTATCATCACTAGGTTGTGCGCCAATCTCACCCGCTGCAGCTTCTTTATTTTGCTCTTTGATTGCTTTAGAAATATCACTGACTGTTAAGCCATAACCCGCCATAGTATCAGGCCTTAACCACACTCTCATAGAATAACTTCTTGAACCCGTGTTTCTTACTCGCCCTACACCAGGTATGCGTTTTAAAGCCGCTTGAACATTAATTGTTGCATAATTACTCAAGTAAATTTCATCGTATCTCGTATCATCAGAAGTAAGCGCTAACTTTAAAAGTTCAACAGAACTTTCAGTTGACACAGTAACGCCATCAGTTTGAACATCAACAGGTAAACTGCTACCTGCCTGACTTGCTGTATTTTGCACATCAACTGATGCTAAATCAGGATCAGTACCGACATCAAATGTGATAGTGATATTTGAACTTCCAGAATTAGTAGACTTAGATGACATATACAACATATTCGGTGTGCCATTTAACTCTTGCTCTAATGGTATCGCCACAGATTCTGATGCCGTTGTAGCTGTTGCACCAGGGAATGAAGCCGATACTTTCACCGCTGGTGGCGCAATTTCTGGATATTGATCTATCGGCAAAGTTAAAAATGATACGATACCGACTAATAAAATAATCAAAGAGATCACAGAAGCAAAAACGGGTCTTTTAATAAAAAAGTGAGAGAACATTAAACATCTCCCTTTTTATTAATTGTGATTGGGTTCACCTTTTGACCATGACGTGCACGATGCAAGCCTTCAACAATGATTTGCTCTCCAGCACTCAAACCCGAACTGACAACCAATCCTGCTTCCCCATAATGCGCAACAATAATGAAACGACGCTCTACCGTATTATCATCAAGCACCACCATGACGTATATTCCGCCTTGCTCCACTTTGGTTGCTTCTTCAGGCACGACAACCGCATTTGCAAATTCACTTAGTTTAATTTGCGCTTTTGTATACTGACCAGGTAACAGTTCACTGTCAGGATTAGGCAAAACAGCTCGTACCTGAAAAGTTCCCGTTTTTGGATTTACTTTTGGATCAGTAAAGCTTACATCACCCCAATAACGATAATCACTATCATCGGGTAAAGTTATTCGCACAAAACCTGCTAAAGACTTACCTTTTTTATCCGCTTCTATTTGTTCTAAAAGGCTATTCATTCTTCTACGTGCATTTAAATAATCTAAAGAAGACATATTAAATGTCACGTAGATGGGATTAATTCTTTGAATTGTCGTCAATAAAGAAATACCACCATTACCGACAAGTGCGCCTACATCTGCCATCGACCCTCCCACCATGCCACTGATAGGGGCTTTAACTTGCGTATAACTTAACTCAAGTAAAGCTTCATCATATTCAGCACTTGTGGCCATTACAGTTGCTTTAGATTGTTCTTGTGCTGATATGGCATTATCTAAATCAAGCTGACTGGCTGCACCTTGTTGGTATAACGGCTCTAACCTAGCTGTATCACGCTTCGCTTTATCTAAAGCAGCTCTATTTTTTGCCAAAGTCGCTTCTACACGTTTTACTTTTGTCTTATATGGCTTATCATCAATTTGATAAAGTAAATCACCTTCATTCACCCAGCTACCTTCAACAAATTCAACATGCTCAACATAACCTGTAATACGAGAACGCACTTCTACATCTAGAGATGCTTGAGTTCTAGCAACATAGTTACCATAAATAGGCACATTCTGCTTTTCTACTGTGTGTACAATTACATCATTAACTTTTGCAGGCTTTTCTGGCTTATCACAGCCAATAATCAACACACTCAATGCGACAAAAAAGATATTTTTTAGAACATAAGCTGGCACGGCATTCTCACTTCAATGGTATTTATTAAAATCACACCCGCAACATAGAAGCGAATAGGTAATTGGAAGCAATATATCAAGCAAAACTGAATCAAATATGAATGATTACAAATTCGTTGCGTTGCAAAATTGTATATTTATACGTAGAGTTTGCTTATTCAATTTTGGAGAAATTTTATGAACAAATTATTACTAATCATTCTTGCACTATTTTTACCGCCAGTTGCCACATTTCTAAAAGAGGGTGTTGGCAAACAACTTGCGCTGAATATATTATTAAGCATCTTCTTTTTTATACCAGGTGTAATACATGCACTATGGCTAATAACTAAATAAGTTAGAGCACAAAAAATTAGGCCTTCATCTATGAAAAATTCACATATCCAAGTAAATGAAGGTCAGCTACTATGCAAACTTCAATTAACTGATGCAATTGCAGAAGTAAGAGAACATAAAGGGTACCGTTGGCTCGCAACTAAGAAAACTGAGCAATCACCTTTGGTTTTTCAATCCCTAATTAATTTAAACAACCCCACTGAGTTAGTGCTGCCATATACTCGAACTATGACGTTATTTTTACTTTGGAAGCAATCAAGTATTAACCTACTCAACTTAGGAATGGGCGTAGGTTCAATTGAAACTTCACTGGAAAAACACAACATCTCACTCACTTCAGTGGAACAAAGTAAAAATATTACAGAAATAGCAAAAGACTATTTTCATTTACCGACTAAAATAAGCTTAAATATTGATACAGCAGAAGCATTTTTAGATAAAACAAATCAAAGATTTGATGTGATTTTATGTGATATTTTTAACAGTCAAGATCATAGTAGTTGCGTACTTAAAGTCGATTTTTATCATAAATTGAAACAACAACTAAATGAAGATGGTGTCATATTTTTAAACTTACTTCCTAAAGATGCAGCTCAATTACAGCAAATTTTACTATTAATACGCCAAGTTTTTAACTATGTGACTTTAGTTGAATATCCAGATCATAAAAATATAGTTCTAATTATTTCTATCAAGAAAATTCCTGATAAACAACAACTCCTAGATTTTAATGCTAAACATGTACAAGAACAGAGTTTTGATTTCCAAAATATTATAACGTCAATGCTTTATATTCCAGCTAAAGAAAGCCAGCCTTAATTTTATTGACGAGGAAAAGGTATAAACAGATAATATCCTCAGCATAAATCAATACAGAATTTAGTCTTATGAATAAAATATTTAAATTAACCACAAGCAGTTTTGTTTTACTCACTAGCCTTTTATTAGTGGGTTGCGAAGAAAAAGAAGAGATTAAACAAGAGGCTACTGAAGTAAAACAAGATGTTAAGCAAGCATTAAGTGAAGCTTGGCAAGATGCTAAAGAATCTGGTAAAGAGTTCAAAGATGAGTCTTTAACTGAATTATTAGATGAAACTAAAGCGTTAGGAAATGCACTGGCTTCAGAAGGTAAAGAATTAAGTAAAGACCTAGTAGAGCAAGGTAAAGAAATGGCAAGTGATGCAACTGATGAAGCAAAAAAAGCGGCCGATGAACTTGCTAAAAAGATAAAAGTACAGCGCGAAGCAATCGAGAATTCAAACTAGATTTACATCAGTGTAAAGACTAAAAAACAACTTTTTTATCCTAGCCTCAAAAATAAAGGGCTGTAATCAAGTAACCTGTATTCACGCATTTTATAAGCGAATATGCAAGGTTATGTTTACAGCCTTAACTTATGCCAATTAAATATTTTTCCCTATAAAACAACCTATTAAAAGTTTATACAAGCTAGATTGAGCAAAGAGTTTCAGTTATAAAATAACTTGTTTAAACATGATAGGACTTAAAATGTATCTAAAAAAATAATAATGCCAATCCTGTTGATATATGCTTTTTTGTCAAATGCCATTATTGATGAAAAACTCATTGAAGATGACGCAATTATTTTAGGAAAAACAAATTTAAGTGAATGGGCAAACTTTCGCTCTACAAGTGCTTCTAGCGGTTGGAGTGGGTTATATGGACAAAGTAAAAACCCGTAGGACCCAACAACTAATCCATGTCGTTCAAGTTCAGTATCTGGTATTGCTATGGCTGCAAATTTACACTCTTAGCCGTTGGCACTGAAACTCATGGCTCAGTAACCTGCCCCTCAGCTGTTAATGGTATTGTTGGTCTTAAGTCTACTTTAGGCACTATAAGCCGCAGCGGTATATTCCTATTTCTCATAGTCAAGATACAACTGGTAGCATGACACGTAACTTAACTGATGCGACTATCATGCTCAATACATTAGTCGCTAAAGATAAGTCAGATTCAGCTAGCATAGATTCAAAAATTGACTATTTATCGCACCTTAAAATCTCTGGTTTAAAAGGAAAGCATATCGGCATTGTCCCGTAATTTAATGGGCTATCATAAAAAGTTAGATGGTGTTTTGAGCAACCAGCACTTCATCGCCAACCACCTAATCTTCACTTCTTAAAAAAAGCGGGGAATGATTAAATAATCCTTACCCGCTTCCTTTAACACATTATAAAAATGCTACTTTTGTTTTAGAACAGCAACAGCTATGCCCGACGTGATAAAAGTAAATCCTGCGCCCATATTAAGCCCATTAATCACTTTAGGTTTTTGCTTTAACCAATTTGAAAGCTTAGATGAAAACACGCCCATAAGTGAAAAACCGATAGCGGTTAAAAATGCAAACCACATTCCATAAGCTAGCATTTGAATGGTAACAGAGCCTAGCTCTGGATTAATAAATTGTGGGATAAATGCTAAAACAAATAACCCAGGCTTTGGGTTGAGTGCCGCAGATAAAAATCCAGTGATGAAAATAGATTTTATAGGTTGTTTAGCAGCAGGCTCAAGGTTGATTAAACTGCGAGATTTAAGTACTTTTATACCTAAATAAATTAAATAAGCAGCGCCCAAAAATTTGACCCCCATAAAAGCAATTTCAGACGTCTGTATTAATAAAGTTAAACCAAAAGTAGCCGTTACAATATGAAATAAAATACCAGTTCCAGATGCAGCCCCTGAAATACAAGCTGCGAGTTTACCTTGACTCAATCCGCGACCTATCGCCAAAATATTATCCGGCCCAGGAGATATCACTAATAATAAACATGCTAAAGTGTAAGCTAACCAAACTTCCATGGAAAACATAACAAATTCCTTTTTCAAAAAAAATGACAATGAGATAGCTATCTTCACTATATCCATTAAAAATTGTATCAACAAGTCACTATTATATTTTTATTGCAACTGCTTTAGCTAATACCTTTATAAACTGTTAGAATGCGCGCCACTTAAAATTGTGGTGTAAGAACATCACCAAATATGGATAACATCATGTCTAAATTTTTCTTCCGTGGTAAGCCTGATATTATGGGTAAAAATAACATGGGGACTTACAAACCTAAGCCTACTGTTAAGCTAGGTACAGAATCAAACCCATTGACACTAAACGTGCAATCAGATAAACGTAAAGAAGAAGTTGAAGTCACTGTAAATGAACATAACTTCTTCGCAAATATCACAGTTAATGCTGATATTGAAGAAAACATTAAAGAACTTGATGCCGTTTTAAACGTTCCTAAAACACAAACTTTTGAAAAGACACCAAACAGAAATGAGCCATGTTCATGTGGTAGCAATAAAAAATACAAAAAGTGTTGTGGTAAGTAATTCACTATAAAAAATAGCGAGTACTTACAATTTAGATTAAAAAGCTGCTAAATTTGAAAAAGTATATTCATAATCAATTAAAGACAAAGGTATATTTTAGGATCTCTTAATGGCAAAAATATTATGTTTTGGTGATTCTAATACGTGGGGTACCACCCCAAATACGCAGTCAAGATATGATGATAATGAGCGATGGACTGCTCTTTTAAAAACAGTACTAGCTGATCTCCATACAGTAATTGAGTCAGGTCAACCAAACCGAACCTTAGTAAATAACCCCCCTTTTGCTGGCTCTAAAACTGGCATTCAATATTTAAATCCTTTGCTAGAATTACATTCTCCAGACTTAGTCATCACCATGTTAGGTACCAATGACCTCAAAAATAAATTTGCATTATCCGCACAACAAATAGCGCAAGGTGCTTTTGATTTAATACGGAAAATTCAACTTTCAAAAAGTAAAAACCAGCCTACTACTAAAGCCCTTCTATTATGCCCTCCAGCTATTTATGAAGTCGGCAGCTATGCAAGTATTTATAAAAATGGTCATGAAAAATCAATAGCATTAGCCAAATACTACTTAGAGGTCAGCCAAAAGCTTAACTGCGTTTTTTTTGATGTCGGATCTGTTGTGCAAACTTGTAAAAAAGAAGGCATTCACTGGCAAGTAGAACAACATAAAATTTTAGCTGAAGCACTTGTTCCGATTATACAAAAAATATTACCCTAGCTAAAAAGTCAAAATAGCAAACCGAATCCTCGCCCCTCCCTCAAAATGTAAGAATTAATATTTTTCAAACAAAAGCAGTTTATTTTTTGTTAAGCTCAATAATTACAATAAAAGCAATAATTACAAATAAGGAATGTCCGGTGAAAGTATCTACGAGAGAGAAGTTAAAATTTCAGGCTATGGAACTTTTCGCTACACAAGGTTTCTCATCAACCACTGTTGGTGCAATTGAAAAAGCAGCCGGTTTAACAGCACGTTCTGGTGGATTTTATCGTCATTTTCCAACAAAAATGTCGGTTTTAGAGGCGATTGTTGATGAGGCAGAAGTTGAGATACTCGAAGACTTTCAACATAACCTCTCTTTACCTTTAGATAATATAAAACAAGAATTGCTGACAATTGGTCGCATGATTTTACATATAGGTGAAAAATATCGCCCATTACGTATATTGCTCAGAGCCGAAGTAGGCACTTTACCAGAGCTAAGAGAAAAAATGAAAGTGATCAATTCACGCTTAGCTGATGAACATTTGTTTCCTTGGATTGCATCTAATCTTAAAAATACGTCATTTAGTAACAACTGCCCTGATGAAATGATACAGATTATATTTGGTAGTGTATTTTATTACATGATCAGCTTAGATATAGGTGCAACACCTTATGGCATAGAGCAAAATAAATATCTAGAAACTTGGGCTGACGTTTGGACTAAAAACTTATCTTAAATAATAGATTGGTAAACCGTTAATAAGGTAGTTTTTTCGCCTTACTTTGAAATAAAATACACAATAGTAAGGCGAATATACTAAATAAAAAAGCCCAGAAGGGCCCAGGGACCGTTTTGAAAAAGCTAATTCAATTAGCACTTTCTAATGACTAAACAATACAATAAGAAATAAAGTAAGCACAGGGTTTGTTTTTACAAGTTAGAATTAATATGCACTTCCTTTTAATTTAAAATAAAAATATAAATTTAAAAGTTAAAATTAGACATAAAACAGATAATTTATTCAATTAAACTTTCAAACCTAATCAGTTGTTTTATATAGACGGTCTCCTGCATCTCCTAATCCTGGTAATAAATGGCCTTTTTCATTCAAGTCCCTTTCTTTACTAATAGCAATAATATTCACATCCGGATGATAATGATGTAGCTTTTCGACTCCGGCTTGAGAAACTAAAATGCAAATCATGGTGATTTTACCTACCCCATACTGTTTTAACCTATCGATACAGGCGATTGCAGTATCTCCAGTCGCTAATAAAGGATCTGCTAATATCACTTCTTTACCAGTAGACTCTTTTGGCAGTCTAAAATAATACTCTACGGTATTTTGGATAAACTTATCCCTATAAATACCAATATGCCCTGCACTTGCAAACGGCAACATATTTAATAAGCCATCAAGCATGCCATTACCTGCTCGCATAATAGAGACTATAATAGGGGCTTGTGCAACTTCTTCGCCTTTCATTTTCTCTAGCGGAGTTTCAATATCAATACATTTAAGTGCTAATTCTTTTGTTGATTCATAAGCTAATAAACCACTAATTTCGTTTAATAAACGTCTGAACTCACATGATTTTGTCTCTTTGCTTCTCAATAAAGTGAGCTTATGCTGCAAAACGGGATGACTAATTATTGTTAATTTTTCCATTGTCTTGTCCTATTCCAGTATGAGGTGAACGCGATAGATTACTTTTAAAATACAGTGCCATCACTATTAAGTTTTAAAGGCGGTGCGCCAGTATTTCTAAGTGTTTTTGCCACTTTTCGACCTGCCCACCAAGTTCCGCCCTCTAAGACTTTAGCCAAAGGCAATTGAGCCTCAGACATAATTAGCTTATCTCGAATGTTCTCTGCTATTTTATCGAGTAATACAATTGTTAATGCACGCCATTCAATAATTAAATCGCTATTTGCCAGATGAGATTTTGAGAGGTTACTTTTATCTTTTAACGCTATTAATTGCTTATCTAATAACAAACCACCATTACGATATTCTGCCAAACCCGTTAATTTTTCAACGCCAGTCACTGTGATTCCCGCTTCTAAAATAGGCTCTATCAGTGAATAAGTTAACCACTGAGATAATTTATGAAAAGGTACTAAACAAGATAACGGGTCGTCAGATTTTAATTTTGAATACGCCCATAAATCACCCATATTGATATTATTTATGCATATTCTACCCGGCCAAATATTGCCAAAATTAACTAATACACTATTTAAAATTGTGTCAGCTTCAAGCTTTTCACCATAATTAATCGTTAAAAAATCAATTATATTACCGGGTCTATTATCTTTAAAATCATCATTGTTATTAAGCGTATTACCTAATTCACTTATCAAATTTGCACGGCCCTCTAACCCTGCTAAAGGGTTATTGTGAGATACCTGAAATCCCAACTCTAATTTTTGTCGATTAAATGACATTAAAGATTCTGCATCCACTTGAAGAGGCTGAGATTTATCACTTGAAAACATGCCAGACATAAACATATCAAAACTGGCAACCGCAAGGCCCTCAGAGCGAGAAAAACTTTGACCGCAGTGTTTATCAAAGTAACACCATGAATTCCCAGCGCCAGCATCTAATAATACAGAAACCAAGACTAAATCTAATTTAGCTCTTGCCTTATCGTATGCAGATAAGTGATTTAATTTTTCATCAAGTCGCTTTAACCTATCTATATCGCCAACTTGAAAGTGACTCCAACGTGAGTGAAATGGAATATTTAAATCAGGATAGTTATTCTTTATTACCGCTAATACATAATCTGCGACTTCGTCTAATCGAGATATGTTTATTTGAAACTCTCCTATCCCAGCTAAACTCAGATCATATATTTCCTGACTTCGCTCTCTAATTGCTTTAGGCGATAATAAATAGCTCACATCATTGTCATTAATATCTGTGAAAATCATTCCAACTCCCGCCCTTTTACATTGTCAAGTTCGTCATCTGATAGTGCGTCTTCATCACCGGTATAATAACCCGCAGCTTTCTTAGCCTCGATTTCAACTTGGGCATCATCTGGTACCAGATTTTTTGGGATAGATACACGGTTTATAACCTCAATGCCTGACTTTACAATCGCGTTATATTTCATATCACTCATAGACACTAAATGATCTATCTTTGTTATACCAAACCAATGCAATACATCAGGCATAAATTCTTGAAAACGTGCATCTTGAATACCTGCAACACATTCTGTACGTTCAAAATACGTTGCAGCGCTATCGCCGCCTTTTTGTCTTTTTCTTGCATTGTAAACCAGTAATTTAGTGACTTCCCCTAATGCTCTACCTTCCTTTCTAAAGTAAACAATTAATCCTACACCGCCTTCTTGTGCCGTTTTTACAGCTTCTTCAATGCCATGCATTAAGTAAGGTCTGCAAGTACATATATCCGAGCCAAATACATCAGAACCATTACACTCATCATGAACCCTGCATGTGAGTTTTTTACTGCCATCGGCTAAATCATTTATATCCCCAAAAATATAAGCCGTTGTGCTGCCAATTGGCGGTAATAAAATTTTAAGATCAGGCCTAGTTACTAACTCAGGGAACATTCCTCCTGTTTCTTGGAATAAAATTTTTCTCAATTCTCCTTCTTCAATACCAAATCTCTTAGCGATCCCCGGCAAGTACCATACTGGCTCAATGGCTACTTTGGTGACAAAAACATCTTTATTTTCTTTTAAAATTTCTCCATCTGGTTTTAATCTTCCCTTCTCTACGGCTTCATATATTTCAGGCAAAGTTAAATGCGCCTGGGTAATGGCAATAGAAGGCTGAATATTGATGCCTTTCTTTAAAGCTTCACTAAACACTTCATCAATACTGGCGCCCCATGGGTCTAAAGAGATAATTTTTTTTGCATCACACCATGATGCTTTAGGTGTGACGTTAACTGTTGGACTGGTATTTGTAAGATCGGGAATATGATCTTGTGCAAATGTGCCAGCTGCAATTGATAGTGCGCGATAAACCGTGTAACTACCACTATGAGAGCCTATTGCATTACGATTCTCTTTTGTGGATATAGTCGCAATAACAGGACCTCGCTCACTGGCTGTTTGTGCGCCCCATTTTACAGGCGTTGATTCTTTAAACGCCTGATTGGAATGAGATGTTAAAATTACATGGCATGACTTTGAATGTTCCTTCATAAATACTCCTTAATATTTTTTAAACCTAAGGATTTATTAAATAAATACACTAAAAGATAAACTTAAGTTAAGTGCCAAAATACCTATCACCAAAGTCGCCACATCCAGGAACGATATATTTATGCTCATCTAAAATAGGATCAACAACTTCTGTATGAATATGAACTTGGGGAAACTCATTTTGTAGTTTATCGACTGCTTCTAACGCACAAAATATTGAGATTATTTCAATATTATTTAAGTCATAACCTTGTTTTTTCAGCATGCCTAAGCTGTAGCACATCGTGCCTGCAGTTGCGATCATCGGCTCTAAAATAACAAACTTTGCATCAGCTGCTATTTCAGGAGGCACTTTAAATAAATAAGGTTCTGGCTGTGCAGTATCTTCATTTCTTTTTACGCCTATAGAGCATAATCTAGAGTTTTCTATTTTAGACATAAATACAGGCAGCAAACTTAAACCAGCTCTAAAGATTGGCGTTAAAATTACTTCGTGGTTTTCAAGGTGCGGGATCATCGCCTCTGCTATCAAATCAAATAGTTGATCTGCTGTTTTTCTAAACGCTTGATAGGGTAATTCTCTATTTCTTAATCTTGTTAAAAATAAATGCCGTTCACTTATTTGCGCATTTTTAGAACGTGAAAAGCAGGTCACATTAGGTGGTAAAGTAAAATTATTATCTTGATCTGACATATATCAATCCAAAAACCTAACTACTTAAATTGAGAATTTAAAATCATTAAAATCATTAAAAGCATTCAAGCTGAAAATAAAAATAATGAGTTTATAAATAAAATAAACTTTTCTTATTCAAAGACTAATAGACAGAACGTGATCCAACAAGATTTTGTAAAATATAATTGAGCAGAGGAATTAGAAATATAGATAAGTAAGCTAAGAAAAAACGCTTAGCTTACTAGAATGTGAAGGGGGTTATTCTGCTACTATCACTTTTTCAACAATAATAGCCTCTTTTGGCACATCATCATGCTCGCCTTTACTGCCTGTTTTAACTTTTTCAATGCTTTTAACGATATCCATACCATCAGTCACTTTGCCAAAAACAGCATAACCCCAGCCGTCATTGGTTTTTGATGTAAAATCTAAAAATGAATTATCTCGGGCATTAATAAAAAACTGTGAACTCGCTGAATGTGGCGACATAGTACGTGCCATCGCTAATGTGCCCGCTAGGTTTTTGCCACCGCGATTAGCTTCATTAACAATAGTATCAAAGCCTTCTTTTTCATTCATATCAGGCGTCATACCACCACCTTGAATCATAAAGCCTTTAATTACACGATGAAATATCGTGCCTTCATAAAAACCTTGTTGGCAATATTTTAAGAAGTTTTTTGCTGAAATAGGTGTATTTTCAAAATCCAATTCAATTTTGATATCACCCATATTTGTTTTAAATGTGATCATAACTAATGTCTATAAAACTAAGATATACCTATTTTAATAGACAAAGTATCCGTAACATAATTAATTATGCAATTTTCACGATATTTTTTGATTCTTCATCAATGCGTTTTATCATTTGTTTTTCGGTTAAAGGTTTACTAAAAAAATACCCTTGAAATTGATGACAATACAAACTTTTCAATACTGTCAATTGTGCCTGAGTTTCAACACCTTCGACAGTGACAGATAAGTGGAATGACTCTGCAATCGCACAAATCGCTTTAACTAACTGCGATACACCATTATCTGTTTCTATATTCTCAATAAATGAACGGTCTATTTTGATACCATCTATCGGTAAGTTTTTTATGCGACTAAGCGAGCTATAACCTGTGCCAAAATCATCAATATATATGCCAATTCCCAATTTATGAATTTCTTTAAGCTGTTCAATTAAAGCAGCCTCTTTTGCCATCATGGCAGACTCTGTTAATTCAATTCTAATTTGCCTGCGACTTAATGGTGATTGATTAACACGATTAGTAAGCCAATGCATAAAACTATTTTGCTGTAGTTGAAGTGGTGAAACATTAATATTAATGAATAGATCTTGAGACTTATCACCTAATTGTTCCATAAATCTTAATGCACGTTCAAAAACCCACTTACCTAGTAGTGACATTTTTCCGCACTCTTCTGCAATAGGTATAAATTCTTCAGGACTGATACGACCTAACTCATCACTATCCCATCTAAGCAGTGCTTCAAAACCAATTAAGCGTATACCTAACTTACAGTACAAGGGCTGCAAATTGATTGATAATTCTAAGTCTGGAATTAAATCATGTAATAAGGTTTCTATTTGTAATCTACGATTAATTTGCTGGGATAGTTTTGAAGAGAAAATATAATAATCATTTTTACCTTGCTGCTTAGCTTCATACATAGCAATATCTGCATCATGAATGAGTTTTTTCGCGTCATATTCTATACAAGGTGAAGTGAATTTACGTACGCCAATACTGCCACTCACTGATAAGCTGTGTTCATTATAATTAAAGGGCTTTCGGATCTCTTCAAGTATATTTATTAATAAACCAATTAGGTTTTCGCTCAAATGATTTTGTCGGATCAAAACAGCAAATTCATCTCCGCCTAATCTAGCGATATCAGAAAATGGCCCCAGTAAATTTTGCATTCTTGCTGCAAACTCAATCAATACTTTATCGCCAGCGACATGACCTAAAGTATCATTTATTAATTTAAACCTGTCTAAGTCGATATAAAGTAATATAAATCGACTTTGAGAACTAAACCTTAACTTATCAAGCAACTCTAAAAAAGTTTGCCTATTGAGTAAATTCGTTAAACTATCGTACTGCGCTCTATATTTTAGCTGCTCATTAAATAGTTTTGCTTGTGTTATATCTACTAATCGACCTTCATAACTCCATATACCATCATTTTTAACCCAGTTTCCGCTTTGCCTCACCCAAATGCTTTTTCCATTTTGCTTTTTAGCTAACCATTCAAATTCTTGATGATTTAATTTATTTTTCACATCCTGTTGCCATTGTAAAGTTTGATCTGGACTATAAATAAAACGACTGAAAGAGACGTTTTTCTTATCGATATCATTATCGAGCAGTAGAGATGAAAAAGCGGGATTAAAGGTCTTTATATTTTCATTACAATCTAGTATAAAAAGACCTTCATGGGAGTTTACAAACAATTTTGTATATTGATTCTCTGACTTTATTTGTTGCTTTAACGCTTGTGTTTTTAATAAAGATTCTTTTTTAAGTTCACGATTAGAGTCAACTAAACTTGCAGTTCTTTGAACTACAATCCGATTGATTTCCCTGTTGCGACCTTTTAGAGCGAATATTTGGAACAATATTAAAGCACCACACATCCATGAAACAACCACTAAAGAAATTATCACGCACAAACGTATTGGCAAAACGGGAGGACTTAAACTTTCAGGATTATATAGCTCTAATGTCAACTCATGACTAAAAAACTGACTTGATGTGGAAACACTTGCTTTAATTTCATCTAAGTTAAAACGACCTTTCCAATCCGTCGTGAAAATCACTTCTTCTTGATTAATAAGGCGAATATGCTCTCCTGTTTCAGCATATAAATTATGATAAAGATTTTCTAATAAGCTAGAGAGAGCAAGCCTTAAGCCGAGTGCTGAATGCACTTTACCGGCAACTTTTTGAATTAATACTAAACTCCATTGATCATTCTTTTGTGGCCAATTAAGTGCAACAACACCATGCTCTAAGGACAGCTTTGTTAACTCATTTTCATTCAGTGCTATTACTTGTCCAATATTGTGACCATAATCTGAAACAGGCGCTGCTTTTATGACTCCCATTAAATCATCTTCAAGCTTAGCGGGTAAATACAATCTAAAATCGAATTGTCCTTGTTTAATTTGTCGTGTTTGTATTTCCTCGATTTGCTCTGATTTAAATAAAACATACTGCTCTAAACCGACTTCTATTTCGATTCCTTGTAATTGAGATTGCGCGACTTTATAAAAACTCTTTGAACTAATATTTGAACTAGATTGAAAGTATGCATCAAATGCATAAAGTAAATTTTCGAGTTGCCTTAATTTATTTTGAAAAACTTGGTTATATGATGATAGTTGTATATTTAAGTCCTGCTCTGACTGCGCTTCATAATGCTTTTCTAAACGCAAACCAATAAAAGACATCGCAATTACAAATATCAAATAAATAAATAAATGAAATCTAAATCCTTTTAATTTTAAGTTTAATTGCTTCATGCTCTAGACTTCTTAAAATTTACCAGTACCATAGTTGCAAATGATAATAGTTTTTATTTGAGTGTATGAAAAGTAATTTATTGGTATTTATTGCATTATTTGCATCAAGCGCTGAAGTTTTAGCCAAACCTGTTGAACAATTAAACATTTATTCTTTTAGAAAGCTCGAATTGATAGCTCCTATTATTTCTTCATTTGAGAAAGAATCTGGCATAAACGTTAATTTAGTGCATGGTAAATCGAAATATTTATTAAAAAGACTGGAGGTTGATGGTAGACAAAGTCATGCAGATCTATTACTCACATCCGATTTAAGTCAGTTAGCTAATAAAAAACATTTATTGCAACCTTTTACTGAATTTACTAATTTAGCACACGTAAATCAAAGTCTCATAGATGATGAAAAATACTGGGTCAGTACTTCATTAAGGGCGCGTACTATCTTCAGTGCAGAGCACACTACATTACCTATCCCAGAGTATTATAGTGACTTTAATAAATCACAATATCATGGACAGTTTTGTATCAGAGATTTATCGCATAGTTATAATAAAGAGCTATTTGCCTCTTTATTATCTATAGGTGAAAAAGAAAATACTCATTGGCTACAAAAACCAGAAAAACTATTGGTAAAGCGCCCTACCGGTAATGATAGAGATCAACTTCGTGCATTAGCTAATGGACAATGCCAATTTGCACTAGCTAACCATTATTATTTTGATATGTTAGCGCATTCTGAAAATCAAAAAGATCAACTTATTGCTTCAAAGTTAAAGCGTCATTGGTTAAAAACATATAAAGGCACAACACTAATTTCAACAACCACGGCTGCTATTACTAAATATGCACCAAATAAAAGTAATGCAATTATATTTATGAATTATCTTTTAGAAGCACAAACACAAAAAATTTATGCTTCGAAGCTTTATGAATTCCCTGTATATACACAAAACAAACACGATCAAACAACATTTGAAAATAACAACTTGAAAATGATCCCTGATGTAAAAGCCGTCAAAACGAGTTTAAGTTTTTTAGTTAATACAAAAATCTTATAAAGTGTAATTTGAATAATCAACTGTTGATATTTCATCTATTTCAATAAACATCGCCATAGAGCCTACTAATCGCATTTTAGTACTTAAAGGTAATATGGCATTTTTAATCTTTATAAAGCTTAAAGTTAACTTTAGTTTATTGATATCGGCCGAAAACATAGGAGAGAAATGATCATTATTGATAATCTCTATGTTTTGTACAAACTGATTATTTTTATCAAAAGTTAAAATGCCTTCAAGTTTATTTTTAGCAGTTTCACCAAATCGACTATAACCTACCTTAAATGATGATTTAATAAATTCATTATCTTCATTGAGAATTTGTAAAGTATCAATATCGACTAATTGAGAAATACTAATCGATTGATTATTTTTACTGTTATCCTTTTTCTTCGATTTGTTTTTAAGATATTTATTTACTTGTGCTTTTGTCGGTATTTCACCATTTAATTCAATTAAAGACCACGACTGAGCAATACTTGCAGCAGGAGAATACGTTTCAAGGCTGGATGTAACATCACCTTCTTCGTTTTCATATTTGGTAATTGTATAAGAGAATTTTTTGCGTTGAGTTTCGCTAAATAACTTAAAACTCGCCCTGACATTATTTTGATGTTCAAGCTGATCTGTTTTAATTGTTTCACTGTGAGCCTGATTTGCAATTAAGCACACGATTAAGCTAATTAATAATTTAAAAAGAGTCATAGTTTATTTCCTAATAAAATGATGACTCAGCTTAAGTGGTACATTGTGAAATTACTGTGAAATAGTACTTACTTTAATTAACTATCAGAAAATAAGACTTCTCTTTTACCATTGACACCTTGATTAAAATCTAACTCTACAGCTTTCAGTCCACTTGCTTCACTTAAAGATTTAACCATTTCACGGTTAAAGTAACTATTAGTTTCATCTTGAATATAAGTATTTAAATCGACCCAACATGCATCTTCAATTTCATCAGTATCTTGAATTTCAATTTGAGTTGTTATTGGTTCTAAACGACAAATAAAATAGATATTCGATTTTCCAAAACGGTAAGGATGCTTATTGGCAAAACCAACAAGCTGCTGAAACTTTGCTGTAATACCGGTTTCTTCAAATACTTCACGCTCAATCGCTGTATGAATATCTTCATCTAACTCTATATGACCGCCAGGCAGCTTATAACCTGTACCTGTTGCTATCTTTTCACGTATCACTAATACTTGGTTATGTTTATTAATAACTAAAGCACCTGCGCCTATAGAGTGCGTTGGTACAAATGGCGCATAAGCACCTTCAACGAGTCGTAAAATAAGTGTTATTTCTGTTTCGAGACAATTATGAAATACGAAACCTAATTCAGTAGCGATTGGCACAATATTACTGCGCTCTATTGGTAAGGTTAACCAAATTAGACGTTTATTCTGAGAAGCTGCATAAGCAATAGTTAGCTCTAATGCAGCCTGGAATAAAGTTTGTGTTGCAGGTAACTTATCTGTATCAATAATAATGCCATTAAAGGCGTCGGCTTGAAATGAGAGCAAAAAAATACCTGACCATAATATTTAAATATCGAAAAATCATAACACAATAAAAAAACATATCAGCTAACTTTCATTCGCAAAATCATTTATCAGCTAAAAAAGCCAAACATCACCGATATTAACCATTAAACACAAATGTAAAAAATACAGCTGATAATCGTATTATTATTCATTCCAAGCAAACTTAGCAGCAAACAAATTAAAGCTAAACACAATATTAAGGACAATAAAATGAACTCTTTAAACTCATCAGAACTTTATAGCACAACAGCATTAGGCGTATTTGTTATAGGTGGTTTAGCTTTAAACGGAATGGCTTCAGCAGTCGCTGTTGGTTCATTAATTGCTGCGACAACACTTATCGCAACTTATATTTTCACAAAAAAATAAAGCATTAAAGGCTCAACCCAACTTGCCAACAAAAACCACAGCCAACCCTCTGTGGTTTTTTTATACCTATAAAGCCATGAATATAAAATAATTTTCTGTAGACTGGCTTTAGCCTAATAGTTTGAAATTCCAGTATTTAAGCTTTATGCGGCTAACCCCTCACCTACAAAAAAAGACTACCATCTAAAATTTTATGCTACCCCTAAATTTAAACCTAATGGTTAAATTTGATACATTCCTGTATGTTGGCTTTAGCCTAACACTTTAAACCTCAGTATTTACCCCTTAAAAAAGCTCACTACATCCACTATTGATTTCTGCATAAAATTCATTGGCTGAATGATAAACTTATCAAATTTCAACTCTTCTTCACCTGAGGTACTTTGAAGTTTGTTATTTAGTTTCACTAAGTCTTTTTGACTTAAACTTAATGGTGCTTCATGAGGTTGATAAGTTGTGCCAATATCATAAACTTCTGTCGGTTTATTACTCATTTCTATATGCGACCCCAGCAAAGCACTCACTTTATTTCTTTTACTAAACTCAGTTAACCTATTGATGCTTTGCTTATATTCATCCCACTCTCTTATATAGATAAGCCCAGGATAAAAACTATCTCCTGTTAATAACCATTTTGTTTGTGGATCATAAATTGTTATTGCTTGATTTTGATGACCTGGTGTAGGAATGATAGATAACTCACGATTTCCCAAATCAAATTCACTTATATAATTAGGCCAATTATTCATTTTAAAAAAGTGATTTACTTGTTTTTGAGTTGTGCCAACAAATGTCACATTTCCTTGCCCACTAAACAGTTTATCACCCGCATAATGATCTGAATGCGTATGACTATGCGCAACAATTATTTGTTTTTTCGAAGGTTCAGTACTTTTAGCGATAATATCATTTACTGCTTTAACTAAAGGCATATCTTTTTCATCTTCAATCGCACCAGTATCAAGTACTAATACTTTTTCTTCGCCGATTAATACATAAATAAATGGCGCTTCAAAAGTCAGGCATTTATTTTGCCTAAGTATATAGCTGGTTTCATTTACTTTTAATACATCCAAAGCTTGCGATTTATCATTTTCACAATTAACTGCCCCATGAAGCCATTTTTTATTATTAATTAACTCTAATTCATTAATTTGGTTTGCATTTACAATTTGCGTACTTAAAAGTACACCTATCGTCACTAATGTTTTTGTAGGATGTTTCATTTAATGCAGGCCTCTTTTATGGAACAATCAAATGTTAAATTATAAAAGTAAAAAACACAGCATATTGCTGTGCTTTTACTAATAACTGATTATTTGAATTTTTTAAACTGTTTTACATTATCTATTGGTAAGTGCATATGATGCACTCATAACCGATACTGCAATCACTGAACCAATCGCAACTGCTGATGCCATTCCATTGAAAGTTAATACACCCATAACTAAGCCACCTAAAACAGATGTTGTAAAAAGTTCACTTAAGCTTGAAGTATTCATAATCTAATCCTTTATATTCATTCGTTAATTTATTTGCTGCTTATCAGCTGTTGAAATAAATAATAAATGAGAAAAAAAGTTTAATTTAAGCTTTATGCTAAATGGTCAATATTGGTGATTGTAGGCTTATTAAAGTGATAAAAGTCGCTTGGTTTATTTAAATTTTTAAATAATTAAAAGTAAAAATACAAATATCTCACTATAAAAACCCAATGCATTTACAATTGTTTACATAGTATTTCAACATATAAAATAACTTTTTATTATTTAACCCTCATTTTTTTGCAAACAAAAATTTAATAAATATATTAGACTTAAATTCATTCCCTATAAAATTACAGCCTTCTGATTTATAGCCTTTTTTTAATATTTTCTATCAAGTGAACCTCGACAAAACGATCAAATTAAAAACGATATTTTTAATTTTTTGTTAATGAAAAATAATTAGAAATAATCCCAATTAATGAAATGATTTATTTTTACAAATCTACTCGGTCATTAAAAATACAATTGACATCCCTTATTTAGGAACGTAATTTATTTGGAATAAAGACTCTAAATATCAATTTAGAGAAAAATAAAAAACATAATACTTTATTTTAATTAAATATTATTAGGGGAGCTATCTATGTTGTTTTCATTAGCTGATTTATTTGAAAAAACATTAAACAATCTTTGGCTAGGAAAAATTAAGTTTTATCCTAATGATTCACAGTTCGATTCAAATGTTTTACAGCAGCTTAGCGCTTCACTAGAAAAAACTACAAATATAAAGTTTGGTGACAGAGTTTTAGTAACCGATAACCCAACTGCTGAAACTATCGCAAGTATTTTATGGTTGTGGTCAAAAGGAGCGGTTATTGTTCCAGTCCGATTTAGCATGAAATACAGCGCAATTTTAGATATTGCTGAAGATTGTGATTCACATTTACTTTTTAGAAATGGCGAGCCAGAGTCACTTCAAGTAAAAAAACCAGCTAGAAAACCCGACAATAGCATTAAAACATTTGAGCTTAATTCTAAAAGAAGAGTTTGTGGCTCCGATCTTGCCTTGATAATTTACACTTCAGGAAGTACCGGTAAACCAAAAGGTATCATGCTGAGTCATGTAAATGTGATCACAGCAATCAATTCAATTGGTACTTACCTTGACCTCAATGCTAAAGAACATATTTTATGTTTATCACCCCTTTCATTTGATTATGGTCTGTATCAAGTATTATTTAGCTTAAAATTTGATTGCCAATTAACAATTTTTCAAGATGATTTTCACCCTATAAAAGTAATAAAAGCACTAAATCAACATAATATTTCCCTACTGCCCGTTGTGCCGGCGATGGCAAGCTCGCTATGTAAAGTGATCCAAGCTTTTAAAAGTGAATTTCCGCACTTGAATAAAATTACCAATACTGGTGGTCATCTAGGCGAAGATACAATTCAAAATTTATCTCAGTTAATACCTCATACTAATATTTATGCGATGTACGGTTTAACGGAATGTAAACGTGCGCTGTATTTACCTCCTCAAGATAGTATGCGTAAACTTGGATCTGTTGGCATTCCTATTCCAGGGTTAGAAGCAAAAATATTCAATTGTGATGAAAAATTACATTTTAAAGAAGTAAACCAAGGAGAGATTGGAGAGCTATTTATTCGTAGCGCGACATTAATGCAGGGTTATTATGGCTCAGGAAATGCAGGCGCTAATATTCATAGTGGTAAATATAGAGATGATAATTGGTTAGCTACGGGTGATCTTTTTTGCCAAGATGATGAAGGTTACTTTTACTTTAAAGGCCGTAATAAAGATTTGATAAAACAGGCAGGTTATTGTTTATACCCTGCTGAGTTAGAATCACAAATTGAACAATTTCCTAATGCACATTTAACTGCAATTGTTCCGTACACGGATAAGCTAGGAGATGAAATAGCTTGCCTATATGTACAATTAAACGAAAACACACCAGATCACCAAACTCAGTTCAAAACGTGGTTAAGGTCAAATTTAGACCCCGCCTACAGCCCTCGTGAAATCCGTTTTATTGAAGCCATGGCATTAACTGCAAATAGCAAAGTGGATAAGCAACACCTTATTTCGTATTTATCAGAAATTTAAAGCTAACCATATTTGTTTTAGGAGTTATAAATGAAAGCCATCACTACTTTACTAGATAAGAACCATCGTCAAATTGAAACACCTTGTTACTTATACAGCGTCAGCCAAGTAGCAAGTAATTTTGCACAACTTAAATCAGCGCTAGGTACCGAAATAATTTACTCTATGAAAGCAAATAATAATGTAGATTTGTTAATGCGCTGTGCACATCACTTAACAGGTGGTATTGAAATAGCGTCTATTGGCGAACTAAATTTAGTTGCTGGCGGCAACAGTGAAAAATACATAAATAACCCATCTGCCGATAAAAAGTTTCTACGGGCGGCTGTTGCTTCTCGTTCAACCATTATCATAGATAACCTAGCACAATTAACATCACTTATTGAATTTATAGGTAAGCGCCCATTAAAGCCTATTTTATTACGCTTAAATTCATGCGTTTTAAAACAATTTAATCCTGACATCAAAAAAATAAGAGCAGATCAATTTGGTATGGATTGGGATACCGCATGCCAAGCGATTGATATCTGTAAATCTAATAATCTCTCCCTAGCTGGTTTTCATTTATTTAATGGCTCATATCAATTTACCCACAATGCACTTGAAACTGCAGTTGCAGCAAAAAAAATTATTAAAACAATTGAATCGCGTTACCAACAAGCATTAAGTTTTGTAAATTTAGGTGGCGGATTCAGTGAAAATTGGCAACAAAGTGATTTTGATTTTGTGAGTTATAAACTACTATTAACCAGCTTCCCAAAACATATCACATTAGCCCATGAAACTGGCCGAGGACTAATGGCCTCAGCAGGATACTTTGCCACACGCGTTCGTTATTTAAAAAATATAGAACATCAACAATATGCTATTTGTGATGGTGGTATAAATCAAAATTTCTTACTAGCTCAAACAGAAAACAATTTTAGAAAATTCAAAACTCCAATAATTTTTAGTCCTACCCCACATTCAAAACACAACAGCTGCATTTTTGTTGGTAGCTCTTGTAGTAAAGATGATGTTATTGGTAAACAAGCTGAGCATCATATTACACCGCAAGTGGGTGACATCTGTATCTTTGAAAATTGCGGAGCCTATAACGCCAGCTATACCCTATCCCCTTTCTTAAAACTGCCAAGTGCAAAAACTTACATTATTGAATAAGGCCAATTATGAGTGATTTAAAAGCTATTTTTTCCAGCTTCATTACCGAGCATTTAAATAATCATCAAGCTTTACCAATAAGTTTTGAAAAAATTATCAGTAATGCTGTTTTTAATTTATTAGATTCTGAGATTTTAATTGAAGATAATTTGTCTGCTAAACCAGCTTTAACTAAACCAAAAGCCAATCAACCATTACCAAACTTTGAGCAAACATATATCATTGACCAATTAACTGAACAAGTTAAATCAACAGGTTTTGGACCTCATTTTCATCAAATTATTGGGCTATTTGGCTCAATTATGTTGCAAATGACAGCAAATGAAGCCCAACAACAGCAAGTAAATGACTGGCTTGAACAAGGCTACTTTGGTCATTTTTTAATGACCGACTTTGGTGGTCCTTCATTAAACTATTGGCAATCAAGTTTAAATTCAACACAAGATCAATGGCAACTTACCATCAATAAAAAATGGGGGATTGAAGCGCATAATCTTGGATTTTTAATGTTAGTTGTGCGCCAGCCAGGTAAACCATTTCCTTTAACTTTTTTAATTGAACCAGAACAAGCAAGAACTTTGAATCAATCTAAAGTAGGCGCGAGCTATTTAGATAATTCAGTGCAGTTAGGTAATGTGAAAGGCGAGTTAAATATTAATGCATCACAGCAACTGAAACTTGGTGGACTGAGTAGCGTAAACCGGTTTTTAACATTAGTTCGCCCACGCTTTGTAAAAGCTTTAATGAATCACTTGTTATGGTTAGCTGATAATCAACGATTAACTTTAGATCCTCAATTAACTGAACACATAAATTACATTCAAAATGTCGCTAGTAGCTGTTTAGCTCAAAATGAGTTTTCTATTCATTCCGTAGATCAAGTACTCGCCTTGAAGTTTGCTTCAAATGAATTGCTCCTAGATACCGTATCAAAAGGGAAAGTAGCCAGCTTTGAAGATCAAAGAGACCTATTAGGCTTTACCAAAATGGAAGGGAGCTCTTATCGTTGCTTTCATGAAATCTATTCCAAGCAAAAAAGGTTCAGACAATGAGCGTACTAACAGTTAAAGCAATTGCTTTTCAACCTTTAAAGCAACGATTATTCAATCAAACACCAAGTAGTAATACAAGCTTTGAATGGCTAGCCACACTTTTAGTCCAGCAAACAAACAGCATTACATCAAAGCTGTCTGCTTCAGAGCAATTAAAAATTAATCGACACTTTTTGTGCTCAACGATGATAGATCTACCTTTTACAACTGGAGATATCAGTTGGTCAAAAGTCGCTTCAATGCTAAACCAGAATGAAAAGAATCAAGCAGATACTTTCATCAATGCCTATGAATGCGCATCATGGGGATTTTCTTTAAGATATTATTTACAACATGATCAACAAAACACCCCTCAATTTTTATTAGTCAGTATTATAGATGCTAATGTTTTTGATCTAGAATTTTGGCGTTATAACGAGAACTGGCATGAATCAGGGTTTGGTATCACAACTATATTACTTGAAGTTAATGGCCAAATGACTGATGAACTACTCACACAATGTGCCACTACGCATAACGCTATGGCTGAATTTGCGACTGTAATTCGTCGCCATGCAGCTAATAAAAAAGGTGTCACGCTAGCAATGCCTTTTTTTCCAGAACATATCCAACAAATGTTTAATAAATTATTAGTCAACCAAACTCGCTTGCCTGATTTACATGCTCAATGGGGCCACTGTTTCGGCTCAGATCCTTGGCTATCAATTTTGAGTCATTGCCAAGAAAGCCCAATACTTAAAGAACAAGAATTCCTTGCTTGTTCACTTGCCTTAAATGGATATTTTTCAATAGCGCAAATAAAAGTGACGCCTCAAACTCAATTTATATTACAAGAGGTAAAAGGCTATGAGTAATGTAGCGAAACATGAATATGTTGGTCATTTATTAAGTGTGCCTTTTAATAATAAACCATCAGCGGCTTTAGCTAGATGTATGCCATTATCAAATGATAGTGACTTTGCAATATTTGCTGATTTACCTTGCTCTGATGCACCAGTTCTAATCAATTTTATTGAACATTATCAAATTTTAAATGAATTAGTTTTACTGGCTAATGAACTATGGCCTAAAGAACTTACTATTTTAATACGCATTTCTATGCCAGGCGGTATGAGATTACCCGCATCCTTGCTCGCTAATAATGTTTTATTAATGCAAGACATCAAACCTGAAATTGACAAATTAGCAGGTAAAGTGACTCATCTTCTTACTATCGATGACAATTTTATTCGATATCAGTTAGAGCAAGGTCACAATCAAATTGCAATCAATTTACATAGCGTAAGTAATAATCAACAAGTCAATTTTTATAAATTTATTGCAAAGCTTCGACACTTTAATATTGGTGCTCAGTAATGCAAAGCAATGATCAAATGATCTTATCTCAATGTTGGGCCGAAAAGGTTGATTCGGTTAATCATGGATTAGCACTGCTACGCTCAAAACTCAGTGAACTAACAGAAAAACCAAACCAAGTGATTTTTGTTAGTGCAGGTGAAATCAAGCCTTTATTAAACCCTGATATCTTAACTTTTTGTGAAGATATAAGTCATAACTTTGCATGTAAAGCCGACTTTATCAGTGCTGCATGTACTAGCTTACATGCCAGCATTTTTCATTTTAATAATAGTAAATCACATAATTGTTTGGTGATTTTATTGGAGCTAGATCAAGCATTACAGCAAGGGTGTTTGAATGCGTTAGGCGTAGGTGATTCTGAGGATCAAGGTGGTTTAATCGTAAATGATTGCATTGGCTTTTGCTTTTTAGAAAAAAGAGTTGCCCTCAACCAAGATATTGTTATTGAACAATGCCAAATATTTTCACAACCTTCAGGCATACCTGGTATGCCAAAATTACTTAATCAACTCATTGCACATATTGAAAATGATCAATCTCAGGGGTTATTTGTATCTTTTGACATTAATTCTGTTTGGGGTAAAAAACTAAAATCAGCGTTAAAAAGTCGATTAAAAAAACTAGCAAAACCAACCTACTGGTTATCAAGTATTGAAACAGATCAGCGCCATTATTTAAGTTTAAAACCCATTTTAGAATTAAATAATTATCGCAGCCAACTCAGTAAAAAACCGCTGAACTTATTAACTTTAGGGGGTGGTGGTCGTGTTGGTAGTCTCAAGTTATCTATAAATACCCACAATAAAAGCCAAATTGATGATGCTTCATTTAATGAGTTTTGTTTAACAACAGATCACGCTATTTATCAACAATCTCTTCAAGTGAAACCGTATTCAATTGAGGCTTATCATGCGATTGTTAAAGCCACTTTAAAATATCCACAACATCAATATCGAGGCATAAATAATCATTATTTTCGCTGGCCCCTCAATTTAATTATCCAAGCTGGAGTTAAATCATGAACTACTTAACAAAAATATATACGCATTATGATGTTTTAATTATTGGTGCCGGATGGGCCGGACTCACTTTAGCAAGACAACTTAAACAAGAAAACCCTAATTTAAACATTTTGCAGCTAGAGGCAAGTACCCAATTTAAAGCAAAAGTAGGTGAAGCTACTGTCGAAATAGCAGGTCATTATTTCATACATAGATTAGGCTTAGTAAATTATCTCTATCGCAACCATTTACCTAAAAATGGTCTACGTTTTTTATTTGATTCAGAAAATCATGATTTAGAACTAGATCAAATGAGTGAACATGGTACCACCAGTATCCCACCCCACCCTGCATTTCAGTTAGACCGAGCAAGATTTGAAAAAGACTTAGTCGAAATGAATAAAGCACAAGGTATCAACTTATTTTTAGGTGCAAAAGTAACAAAACTGGCAGTCAATGAAGCAGGTGATCATACCGTAGCTTTTAATTATCAAGGGCAAAATCATGAAGTAAACACCAAGTGGTTAATTGATGCCAGTGGCAGAGCCAGCTTATTGGCTAAACAGAAAAAGTTACATCATAGGAATGATGTTCCTAGGAACTGCGCAGCGTGGGCACGTTTTAGTAATGTGACTGACATTGACACTTTAGGCAGCAAGAAATGGCAAAAGATGGTCAATGGCCGGTTTTTATCTACCATACATTTCACCGGACCTGGCTATTGGATTTGGGTGATACCGCTTAGCGGTGGTTTTACTAGTATAGGTATAGATTGTGATAAGAATGTAATGGAAAACCCACCATTAAAACAAACGCAATTTATTGCGTTTTTAAAGCAACATAAAGGCTTATGGCAAATACTCAAAAGTGCACATTTAGAAGATTTTGAAGCTTGGGGGCAATTGGCTTATCGCGGTAAAAAATATATCAGTGAACAACGTTGGGCCACAACGGGCTTTGCTGCTATGTTTTTAGATCCACTTTTCAGTGGTGGTGGCGATATGATTGCACTCATAAATGATGCAATCACTAAAACAATATGTGATGACTTTGCTTATGATTCGATTGAACAAGCAGAGCAATCCTTAATCAAAAAAGTGCCTATATTAAATCAACAAGCCCATGAGTTTTATCAAGGTTTACATACCTATGTTAACAATACCAATCCAATTCTAGATTGTGCGCAATTATGCTCCCCTGTTGTTGCTTACAATACAGCAATTTATTTTTTAGAAGCTGCTTGGGACTATATGGCTGGTAACTTTATTGATTTAGAATTTTGGCAAAAGAAAGATTACATACGTCGTGGCTATTTAGCATTAGAAAAAGAACTTAATAAACAAATACTCGCGACTGTAGATACTTTGAAACAACAAAGCCGTTACTTTGATCGTAACAGTGAAGGTTTTTTTGAATCTGGTGCTGAGTTATATAAATACTTTGTATTTAATATGGGTCAAGCAGGTAAAGACGGTTGGCGTATTGATTTACATACTAAATTATGGGTCGATGTCTATTTAAAAGTCACCCAGTGCCGCTTAAATTTACCAAAATTTGCCAGCAGAAGATTGGTACAAGAATGCTTAACGCTCCCTAAAATTTTATCCCTAGATACTTTTTCGCAAAATGATCTGCCTGAATTATTAGCCAATATAAATCAAAAGCTCACCGAAGAGTTACAAAAGTTAACTGAACATACTGTGTTGACTGAAGTGAAAGAAGCGTCGTTCACAACTGGAATAATAAATGTACAAGTCGTTGATGATACTTTACCTGATGCAGAAATGAAAAAGTTGAACCAGCTCGCAAACACTATTTTTAATAGTGAACAAGATTACGTAGCCATGCCATTTATGGTGCCCTACTTTTTACAATTTTGCCGAAAGACTGATGAAAACATCATGTCAAAACCAATATTATCACTTGAGACATGCTAATGGATAAAATGACTTATTTAGCACGTGATGGTGCCCTACTAGCATATGATAAGTTTTTAATCACCAATGCAAAAGCAACAGTTATCTTTTTACATGGCAGTACATACAATAGCCGTCGCTATGCCAACATTGCGAAGGTATTAAATCAACAAAGCTATGCAGCTTGTCTTATAAATTGGCGTGGTCATGGCGGTTCTGAAGGACGTCTGGGAACTGTAGATTATATTGGTCAGTTAGAGGATGATTTAGCTGATTTTATAGCTCATTACCAGCAAGTCTGTGACCAACCTCTGATTTTAGCTGGGCACTCAGCTGGAGCTGTCATTTGCTTAAGATATATAGATAAATATGGTTGTAATAATATAGATGGTGTGAGCTTTATCGCACCAGCAATAAACGGCCCTCTTGAAACAGTTAGATATAAACATACGTCTGCAAAATGGCAATATCAAATAAGTTATTTTAGAGCTGCAAAACCTGCAATAACGCCACCAGCACATGCTTTAACTTATGCACCGAGCCTAAAAACATTACCTCTTATCGTTGCTAAGTTATTACCATTTATGCGCCATAAACCTATTTTAAGTTTTCCTGCGAATGAACGTATGGCGAGGCTAGAAGGCAGAGTATTGCATTATAGTTATAACTTAATGCTCTCTTGCGATATCAATAACTACCCTAGTGCATTTAATAAAATCTCTGTGCCGGTACTATTACTGTGTGGTAAGCATGATGAAGTTGTCCATCCTAACCTGCTAGAAACCATTTATCACTGGCACCTAAAACCTACATTGAATAAAAAGATAGTTGAGTTAAAAAAAGTAAATCATATTCAAGTGGTCACAGCATCAGCAATGATTTTACCCGATTGGCTCAATAGCATTTTTGAGCAATCAAATGATCTTGTTACGACTTCTGAAGAGGAACTTGCATGATAAATCTACATGAATTTAGCTTTTATGGTCAAATAACAAACCGAAATCACGTTATAAATCAATTAGACTTAGCTGAAGATGCATCTGATTTTGAATTAATATCAGCTGCGTACTTAAAATGGCAATTATCAATCAATGTATATTTGGCCGGTGATTATGCCATTGTGTTACCGCTAAAAGAAAAAAAACAAGTATTTATATGTTTATCTGCTTTTTCGAGCCACCAGTTATTTTATAAAATTAACAGTAAAGCGCTAAAAATGAGCATTCAATTATCTGACTTTAGTCAGCAAGCAAAAGTATGTCCGTTTGCAGTTACTCAACTATTACATTGGCGTTATATCAGTTCACCAAACACATTATTCAAAGATGTTTATTCTCTAAATAATGGACAAAGTATTATTTGGCAACTTGAAACTGAGCCAGAGAAAATATCTCAAAAGCAATTAACTTTATCTCAAAAGTTAAATGCGGCACCAAATGCAATTCAAGCAAATTCATCTGGTAATATCAGTAATGACGAACTGAGCTTTTTCAATATATTTAATCAATTACCACACCTAAGCCAAATAATAACGCATCCAGTATCAGCATTATGGCAAATTGAATTTTTGTTATTAGTACAAATCAGCCACGAAAGACAATTAGTATGTGACCACAGACCGCGGCTTAATCAAGTAGAACAAAAATCAAAATATACATTAAATACCAATATATTCAGAAATCGTTTAAACGAGCAAAATAGCTCATTAAACAAATTTAAAAAGCAACTATTGGCGCAATATAAAGCCGAAATAGCTTGCGAATCTGATGAGAACAAAACAAGTTTTGCAACTTGGACGTATTTATCATTTGAGTTACCAAATAAATGGGCTCAACAAAGGTTAATTGCAAAAGCATATAACAAAGACATCCAATTTAATTATTGTAATAGCAATAAATTAAAGCAGCTGTTATCAGAAAACATTAGCTCAACTCAACCTCAAACAAGCCAGTTTTTTAGTTTTAATGATGAAAGTATCATTAATATTTTTGATGCAATGCAAAGGTTAATGCATTACGGCTTTGCACCGGTTACCAACAAACTATTTCACATTGTGCCGCCAATTTCCGCCAAATTACTTAAAAAACATAAGAAAAATCCAATTCAAGTAGAAGAATTCTGCTGCTTATCCTTAACCTTAGATCACTTAGCAAGATATGCTGATTGGTCTGTAGATTAATTTTAAAACAACATAATAGAGAGTAAATATGTCAGACAAATCACAATTAACTTCATTGCAAACTGAAGTAGCACAAATGCTAAATAAAGAACAAATTGATGCAGATACCCCTTTAGGTGAGTTAGGTGTTGATTCACTAAATGTTGTTGAAGTTATTTTAATCTGTGAGCAGATATATACCGATGTCAGTGATCCTGAAGCACTTATTTTTGATGAGTTTACCACTTTACGTGATATGGATGCTCAGTTGTTAGAAGCATCAGATAATTTCGTATAACTACCAAAGGAATTTAAAATGAAAAAAATCTTCAGCTTTATAATCACAAGCTTAATAATTGGTAATATTATTTCTTGGTCTATGGGATCTTGGCCGATTGAATTTAAACATCAAGCTTATACAGAGCAACAACGCTCAAGTATCAAGTCCCTAAAGCAAGAATTAGTAGATAATGCTGAAGATATTTCATTACTAGTGGAATTAGGCGCTATTTACTCTATGCACAATGATATTGAATTAGCTGATGAATATTTAGCGCAAGCAAATAATATTTCTCCTAATAATGCATTAGTGATGGCTTGGTATAATGCCAATGCTGCCAAGTTATCAGGCGCATCTCTTGATTTTACTATGGGGTTTTACAAACTTTATACCTTAAATAAAGTATTAGGAAACATCAGTAAAGCCGTAGATTTAGCACCAAATGATCTAAATATAAGATTAATTCGCTTAGCTACTTTTGCTAATATTGGACAAATAAATCCAAATTTTGACTTAGTCTTCAATGACGAAGCCTGGTTTAAAACACTTTTAAAGCGCACCTCTAACGAAATCCCTGAACAAGTAAAGGGACAATTTTACATCGCAATGGCACAAGCTTATTTCTTCAAAGGCGATACATTATCGGCTGACAAAGTACAAAGTTATCTAGATTTATATCAAGCAATAAACACTAAAATGCCATCAGATTTGAACCAATATCAAAGCCTAGAATTACAATTTACAGAGCAAAATCGAGGTGAGTTATGGTAGTTGTCGCGCTTGAAAATATTAGTCGACATTTTATGCTCGGAAAAAACGCAGTACATGCATTAAAAAATATAAATTTAACCATAAGCAAAGGCGAATTCTTAGTATTAAAAGGCACAAGTGGTAGCGGTAAAAGTACATTATTAAACATAATTGGTGCAATGGATGAAGCCAATACTGGTGACGTGATCATCGCAAATAAAAGCTTAAATAAACTATCTGATAATAAAAAGTCTCATATCAGAAAACAGCATATTGGTTTTATATTTCAGTCATTTAATTTATTGCCTGTATTAACAGCACTTGAAAATGTGCAATACCCTTTGTCGTTGCAAGGGGCTAAAAGTACAAAAAATAAAGCTATTGCAGCATTAACTCGAGTTGGTTTAGCTGATTTTATGCATCACAAACCTAATCAGCTGTCTGGTGGTCAAATGCAACGGGTTGCGATTGCGCGCGCTTTAGTTACTGAGCCAGATATCATATTAGCCGATGAGCCCACTGCAAATTTAGATTCAAATACAGCAGCTTCCATTATGGAACTAATGAAACAACTTAATAAACAAGGGATCACCTTTGTTTTTGCTACTCACCATGACTACGTCCTTTCTCAAGCATCTCGCATTATTGAATTAAAAGACGGTGAGATTATTAACGATAAACAAAGGACTGCTGCATGAAATCAACACTAGGTATTATTTTATTCAGCTTAATGATTACGGGCTGCTCTGAATCAAATTCTGTAAATGAAATCATAGAACAACCGATTTTAAATCTCGCAAAAGCTAACAATAGCCAAGCACAATATATTCCACCGACATTTATTGGTAGTAATGTAAATGAACAAAAAGAATTGCTAGCTCATTTAACAGCTCAAACGCAGATATCAGATGTGCAACTGAGACAAAAAACGTTAATTGAATTAGCCTTGTTTTCGAGTGATAAAAATCAATCACTCGCTAAATTAGAAACAATCAGTCATTCACTTGAATCATTATCGAAAGCTCAGCCAAACGATTTTGAAATGATGGCAGCCTATGGCAACGCGCTAAGTTATCAAGCTGTTTTTCTTCAACATAACTTGGGACAAATGAACTTTGTTTCACGTAAAGGCATGAGATTAATGGACCGAGCAATTAAACAAGCTCCCCATAACTTAGGAGCCAGATTATTACGTGGTGTGAGTTATGCCAACATGCCTAGCTTTTTAAATCGGGCTAAATTTGCAGTAACCGATTTATTACTTATTAAGCAACACACTAAATCAGAGCCAACTAGTGAGTTTTTATCCTTTGTTGATTATTACTTAGCGATGGCTTTTGCTAAAAATGATCAACCACAACAAGCTAAAGCACTTTGGCAATCATTAAAAAATAATGCATCACCTAATTGGCAATCTAAAGCCACTGAGCGTCTAGAGGAAGCTGAATAATGGGGTTTAGATATAAAATTGCATTACTTAATGTGTTACGCAACCGACGCAGAAGTATTATTACTTTATTGTCAATCCAAGTAGCGGTAATAAGTTTAGTGCTGTTTGGTGGCTTTGTTGCTTCTATGTATGACGGTATGCGAGAAAATATGATCCGCTCGCAACTTGGACATATACAAATATATAAACAAGGTTTTAACCAATATGGTCATATTGAGCCTGAAAAGTACTTATTAACCCAACATGATGTGAAAAAGATCAGCGAATTAGTAGAATCCCAACCAGGTGTTGAGCTTATTACTCCTAGGCTTAATTTTTCTGGTTTATTAACCAATTCAAACCAGTCTATCGCTGTAGTCGGTAGTGGCATTAATTCTGATAAAGAATCTTTGTTAAGCTCAGCAATTACCATCACACAAGGTGAAGATTTATTTAGCCAAGATATTGATGGTGCTTTACTAGGCCAAGGATTATTTAATGCGCTTAATACCCAGGTAGGTGATTATCTTACCCTATTGGGATCAACAACAGATGGCGCAGTGAATGCAGTAGATATAAAAGTAATAGGTGCGATTAATACTGGCGTAAGAGATGTTGATAACCGATTAATCCGTGTCAACTTACCTCATGCACAAGATCTTCAATTTACCCAAGGTGTCAGTCGATTAGTCGTTTTACTTTCTGATACTAAACAAACGCCACATATGCTTGAGCAATTAACATCATTATTTGAACAACATGGACTCATAGTTGAAACAAAAACATGGTATGAACTTGCTGATTATTACCATGAAGTTATTAATTTATTTAATGGTGTTTTTGGCTTTATTAAAGTGATTGTTTTATTTATTGCCGCATTAAGTATTGCTAACACTATGATGATGGCGGTAATGGAACGTACACCTGAGATAGGTTCCATTCGTGCGTTGGGAGCAACACGGTATGAAGTCATGATGCTGTTTATTACAGAAGCATGTTATTTAGGCTTAATAGGCAGTGTTATCGGACTGTTACTAGCGGTGTTATTTGCCAATGGAATTACATCAGCGCAATTTATTATGCCTACACCACCGGGTAGTAGTCAAAGCTACCCTATTCGCATATTTATCTCTTGGCCAATACTTTGGCAAACAGCAATAACAGGCACTTTAGTGGCTATTTTTGCCAGTATTTACCCCGCTTTTAAAGCATCTCGCTTACAAATAAATCAAGCGATGCGTTCAGCTTAAAAGGAATAAACATGAATAAACACCTACTCAAAATTGCACTATATTTTATTTTATCCGCAACTGCTAATAACGCTCATAGCGAACAAGTCAATGATGATTTATCTTCCGAACAAAATAATAGCGCAAGCCAATTAATACAAATTATTGACTCATATAGAGGCCTAAACAGCAAAGGTTTTAGCTTCGATATCACCAATGTAAGTTATAAAGAAAATAGAGATAGCCGAACTAATCAACTATCCGTAGATGTGAAACAGGATAATTCGTTAGTTAAGTTTCAATCACCTGCCAGACAACAAGGTCGTATACTATTAAAAAAACACAGCGACATGTGGTTATATATACCAGGTACGCGTAAGGTTATTAGAATATCTCCAGCACAAAGATTACTAGGAGAAACCAGTAATGCCGATGTCACTGGCAGTAATTTTAGCCGAGATTATACTGGCAAAATCATACCCCAAGATAACCCTGAGCAAATACAATTAGAGCTCAGTGCTAAAAAAAGTAATATGAGTTATCAAAAAGTAACATTCTGGTTGCAAAACCAAGCGCCTTTTAAACCGATTAAAAGTGAATATTATGCCCGTTCAGGTAAATTACTTAAAACTGCGCAATATAAAGCATTTAAAGAATTTAATGGTGAGCTAAAAGTGCACAAAATGTTGTTATCAGACCCTTTAATTTCTGGTAGTTATACGTGGATGTTGTTTGATAATTACCGCAGCAGTGAATTACCTGATGCGCTATTTAATAAAGAAGCGATTATAAGCTTATGAGCAAGAATAATTTATACTTTTGCTATAGCTTATTTTGCTTAAGCTTCTTTAGTCTTCAGTCATGGGCAAAAAGTACCATTCCAGATGACCCTTTTACAGAGAGTAAGAAAGTAACACCAAAGCAATTCGAGCATAATACGCAATTACTAACTTTTGTTCAAAATAACAAAATCAATGAAGAACAAAGTTTTAACCCTGGTTTAGTTAACTTTGAACAAAACAAACAGCTTACAGTGATTGATTGGCAAGTTAAAACCCAATGGCAAAGTAATTTTCAAGCCAGAGCCCGTACCATAGCGCAATATCAACATACTGATAACCAAAGTGAAACTGATACCACAGTATTAGAAGCCTATATTAATTGGACTAGCGTCGATTATGCATGGCAATGGCAATTAGGGCGAATAAAAACCCAATGGAGTACCGGATTTAATTGGAATTTAACTAATTTATTAAAACCTTACCGAGACCGCCCTTATATAGATTTAGATGACCTAAACCAACAAAAAGGTTGGGATATGGCCACTATAAAATTCAATCAAAACAACTGGTTTTATCAATTAGTCATTGCAGATTATATCACTCGAGCTAAAAATCATAAGCAACAATATATTGCCCGTTTTGGCTTTCAAGGTAGCCATGACTTTTCGTTATTATTACATAAACAACCCAATCAAAATCTCAATTATGCTGCCAGTTATAATAAATTAATAACCGACGATATGACGATGCGATTTGAATGGAGTTTGTTGCATCAAAGAGACCAAGAAACACAAATATTACTTGATGAAACTAATCTAGTCCAAAATGAGGTGAAACGATGGCAAAAGCTCTTGATAGGTGCCGGCTACACATTAGATTCAGGTCATAATTTTAGATTAGAATATTTAAATACTAAACACGGATTTACCCGTGACGAATGGTCTGAAATATCAACTAAAAGCACAACTGCTTATCAAAATGTGATTAACAACCAAGCGAGTGCGCAAGATTATAATTACTTATCGGCATCATTAAATAGTTTAAGTCAGGGGCAACTGAGGCAAAATTACCTGTATTTAATGTATGCAACCCCACTTTCTAATGCACTTTGGCAGTATAGACAAAGTGTGCAATTCAACCTTAATGATAACAGCCAATTACATCGCCTTGAGCTACTCAAATCATGGAACAATCACCTTACCAGTCGATTGCAATTTGAATTATTCAATGGCTGTAATAATTGTGAATATGGTTTAAACCCTAATCAGCACAGTATGCGACTAGTATTTAACTGGGCATTTTAAAACAATAATAAGAGTTAAACATGACATCAAATAATGCTTTTCGCGTTGATTTACGCGACCACATGTTTTTACTGTGGCAACAATTTAAAGTACAAGACCACATTCTTGATTCAGATATATACCCTGAATTCGATCAAGATTTCTGTAATCATTTAATAGAGCACGCCCATACATTTTGTTATCAAAAGTTGGGCCCTTTGTATCAATCATCTGATAGAGATAGCTGTAAATTAATGTCCGATGGCAAAGTACAGCTCCCCAAAGGTTTTGAAACACTATGGGATGACTATATATCGGCGCAATGGGGTCGCTTAGGCGCTCCTGAAGAATATAACGGCTTAGGTGCACCTTACATATTAGCTCAAGTAATAAATGAACTATTTATGGGTGCAAACCCTGCGTTTATGATTTATTCAGGGTTTTGTAGCCCAGCATTATATTTAATTGATAAATTTGGTAACCAACAGCTTAAAGACATATTTTGCAACAAGCTTGCAGCTAATGAATGGGGAGCCTGTTTATGTATGACAGAACCTGATGCTGGAAGCGATGTCGGAAATTGCCGAACAAAAGCAATTAAACAAGCTGACGGTCGTTACCAAATAACCGGAGAAAAAATATTTATCTCAGCAGGTATGCATCAATTAACTAAAAACATAGCATATATTGTATTGGCCCGAGTTGAAGGTGCACGCTCTGGAACGGTTGGTTTATCCTGCTTTGTTGTGCCTAAAGTTGATTTGAAACAGCAAGATAATGGCGTTAAGTGTTTGCGATTAGAAAATAAAATGGGTCTCAATGGTTGTGCCACCAGCCACTTAACTTTTGGTGCCGAATCACCTTGTTTTGGCTATTTATTGGGAGAACGAGAAAACGTTGGTCTACGCCAGTTAATGACCATGATGAATCTCGCGCGCATCGCAACGGGCATATATGCATTAGGAATGGCATCAAGTGCTTATTTAAATGCAGCCGAATATGCAAAAGAACGTATTCAAGGGACTGATTTTAAACAGTCATTTAATCCAAAAGCGAAACGGGTACCAATTATTGCCCATGTCGATGTAAAACGTATGCTTCTCGAAATGAAAAGTAAGGTTGAAGGCTGCCGCGCATTAATCGTTAAGCTATGTTTTCATCAAAGCATGACGACTAATATTGAAATTAAACACCAAAATGGTTTATTAACAACTGAACAAAGTGAAACCCAATTATATCAGCACCAATCATTAGTAAATTTACTGACTCCTATAGTTAAAGCCTATACCTCAGATCAAGCATATAGAATAACCGAATTGGCTATTCAGGTTTATGGCGGTCATGGTTACATTAAAGATCACCCTGTTGAGCAATATGCCAGAGATATAAAAGTGCTCTCATTATGGGAAGGCACTAACTTTGTGCAATCTGCCGATTTATTCAGAGATAAACTGGCTATGGGTCGTCACTCAAAACTCTTAGCTCTATTTGAGCAAAACGTAATGGCATTTATAGAGCAAAACGCACATAATCCAAAGTTTGAAAAATCTATAGCGATGCTTGAGAAAGCGCTGTTCAGTTTAACTGATACACATAAATTAATGGGGAGTTGGATCAAAGTACAAAAAATGGAACTGATTTTTGCAGTATCAACCCGCTTTTTACAAATGATGGCCGAAGTCACCGTATCATGGTTATTACTTGATGCTGCTATTATTGCTCAAAATGCTTTGCAAACTGATATTAGCCAAAGCGAAACTGAGTTCTATCAAGGTAAAATCACTTCTGCACAATTTTACATTAATAATATTTTACCTAATGTATTTAGCATAGCTGACATTATTGCACTTGAAGATGAAAGTGCTATCAATGCAGATATCACCACTTTTATACCTTAAGCTTTTAATCGCATTGGTGGATTACTTTCACCAACGCCATTATTTTTACTAATTTTTAAGTTCTTAAGTCAAGACTATAAACATTAATCACCTTCACAATGAAGTTACAATGTTTTAAGTCCCTTTTTCAGTTACGTTAATTTTAAAGCATTTAATTTTGCTTTTACATCCCTCATAGAGTTTTGCTCTAAACAATTATAAAAAGGAAAGTATAATGGATAATAGGCCTGAATTAGAACGTGTACCAGGATGGATTGGTGGATTTGAACAATCAAACCCTGCATTTGCCTACCCTACAGTGGATCTGACATCATTACCGATGCCTGACAACATGTTTAATATTGATAGACTCCAGCGACAACAAGCAGTTAAGTGGCCTGAATTTAGTTGGGAAACACAAATGGGCAGTGCTGATCCCAAACGCTGTTATCAAATGTTTGCACCTGATATTTCTAGACTTGGTTACACAGATACAGGCCGGGTTTATTCAATCATATGTCCTCAGCAAGGTGTTACCTCGCCTACTTTAGGAACTTTAAATGTAGAAGTGACCGTTACTGGTACGAGAGGCTGGGTTAACGAAGACACTCGCGAGCTTGCAGCTGAAATGGGTGTAGTTGGTAAAGTATGGTTCAGCCCAAGTGCAAAACAAAACTTCATCGTGAAAAAACTATGGGAAAAATTTGAAAGCAGCGGTCGCCCCTTTCCATCTAAAAAATCGCAAGCTATTACTATCACAACAAGTTTAGTTAAAGAGCCTGAGCAACCTATATTTCCACTGGTCAAAGGACAAAGCCAGGATTTTGATATTCCTGATTTTGCAAAGCATGAAAACGAAGCTTGGTCTGTAGGCCACTTAAAAGTTCAAATTGGCTCAATTATCAAAACTGGTTACCCAGAAGTTGATAGATTTAACCAATTCATTATTGATGTTTTTAATTTAGGCTCTGGCAATATGCTACAAAAGGAAAATGTCCTTTCATGGAATGTATGGTTTACCGCCCCTCAACTAGTTGATCAAGATGAATGGGCACGACATGCTTGGGTATGGCGCGAATCAATCAATGCAGATCATGGCTCACCTGAAGGAGAAGGCACGAGTGCAAAATACTATGATGGCACACCTTTTAAACCTGACTTTGATGCAATCAAAAAGCAAGAAGAAGGTAAGATCTTTGATTTATTGAAGCAAGAAGAAGGCAAAGAAAAAGACGAGATATTGTCGTTTATAAAAAGTAAGCTTTAGTCATTAGATAGCATTTTTAAACAGGACACAATGTAACTCTTCTTGTGGCCTGAATTATTTTTTAGTCAAACTAACCGGTTTATTGATTATAAGTTTTAAGTTTACTGAAACGATCCACTTTAAGGTTTTGGATTATAAAGTCATCATTACCGAGCAGCGGATTAGATACTTCAAGTTTATTATTCAAATTACCTACATATATATTTTGATGTCTAATTCAGTAACAAGCAGCTAAATTACTTAACTTTTTAAATTATTAATCGCTAAAATAACGGGTAATTAAAAAGCTATCATTCTGATAGTAAAATGAGATATTGAAATGCTAGTGTGTGTATAGATGCAAGTTAATATACGAGTAATTACGATAAATGATTTTATTTGGGACTTTTGACAGGAGCTTTAAGAGAAGTGGCGGTGAGAGTGGGAGTCGAACCCACGATACGTTTCCGTATACACGCTTTCCAGGCGTGCTCCTTCGGCCACTCGGACATCTCACCGCATTTTTTTGCTTAACAGATTAAGCGATACGCATATTAGGGAAAATTACGTTCTTTCGCAAGAAAAAAACGATCTGTTTTGTTTAAGTGAACATATATTAAGCGCTTTTGTATGCGAAATTTATTATATTTCGGTAAGTTTTATTGAGATTATGATAAAAAGGAGTTTATTTCGGTAGGTAATACCTTTACTCAAAAAGCATAGCCATTTGAGTAAAGCTACTTTTAAAAATCTGACAGGCTATTTTTTCAAGCTTGCAGAAAAATCTAACATACGATTAAGTGACTTAAGTGCACCTTCTCTTAATGTCATATCAACAAATACTTCTTTATCAGCAGGTTCGATTAAAGCCTCTTCAATCGCTTTTAAGCCATTCATTGCCATCCAAGGACAATTAGCACAACTTTTACAAGTAGCGCCTTCACCGGCTGTAGGAGCTGCAAAGAACTCTTTATCAGGACACAGCTGCTGCATTTTATAAAAAATACCACGATCAGTTGCTACGATGAACATTTTATTGTCCATTGTTTGTGCTGCTTTAATTAATTGACTTGTTGAACCAACAGCATCGGCTAATTCAACGATTTCAGCTGGTGACTCAGGATGTACAAGCACAGCGGCTTCAGGATAAAGTGCTTTCATATCCTTAAGTGCTTTTGTTTTAAATTCATCATGAACAATACAAGCACCATCCCACATGATCATGTCGGCGCCAGTTTTTGTTTGAATGTATGAACCTAAATGCTTATCTGGTCCCCAAATTATTTTTTCACCTTGCTCATCAAGGTGCTCAACAATCTCAAGCGCACAAGAAGAGGTAACAATCCAATCAGCGCGTGCTTTAACTGCTGTAGAGGTATTAGCGTATACAACAACTTTACGATCAGGGTGCTGATCACAAAATGCTGAGAACTCATCAATTGGACAACCTACATCTAAAGAACAGGTTGCTGCTAATGTTGGCATTACAACTGTCTTTTGTGGTGTTAATATTTTTGATGTTTCGCCCATAAAACGTACACCTGCAACAACAACGGTTGTCGCTGGATGCGTTTTACCAAAACGTGCCATCTCTAATGAGTCAGCAACACAGCCGCCGGTTTCTTCGGCTAATGCTTGGATTTCAGGGTCGGTATAATAATGCGCCACTAACACGGCATTTTTTTCAATTAATAATTGTTTAATTCTTGCTTTGTAGTCTGACTTTTCTATTTCAGATAAAGGGGCTGGCTTTGGAGGAAATATGTATCCCTCAGGCATATAATTTTCAGCTAAATTCATTTTCTCGACCACTTAGATTCACTATTAAAATTATTGTAATGACGGATACATTAAAGTGAAAATAATACTATTTAAAATTGTGGCGAATTATACGAAATATTAAGCTTAAATGACAGTGCTAGGATATTAAATTAAATAAGAAGGTATATGAATTTGATATTAAAGATATTGTTTTAGAATGGTGGGTCATGATGGACTTGAACCATCGACCAATGGATTAAAAGTCCACTGCTCTACCAACTGAGCTAATGACCCATTCTGGAGATATTTGCATTAACCTGCCGGTGTGCCATTCGAAGAATGGTGGGTCATGATGGACTTGAACCATCGACCAATGGATTAAAAGTCCACTGCTCTACCAACTGAGCTAATGACCCGCTCTATTTGCATTAACCTGCCGGTGTGCCATTCAAAAGAATGGTGGGTCATGATGGACTTGAACCATCGACCAATGGATTAAAAGTCCACTGCTCTACCAACTGAGCTAATGACCCGCTCTATTTGCATTAACCTGCCGGTGTGCCATTCAAAAGAATGGTGGGTCATGATGGACTTGAACCATCGACCAATGGATTAAAAGTCCACTGCTCTACCAACTGAGCTAATGACCCGCTCTATTTGCATTAACCTGCCGGTGTACCATTCAAAAGAATGG
>NZ_JAHKQC010000019.1:0-50239 GCF_018860845.1 Pseudoalteromonas sp. C2R02 | reverse complement strand
ATTACTCCTCGTAACCTAGCGTCTTGCTCCTAGCACCTAAAATAACCGTACTTATCAATAGATACAAAAAAAGCGCAGTTAGCGCTTTTTTAATTCTAATCAATTATTAATATTTAGAGACCAGCCCTTTCCTTGATCGCTGCAACGATAGGCGATGCTGAATGGCCATTAGAGCCAGCCCACTCCACATCCCCACTAGATGCTAATATACTCTTAGGGAGCTTTTTAACGATAAATTTACCTGTTCCCTCGGCATTATTAGCCATAGCATGACGTAATAAATTATTACCGCCACAACTAATACCAGAAAAAACATTTCTCAGTTTTATACGTGTTTCTTTCATTTTTTTACGAAGACGACTTTTATCATCTGCAGCAACATAATCACATAAGCTCGCGGCTAGCTGATCATTTGCTTGAGCAGAGACCGAAAATAAAACTAAACTGGCACAAATTACAGACAGCGTAAAAAGACTTTTCATTTTCATATCTTATCCCCAAATATTAAAATTATTTAAATCCCAGCTCGTGCCTTTATATCGGCAACTATCGGAGAGCCTGAATGGCCATTTGCAGCAGCCCAATCAACATCACCGCCTGAAGCAAGATCAGACTTTGGTAATTTTTTAACAATAAATTGCCCAGTACCATTTGCATTACTTTGCATCGCATGTCTTAGTAAGTTATTACCAGAACATGATACACCCGAAAAAACATTTCTTAACTTTACTCGAGACTCTTTTAGTTTTTTACGTAAACGACTTTTATCATCAGCAGCAACATAGTCACATAGACTAGCTGCCAACTGCGTATTTGCAGACGCAGGCGTAGCCACTAAAAAAGAGCTTGATATTAAAGCGCTTACTACAAGTGTTGTCTTGAAATTCATTAACGTACCCTATTTAATACTTTATAACTACTTTGTTATATTAAAGTCTATCAGCAAGTTAAAAAATGTGCAATAAAGTAACCCTTAATTACTGTATGTTATAAAAGTATAGTTATAAGGATTCAAACTGTCACTTTTATGTTCTTCAACCTGTTCTTTTGTCCAAGTTCTATCTGATTCATAATCTGGAAACTGTGTATCTCCTTCCACTTCTAAATCAATATGAGTAAGGTATAACCTATTACATAATGGCAAAAAAATATCATATATATGTCCGCCACCTATAATCATAACCTCAGGCACATCACCAGCACTTTCAATAGCTAACTCAGGTGTTGATACCACCTCAACACCTTGCGCTTCGTAGGATGTATCTCTACTAATCACAATGTTCTTTCTACCTGGTAATGGGCGTCCAATTGATTCAAATGTCTTACGACCCATTATTATTGGCTTGCCTAAAGTCACTGCTTTAAAATGTTTTAAATCAGCAGGTAAATGCCAAGGCATTTGGTTGTCTTTACCTATAATACGATTATTTGCCATCGCAGCTACCATTGAAATCTTCATAGTCAAATCCAGTACTTTAGTATTAATTTTAAATAGAGAGTTTTTGTTTTAAATTATTATTTTTTTTGTTATTTCTTTATGAGGTAGTTTTATATATTAAAAAAGGCGCTAATGCGCCTTTAAAAAGTAATTTTTTATTTATCTTTGGTAGATAACTTCTACATCGTAGTCGTCTTCATCCCAGTCTTCATCATCTTCAAAAGAGCCACTTTCATCAATAACAGCGCCTTCATGGTAAGTATCCCACTTAAACTCAATTTCTTCTTTTGTCTCTTCAAACTTATCTACTGGCATTGTATCAAGCAGATCCATGATATCGAAACAAAGCGGATCTGTATTCAGCTTATTAATCGCTGAGATTTGATAAATATTTTCTGTTTGACCTAAGGCTTCGGCAATATCGTTACATATTTCTTTAGCTTCATCTTCAGGCATCAAGTCAATTTTATTAAAAATAAGTAAACGAGGACGTTCAGCTAATTTAGGGCTGTACTTTTCAAGCTCTCCAACAATTGCTTTTGCATTTGCAATTGGGTCAGAGCCATCTACCGGCATAATATCGATGATATGTAGTAAAACACGACAACGCTCTAGGTGTTTCAAGAACTGAATACCTAAACCTGCGCCATCTGCAGCACCTTCTATCAACCCAGGAATATCAGCAATAACAAAAGATTTATTCATTGCAGGACGTACAACACCCAGATTTGGCACTAATGTTGTAAACGGATAATCTGCAACTTTAGGTTTTGCAGCTGAAACACTACGTATGAATGTAGACTTACCCGCATTTGGTAAACCTAATAAACCCACATCAGCAAGTAACATTAGTTCAAGCTTAAGCTGACGAACTTCACCTGGCGTGCCAAGCGTTTTTTGACGAGGCGCTCGGTTTGTACTTGTTTTAAAACGTGCATTACCTAAACCATGAAAGCCACCTTTAGCAACTAGCAACTGCTTACCATGTTCAGTTAAATCACCAAGCATTTCGTCAGTATCAATATCACGCGCTCTTGTACCAACAGGCACCTTTAGACATAAGTCTTCGCCTTTTTTACCCGTACAGTTAGCACCACGGCCATTAACACCTCTTTCAGCTCTATGAAAACGCTCAAATTGATAGTCAATTAAAGTATTTAAATTTTCATCAGCTTCTAGATAAACATTTCCGCCATCACCGCCATCACCGCCATCTGGACCACCAAATGGCACGTATTTTTCACGACGAAAAGACGACGCGCCACTACCACCATCACCAGCTTCTACACGGATTTCAGTTTCATCAACAAATTTCATAACAACCCTTAGATTTGTATCTTGCTTGCGCTCACTTCTCAAGTATCACTGAATTATAGCTTAAGTTCATAACGACGAAGTGAATTAGGTGCAAGTCTATCGATTCTTGAATATATATCTAAATATTCTAGCTAACTTGTGAATACTTTTTAAATTATTGAGATATATACTCATTAAAACAAAAAACCCCGCCTGAGCGAGGTTTTTCAGCATTCATTTGAGTAATTACTCAGAAACGATGCTTACGTATTTACGGTTAAGTGAACCTTTTTGTTCAAACTTAACTTTACCGTCTGCTTTAGCAAAGATTGTGTGATCTTTACCTAGGCCTACGTTTGTACCAGCGTGGAATTTAGTACCACGTTGACGAACAATGATGCTACCAGCAAGAACTGACTCACCACCGTAACGTTTAACACCTAAACGTTTGCTTTCTGAATCGCGACCGTTACGAGTACTACCAGCTGCTTTCTTATGTGCCATTTTTCCGTACTCCTAATTAAGCGTTGATGCTTGTGATTTTAACTTCAGTGAACCACTGACGGTGGCCCATTTGCTTACGAGAATGCTTACGACGGTTAAATTTAACTATCTTAACTTTCTCGCCACGACCGTGAGATACGATCTCAGCAGAAACCTTGCCACCAGCAACAAAAGGTGCGCCGATTTCAATTTTTTCGCCATTTGCAACTAAAAGAACTTTATCAAATTCAACAGATGCACCTGTTTCTACGTCTAATTTTTCAAGACGGATCGTTTGACCTTCAGTCACACGATGCTGTTTACCACCACTTTGGAAAACCGCGTACATAATTAACTCCGTTGTGCGCCCTCAAATCGGCGCAACTAATATATTTTTCAATGGTCGCGAATTCTACGGTAAATTTAAATAACAAGCAAGCCAAAGTTCAATAAAAACACAAATATAAATAAAGTCATATTTTTGCAAAAATTAAGCTATTAAGAGAGGCCATTTATTATGTATAATTGCGGCCAAAATAACCATCACATTAGAAGCAGGTTTCAAGCTCAATGGATATAAAAACTATCCAGGCGTTAACTGACAACGACATGCATAACGTAAATCAACTGATTTATGCACAAATGCAATCTGATATCGCCTTAGTTAACCAATTAGGTCTATATATAGTTAATAGTGGTGGTAAAAGAATTCGCCCTATGTTGAGTATTATAGCAGCAAAAGCATTTGGCTATGAAGGTGATAAACATATTACCTTAGCAACGATCATAGAGTTTATTCATACGGCAACTTTATTACATGATGATGTTGTAGATGAATCTGATTTAAGACGTGGTAACCCAACAGCAAACGCTGAATTTGGTAACGCCGCAAGTGTATTAGTTGGCGACTTTATCTATACCCGCTCATTTCAGTTAATGATCAATTTAGAAAAAATGTCTGTTATGAAGATTTTATCTGATGCAACCAATGTTATTGCTGAAGGTGAAGTCCTTCAATTAATGAACTGTAACGACCCAGATACGACTGAAGAAAGTTACATGCAGGTTATTTATAGCAAAACTGCAAAACTGTTTGAAGCGGCTACACAACTTTCAGCCATAATCACTGAGCAAGATGAAGCAACAGTAGAAGCTATGAGACTTTACGGTATGCATTTAGGCACAGCATTCCAGCTTATTGATGATGTACTAGATTACAATGCTGATCAAGATACTTTAGGTAAAAGCATTGGTGATGATCTTGCAGAAGGCAAACCAACACTACCGCTTATATATGCCATGCAAAAAGGCACACCTGAACAAGTAGCACAAATAAGACAAGCGATTGAAAAGTGTGATGGCATGGATTATCTAGACGATATTCTTGCTACTTTAGCGCAAACTAAAGCCCTTGAATTCACAACTCAAAAAGCTGAAGAAGAAGCACAAAAAGCAATTAACTGTTTATCTATTATTCCTGATAGCGAACATAAACTTGCATTAGAATCTCTTGCTCGCTTGGCTGTGGCACGTAATTCATAAATAAATTTCTACGCAATCTTTATTAAAGCCACTTAATGGCAAAAGAAAAGGGTGATATAAATATCACCCTTTTTCTATAATAGCATTGCAAAGCAAGTCTATTAAGCCATAAAATCAACACCTTCTTGGATGTCTGATTTTAAAGTTGCTAACATATCATTTTTAGCTTGCTCTTCAAACGCGCTTAATGCACCGTAAGAAAGAATCTCTTCAACACCGTTTTTACCTAAACGTACTGGGTGTGCAAAGTATGGCGCATCGCCATTCTCAACAGCTACATATGCGTAATCTACAACATCTTCACCTTGTAGGCCTTTAACTAAAGACATACAAAAACGAGCTGCTGCTGCGCCCATAGAAAGTGTCGCTGAACCGCCACCCGCTTTAGCGTTTACAACTTCAGTACCCGCATTTTGGATACGAGGAGTAAGTGTAGCAACTTCTTCATCAGTGAAAGTAGCACCTTCAACTTGTGAAAGAAGTGGTAAAATAGTCGTACCAGAGTGGCCGCCAATTACAGGTATTTTAACGTCAGCAACGTTTAAGCCTTTAAGCTCTGCAATGAACGCTTCTGAACGGATCACGTCAAGAGTTGTGATACCAAATACACGGTTAGCATCATAAGTACCCGCTTTTTTGAATACTTCAGCAACAATTGGCACAGTACCATTAACTGGGTTAGTGATAATACCTACTAAAGCTTTAGGACAGTTAGCAACAATGCCTTCTGCTAAAGTTTTAATAATACCAGCATTAACATTGAAAAGGTCAGCACGGTCCATACCAGGCTTGCGTGGCATACCAGCTGGGATTAATACAATATCAGCACCAGTTAATGCATCACCTAAGCTATCAGCACCAAAGCCAGCTACTTTAACGTCAGTTGGGATGTGAGATAAATCTACAGCAACACCAGGAACAACTGGAGCAACATCATAAAGAGATAATTCTGAACCTGCAGGTAACTGAGTTTTTAACAATAAAGATAGAGCTTGACCGATACCACCAGCGGCACCTAAAACGGCAACTTTCATTTGTATTCTCCGAAGATTAAAGAAGGGTAATCAATTTCGCCCATAAAGATAAAGAAAATCTCTCCTAAAGACAAATGAAACCCGCAATTATTAAGCAAAGTTTCGACTATAGTTGTAAATAATTTCAATTTAGACCATTTTCATTCATTACCGATGAAAATATCGGCCCTAATATAGGCTTGATCGTAAAATTTGTGTAAACTTTACAAAACCCGTTCAAAAAAAGTTACGTGATGCAAATTCAAGATAAACAAGAAGCTTTAGTTAAAGCCTTTAAAGCATTATTAAAAGAAGAAAATTTTGGTTCTCAAGGTGAAATCGTTGATGCTTTAAAAGATCAAGGTTTTACAAATATTAGCCAAAGTAAAGTTTCACGTATGCTGAGTAAGTTTGGTGCTGTAAGAACGCGTAATGCCAAACAAGAAATGGTTTATTGTTTACCTGCTGAAATGGGTGTGCCAACTGCCAAAAGCCCTTTACGCCAACTAGTAATTGATATCATGCATAACGAAATGATGATCATCATACGAACGAGTCCAGGAGCAGCACAATTAATTGCGCGATTACTTGATTCATTAGGTAAAGCAGATGGTGTATTAGGCACAATCGCAGGCGATGATACTATTTTTATAGCACCAGCAAAAATATCTGAAATTGATGTCACGTTAGAAAAAATAAAAAACTTATTTGAAACTGTATAGATCAACTTCTCATTTCGATTAGGAGCACTCGCAAACTTTAAATTGTGCTCCCTACTTCATTTACTTTTATAAAGCGTTTAAAAAATCAATTGATGGCGCAAAAAATGAAGCCCCCATATCTGCTTGAGTAAAATCAAGCCAAGCATCATAACTGTGTGCATCCCCTAATCGCGCTTTAGTCAATACCTCAAATGCATCACCATCATTACTACAAGTAACTAATAACATACCTTGCTCATGCATATCACCATATGGCATTCCCTGATGTAATAATATAGGTTGGCCAAGCTCATTCTTTAATTCAATCTTATTTGCGTGACTTGAGGCATTGACAGGCATAATTAATTCATTATCTAAACGTGTACGTCCAATTACCTGTTCTTGCTCAGTAACCGATAACTTTTGCCATTCAACTAAATTATGGCGATAGCGCTGCACATGGATATAACTCCCTTGCGCAAACTCACAGTCGTTTGCGACTAAAGCCATATTCATTTTTGCGCGCCCTCTTGGTGTATCACCACCATATTTAAAACCATTAAAATCACGGCCATCTAAAAAGCGAAAACACTTAACTTGATCAACAAGCTCTACATCAGATGAAAATAAAGAAAGTATATTTGATGCAAACAAGTGAATAACATCTAATCTATCAGATCTAATTTGAATCAATAAATCAACTGGCTGACTCGGCATTGCATGTTCATCATGACTTATATGCGGAAAGCTTTTTAAGCCACTTGGGAGTGATGAAGGACATAAATGCGGCCAATATTGCGCGCCTATCGCAACCATACTTGAAAGCATCGCTTCTGAAAATTGCTCACTGTACTCTTCTTGTAATGCCGTAATTTTTCCAAGCTTATTTTTTATCGCACCATCATGGCCATCTAATACATTAAAAAAAAGGTATAAGCCATGTAGGTTTGCTTCAGCACAAACACCTGATTGAGCTTGGGGCATTAAAGTTCCTAAATATAAGTAATACCAATAAAGAGATGTTCACTAACTTAATAGTGTTGGTATAAATCGACTAATTTATAAAAAAGTTTACTGGATGTGGCAAAATATTCAAGTTAACTTGATCGCCATGGTTAAACTCACCATCATCAGTTGATGCTATTTCAATCTCTTGCTCTAAAATATTAATGCGATAAATATAACGCGTTCCCATAAAACGCTTACTTAATATTGTTACACTATGATCTGTTTTACTAATGCATTTAGATTTTAAGCTAATATACTGGGGTCTAATATATAAAACGCCTTGGTCATTATCAGCATTAACATCTTGAGTTGATGTTACAGCCCCTAAAGGTGTTTTGAAACTCAACTGACCTTGATATTGCGCATCGATATAAATCCCCTGCCCTAAAAATTCTGCAACCATTTTTGCTTTAGGTTGATGAAATAACGCTTTTGCAGTGCCCTGCTGAATAATCTTACCTTCATTCATAATCGCCAGCTGATCTGAAAACGCAAACGCTTCATCTTTAGAGTGAGTAACAAAAATAGCAGATACTTGCTGATCTTTTATGATCCGGCGAATATCTTCAATTAACTGAAATCTCACTTGATGATCTATATTCGAAAAAGGTTCATCTAATAGTAATATGCTGGGTTTATATGCAAGCGCTCTGGCAATTGCGACTCTTTGTTGTTGGCCACCAGATAACTGATGAGGAAAACGCTCACCAAAACCTTCAAGCTTAACCAAACCCAGCATTTCATTAACGCGCTCTGAGTTAGCCTTTTTATCTTTACTTAATAAACCATAACCAATATTTTGACTAACGGTTAAATGGGGAAATAACGCATAGTCTTGAAACATCATGCCAATATTGCGTTTTTCAGATGCAATACAAGATTTTTTATCATTGAATGTTTTATTTGAAATTTTAATCAAACCTGAAGCCGGTTTAATCAAACCTGCCACAGCTTTTAATGTTGTTGTTTTGCCACAACCACTGGCACCTAACAAACAAACGATTTCATTTTTTTCTATCGTCAAAGATAGATTATCAATCACTTTATTACCTTGATAATCAAAGTTTAAGTTTTCAATCAACAAATCACTCATTAGCAGTTTCTTCTTCTAATTTAGCACTTTCCATAGAGCTGGTAATAAAATACAAAGGTAGCAAACCTACCAAAACAATAAATAATGCAGATATTGAAGCTAACTCCAGCTGTTCATCGCTCACATACTGAAAAACATGTGTTGCTAAAGTATCAAAATCAAAAGGCCTTAATAGTAATGCGGCTGGTAGCTCTTTCATACATTCAATAAAAATCAGTAAAGCAGCTGTTAGCATGCCTCTGCGTAATAATGGGAAGTGTATCTTAGAGAGTGTTTGCCCCGGTGTTTTACCCATAGAGCGACTCGCCATATCTAATGAGGGAGAAATACGCGAAAAACTCGCTTCTATTGTGCCTTGAGATATTGCATAAAAACGTACGACATACGCAAGCGTGATAGCAACTAAGGTACCACTAAATATCAGTCCAGGCTCTTCCATAAACTGCCCTACAAATTGATTAACAGCATTATCTAGTAAGCTTAAGGGTAATAATACTGCAATCGCTAATACGGTACCGGGTAACGCATAACCCATGCTTGCCATTCGACCAGGAATTAAATCTATTGATTTTGTCGACAAGCGCTGATTAAAAACGACAAATAAACTCAAAGCAACACAAATAAAACTGACAATAGATGCTAATCTTAAGCTTTGCCAAGCATATAAAAAGAATTCGCTATTAAAAGCCTGATCAAAATAACTGATGGCATAACTCACTAATATTGAAACAGGAATGAAAAAAGCAAATAGCAGCACCAAACAACAAAATGAAGTTGCTAAAAAACCATTGCGTTTAGACAACTTATAAAGCATGGCATCATTATTAACCCCACCTCTTTCATGTACAGCTTTATTACGTCGGCTAAAGCGCTCAATGCTTAAAAACATGAATACAAATAACAGCATAATACCTGATATTTTTGCAGCGGCTGTTAATGAGTAATATCCAAACCAAGTATCATATACTGCTGTTGTTAACGTACTAACAGCGAAGTAATTTACAGTGGCAAAGTCAGCCATTGTTTCCATGGCAATTAAAGCAAGTGCTGCAACAATAGAGCCCCGAGCTAAAGGTAAAGAGACTTTAAAAAAGCTTTGTATCGCGCTATAACCCATTAGTTGACTTGCTTGTACAAGTTTAAATGATTGCTCTCTTAATGCAGTTTTAAAAATCAAAAATAAATACGGATATAATACCAAGGCAATCATCACAATAGCGCCCGGCAGTGTTCTTATATCAAAAAACCAATAATCATCTGGATTTTGCCAACCAAAGGTATTTCGCAACCAAATTTGAATCGGGCCAGCATAATCGAGTAAATCAGTATAAACATAAGCTATGATATAAGTTGGCATTGCCAAAGGCAGCATTAACGCCCATTCAAACTGCTTTTTACCAGGGAAATCACAATAAGCAACAAGCCAACCTAAAGGCAAAGCAATTAAAGCGCTTAATGCTAATACACCAAAAATCAGTACAAATGTATTATAAGTGTAATCCCATAAAACGGTATTCCATAAATGATCAAATACATCAGGATCGGGAATGAGAGATTCAAAAATAAGAAATAAAAGCGGAAGAGTTAAAATAATTCCGGCAGACCAAGCAATGATCTGCCATCGAGAAATTGAAAAACGCATTGATACCTTTGAAATGCTACGAGTTTAAAGCAGTATAATACTTTAAACTCGCATATTTAATTAGTTATAAATCAAATTTCACTTCATCAATTAATTTTAGTGCTAACGTACGATTTTCACTGATTTTATCAAGTGAAATTGCATCTTCTGAGAATTTTCCCCAAGAAGCGACCATATCTGATAAAGCGACACCTGATTTAACTGGATATTCCATATTTAATGAAGCATACATTTTTTGTGCTTTTTCATCACTCATAAATTCAATTAATTTCAATGCATTGGCTTTATGCTTAGTATATTTACTTAAAACGACACCTGAAACATTAATATGAGAGCCTCGATTGGTTTGATTTGGGAAATTAATAAATACAGAATCAGCCCACACTTTTTGTTTAGGATCTTGCATCATTTTACCAAAGTAGTAACTATTACCTAACGCGATATTACATAAACCTTCTTTAACTGCTTTTACTTGTGCACGATCATTTCCTTGAGGTTTACGCGCTAAATTAGCTTTTACTCCTTGCAGCCAAGTTTTTGTTTCTTGCTCACCATGATGCGCAATCATAGAGGCTATTAAACCTAGGTTATATGGGTGTTTACCAGAACGCGTGCATAACATGCCTTTATATTTAGGATCGGCTAAGTCTTCGTATGTTAGTTCCGGTAACGCACCTAAACGCTCTTTAGATGAATAAACATTACGTACACGCTTAGTTAAAGCAACCCAATTACCTTGAGCATCTTTAAATTGTCCAGGGATGTTTTTATCTACAATATCACTTTGAATTGGCTGTGTTAGATCTGCATTTTCTAACTGTAATAAAGCGCTAAAGTTTGAAGTCAGTACTAAATCAGCAGGCGTATGTTTACCCTCGCGCTTCATTCGCTCAATAAGACCTTTTTTTGCGAATACCACTTTTGTTTCAATGCCAGTTTCTTTAGTGAACTCATTTAAAATAGGCTCAATCAAAAATGGCTGGCGAAAAGAGTAAATATTGACGACATCTTTAGCACTAGCAAAACCTGAAGCTAAGGTCGCTAATATAAAGGGTAATACGGTAATTGTTTTTTTCATTTTAGAACCTATTTTTATAATACTTTATTGAACAGTATCTTTTTAAAATAAAACGAATGACAAGCCATAAATAATAACGATTATCAGTTAACTATTCAAACTTTTTAAGTTTTTCTATGATCTATCTCACTCAAGATAAGCAATAAAATTAAAATGTAGACTATAAACGGATAAATACTGTGAGATATATCCCACAAATACGACAGACATATCATTAATTAAGGATGAAAAAGCACATGAAAACCAGGTAAGATATTGATTTTTAATACAATACATATGAGATTACAATATTTCATATGTAAAACAATTAATAATTCATCTCTCACTTATACCTTTAAAGCATCATTTCTCTATAATTTACTCATCGCTTGAAGGGAAAGAAGGATGCTCAAGCTGACAGGATGTTGATAACTACTCAGATGAGTACAAGTTAAGGAAGAGCAAGATGCTCACAGTTTAACGACTGATATCATGGAACGACTTAGAAATGGAAATGCTGACAGGAGTTAGCATACATGGATAGTATAAGTTGCAATGGATGCAATAACAGGATGTTAAGGTAAAGGAAGAGCAAGATGCTCACAGCTTAATTGCTGACTATCATGGAACGACTTAGTTATGGAGTAATAAACAGGAAGTTTGTTACACAGGCTCTTAGTTTAGAGCTAAATGGATAAGGAAGAGCAAGATGCTCACAGTTTAACGACTGCTATCATGGAACGATTTAGTTAAGGAGTAACAGACAATATGTCTGTTTTAAGGATATATAGCAAAGATTGCTAACATTGGATGTTTTTCAGTGATGAACCGGATTATGACAAGGGATTTGTTAGTCATATTAGAATAAAAATATGCCTAGGGAAAAGTTTTAACGGAACTAGTATTACTAGAAAGCAGGACGCTTAGAAAGATTCCAGTCAGCGTGGTATATGTTTTCATATATCACGCATTTTCTCGTCTATATTTTAATAATTTCCCCTCGAACAAACGACTAAACTAAAACTAATAATTTATATTCAGTCTTTCGATAAATCTTCAGGTTAAATTTTTAATAATACCAATTCTTTTATTTTATTCTTATCCACGAAGTGGCCACAATAAATATTCGCAGCAGATTTATCTTTTTTTACATTTTAAATATGCTTCTCTAAAATCTTCAAAGTGCTGACTTAGTTTATTTGCCGCATCTACTTCATTTGCAAGCTCTAATACCATAATAGCAACTTCAGCTGTACCTAAATGATTATCATGTACTGCAACTCTCAATTTATATTCAGATAACTTATCAGGTGTAATCGATAAAACAGGGTATTGATCTAAATAAGGACTTTTACGGATCATTTTTTTAGCTTCACGCCATGTGCCATCCAAAAAGATCAATAATGGTTTTTTACTTTCTGTACGCCCGACGGTTTCAACGACTCTGTGTGGCTCGATACCTTCTGATGGAAAGATAATCAAAGGTTGATACTGCTCATCACTAATAAGCGCTAAAAATTCTTTATCTGGATCGGTACGATCCCAACGAAACGCGAAGTTTTCAGGTATCACATCAGCTATTAGGCGCCCTGTATTTGAAGGCTTAAAGCTTTCATTATGGTACATCAGCATACATACAGCTAAACCACACTGCGCTTCCTGAATGCCATCGCAAATACATTCATTGATATCTATTAAACAATGATCACATCGTTTAAGTTTAGCGCCACGTGCTCTGAACTCTTTTTTAGATGTTTCTAATTGTTTTTTTCTTAATACCAATACTGAATTTTTCATTTAAATCTAACGAGCAATTAAAAGGGCTGCTAGTTTATAGGGAAATGGGTGTTTGATCTATAAGTTAAGTTTATTAAACCTCAGCTTCACATTTCTTGACGTTAAAAATACTCAGGCTAAAGCCCAACCTACAAAATCATACCTAATAACCCCTTACGCGGATAAATCCCCACCTACGGAATCAACAAAATCGTGTGATGTAAAATCCCAGCTACAAAAACAAAAAAACCTCGCATAAGCGAGGCTTTTATAGCTAAAAATTAGAAATCATTACTTCTTCTTTTTAACTGCTTTTTTGTTTGGTAAATCTGTAATTGAACCTTCAAAGATTTCAGCAGCTAGACCAATTGACTCATTTAGTGTTGGGTGAGCATGAATCGTAAGCGCTAGGTCTTCACCGTCTGCGCCCATTTCAACTGCTAAACCAATTTCACCAAGCATTTCGCCAGCATTGATACCAACCATAGCACCACCGATCACACGACCAGTATCTTTATCAAAGATCATTTTAGTTTGACCTTCTGTACGTGCAGAAGCAATTGCACGACCAGATGCAGCCCAAGGGAATACAGCTGTTTCGATGTTTAAGCCTTGCTCTTTTGCTTCTCTTTCAGTTACACCAACCCAAGCGATCTCAGGGTCTGTGTATGCAATTGAAGGGATACATTTAGGATCGAAGAAGTGCTTTTGACCAGCAATTACTTCAGCAGCTACGTGTGCTTCATGTACTGCTTTATGTGCAAGCATAGGCTGACCTACGATATCACCGATAGCAAAGATGTGGTTTACATTAGTACGTAATTGCTTATCAACATTGATAAAGCCACGCTCATCTACTGCAACGCCCGCTTTTTCAGCGTCAAGTAATTTACCATTTGGAGTACGACCAACAGCAACTAATACTTTGTCATAACGTACTGGTTCTGCAGGTGCTTTTTTACCTTCAAAAGTAACGTATAAACCGTCTTCTTTAGCTTCAACGCCAACAACTTTAGTAGAAAGCATTACGTTGAATTTATCTTTTACGTATCTTTGGTAGATTTTGATTACGTCTTTATCAGCAGCAGGTACTAATTGGTCTGCAAACTCAACAACATCAATTTGAGAACCTAGCGCACGGTAAACAGTACCCATCTCAAGACCGATAATACCACCACCTAATACAAGTAGTTTCTCAGGAACATCTTTAAGCTCTAATGCACCAGTTGAATCAATTACACGGTCATCCTGTGGGATGAAAGGTAAGTTTACAGGTTGAGAACCTGCAGCTACGATAGCATTATCAAAAGTGATTGTTGAAGTTGTATCACCATCAACAACTTCTAAAGTGTTAGACCCAGTAAATTTACCGTAACCGTTAACAACTTTAACTTTACGCATCTTAGCCATACCGTCTAGACCACCAGTTAACTGGCCGATCACAGACTCTTTCCAAGAGCGGATTTTGTCTAAATCAATTTTAGGCGCGCCAAAAGTAACACCATGAGATTCCATTGCTGCTGCATCATCAATTACTTTAGCAACATGTAGTAATGCTTTAGAAGGGATACAACCAACATTAAGACACACACCACCTAAAGTATTGCGAGACTCAACTAAAGTTACTTCTAAACCTAAATCAGCAGCACGGAAAGCTGCAGAATAACCACCAGGTCCACCACCTAGTATAACGACTTGCGTTTTAATTTCGTTACTCATGCTTTTACCTTTATATTTTTGAACGGGACAAAATCAGTTCTGCCCACTTATTTTCCTGTCACCCATCACTGAAAATCGTATCAATAACAGGAATAAGGACATATTGAATAAATTTGTGGCCGGATTGTATCACCCGACCTAAAAAAGCGCGAATAAATTCGCGCTTACAATTACATTACTAACTGGCGAATATCGCTCATGTAATTAGCAAGTGTCACAGTGAAACGTGCAGCTAATGCGCCGTCGATAACACGGTGATCGTATGACATAGATAAAGGAACCATCAGTTTTGGTTCAAACTCTTTGCCATTCCACTTAGGCTTAATTTCAGATTTAGATACACCTAAAATTGCAACTTCAGGTGCATTTACGATAGGTGTAAATGAAGTACCACCAATGCCACCTAAAGATGAAATAGTAAAACAACCACCTTGCATATCTGAAGATGTTAATTTGCCTTCACGTGCTTTTTTCGAAATATCCATTAATTCGCGAGATAGTTCGATAATGCCTTTATTGTTCACATCTTTGAATACTGGAACAACTAAACCATTTGGCGTATCAACAGCAACACCAATATTGATGTATTTCTTAAGAATTAGACTTTCACCATCTTCACTTAATGAAGAGTTAAATCTTGGGAAATCTTCTAACGCTTTAGCTGCTGCTTTCATAACAAACACAAGCGGCGTGATTTTCACGCCAAGTTTGCGTTTTTCAGCCATCACATTTTGTTCTTTACGGAACACTTCAAGACTAGTGATATCTGCTTCATCAAACTGAGTAACATGAGGGATTTGAACCCAGTTACGGTGTAAATTAGCACCAGACAGTTTTTGAATACGAGATAGTTTTTGCTCTTCAACTTCACCAAATTTAGAGAAGTCTACTTTAGGCCAAGGAATTAAACCTAATTCACCGCCACCAGCATTACCTTTAGAAGCAGAAATTTGACCTGATTCAACTTGCAAAACTAGGTTTTTAACATAGTTTTGCACGTCTTCTTTAACAACACGACCTTTACGGCCAGTGCCAGTTACGTTAGCTAGGTTTACACCAAACTCACGTGCTAAACGACGAATAACAGGCGAAGCGTGTGCATAAGCATCATTTTCTGCAAAGTTTTCTTGTGCAACTGGTGCTTTAGCTGCAGGTGCCGTAGCAGGTTTTGCCACAGGCGCAGAAGAAGCAGCAGCTTGTGCTACTGGCGCTACAGCAATTGGCGCACTTGAAGTTGTTTCAAATGTCATCACTAAAGAACCAGTAGATACTTTATCACCAGCAACTACTTTAATTTCTTTAACAGTACCTGCAAATGGTGCTGGTACTTCCATTGAAGCTTTATCGCCTTCAACGTTTAAAATTGATTGGTCTTCTGCAACAACATCGCCAACAGCAACTAAAACTTCAGTTACTTCAACTTCGTCACCACCGATATCTGGTACATTTACTTCCTGTACTGCAGATACAGCAGCAACTGGCGCTGCAGGAGCCGATTCAACAGCTACTGGTGCAGCTGTTGCTGCGCCCGCAACCTCAAAGATCATTACCAAAGAACCAGTAGAAACAGCATCACCTGTTGCTACTTTGATTTCTTTAACAGTACCAGAAAATGGTGCAGGCACTTCCATTGACGCTTTATCGCCTTCAACGTTTAAAATTGACTGGTCTTCTGAAACAACATCGCCAACAGCAACTAAAATTTCAGTTACTTCAACTTCATCACCACCAATATCAGGCACATTTACTTCCTGTACTGCTGATGCAGTTGCTACGGGAGCCGCAGCTGGCTCAGCAGCAACCGGTGCCGGTACTGCAACTTCTGCTGCACCTTCAAAAACCATTACTAAAGAACCTGTTGTTACTGAATCACCTTCAGCTACTTTGATTTCTTTAACAATCCCTGCAGTCGCTGCAGGGATTTCCATTGAAGCTTTATCACCTTCAACATTTAAAATAGATTGGTCAACTTCAACCTTGTCGCCTACGCTTACAAGAATTTCAGTCACTTCAACTTCATCTGAACCGATGTCTGGTACATTAATTTCAATTGTCATGTTTTTATCTCTTATGCGTATAAAGGATTAAGTTTATTAGTATCGATGTCGAATTTAGCAATCGCATCAGTGACAACTCTTGCTTCTACTTCACCACGTTTTACTAACTCAGTTAACGCTGCAACAACAACATAACCTGCATTCACTTCAAAATGACGACGTAAATTATCACGGCTATCTGAACGACCGTAACCATCAGTACCTAGTACTTTATAGTTTTCTGTTGGTACAAATGCACGTACTTGCTCTGCAAAGTTCTTCATGTAATCAGTTGCTGCAATTGTAGCTTCAGAACCTAAAACTTCGTTGATATATGATTGGCGTTGCTCAGCTGAAGGGTTAAGCATGTTAAAACGCTCAACATCCTGTCCATCTCGCGCTAATTCATTAAATGAAGTTACAGAGAATACATCAGAGCCAATACCGTATTCTTCACTTAAGATAGTTGCTGCTTTAAGTACTTCTATCATGATAGTACCTGAGCTTAATAACTGAACTTTCGATTTCTCGCCAGCAAGCGTTTTAAGTTTGTAGATACCTTTACGAATACCTTCTTCAGCACCTTCTGGCATAGCTGGCTGATGATAATTTTCGTTCATCACAGTTAAGTAATAATAAATATTTTCTTGTTCTTCACCATACATACGACGAATACCGTCCTGTACGATTACAGCAACTTCATAGCCATATGTAGGATCATAAGAAATACAGTTAGGCACAGTGCTCGCTAGAATATGACTGTGGCCATCTTCATGTTGTAAACCTTCACCATTTAACGTTGTACGACCTGCTGTTGCACCTAATAAGAAACCGCGTGCTTGCTGATCACCAGCCATCCAAGCCATATCACCAACACGTTGGAAACCAAACATTGAATAGTAAATATAGAATGGGATCATAGGTAAATCGTTTGTACTGTAAGATGTTGCAGCAGACACCCATGAAGACATTGCACCTAACTCATTGATACCTTCTTGCAATACCTGACCAGAAGTACTTTCTTTATAATAAGAAACAATTTCTCTGTCTTGTGGTGTGTAGTTTTGACCATGAGGATTGTAGATACCAATTTGACGGAATAAACCTTCCATACCAAAAGTACGCGCTTCATCAGCAATGATAGGGACAATATTTTCGCCAATATTTTTATTTTTTAATAAAATATTTAATGTACGAACAAACGCCATAGTTGTAGAGATATCACGTTTTTGCTCATCTAATAATACTTTGAATTCTTCAACTTTAGGGATCACAAGATCTTTAGTAAAGTTTGGTAAACGTGCAGGTGTATAACCATGTAATGCTTCACGACGCGCGTGTAAGTATTTATGTTCAGCCGAACCTTCTTCAAGCGTTAAATAAGGCAATTCTTTTAATTCTTCATCAGATACTAAATCTTGTAAACCTAAACGAGAACGTAAATGCTCAACATGGCTCATATCCATTTTCTTAACTTGGTGAGCAATGTTTTTGCCTTCGGCTGCTTCACCCATACCGTAACCTTTAACTGTTTTAGCTAAAATGACAGTTGGACGACCTTTAGTTTCTTCAGCTGTTTTAAATGCAGTGTAAAGTTTAGAAGGTTCATGACCACCACGCTTAAGCGCGAAAATTTCATCATCTGTCATATCAGCAACAAGTGCAGCTGTTTCTGGGTAACGTCCGAAGAAATGTTCACGTACATACGCGCCATTTTTAGCTTTATATGTTTGATAATCACCATCAATTGTTTCATTCATTAGCTCTAATAATTTACCTGTCGTATCTTTAGCAAGTAATTTATCCCAACCAGAACCCCAAACAACTTTAATTACATTCCAACCAGCGCCTTTAAATAGCCCTTCTAGTTCTTGAATGATTTTACCGTTACCCATTACTGGGCCATCTAAACGCTGTAAATTACAGTTAACTAAGTAGCACAGGTTATCTAACTTTTCACGCGCTGCAAAAGAGATAGCACCACGTGATTCTGGCTCATCCATTTCACCGTCACCTAAGAAAGCAAAAACTCTTTGACTCTTAGTATCTTTTAAACCACGGCCATCTAAGTATTTTAAGAAACGTGCTTGGTAGATAGATGCAATTGGACCTAAGCCCATAGATACCGTTGGGAACTGCCAAAACTCAGGCATTAATTTAGGATGCGGGTATGAAGGTAAACCTTTACCATCAACTTCTTGACGGAAGTTATCAAGTTGATCAGCACTAATACGACCTTCAAGGAAAGCACGTGCATAAATACCAGGAGATATATGACCTTGATAATAAACTAAATCGCCACCGTTGATTTCATTTGCAGCTTTAAAGAAATGGTTAAAACATACTTCATAAAATGCAGCTGATGATTGGTACGATGCCATATGGCCGCCCAAATCTAAATCTTTTTTAGATGCACGTAGTACAATCATGATCGCATTCCAGCGAATGATTGAACGAATACGACGCTCTAGGTTTACATCCCCAGGATATGCAGCCTCTTGATCTGCAGGAATTGTATTTACATAGTTAGTTGTTATACCTGTAGGCATATCAACACCATCTAAACGTGCTTGCTCTAGTACTTGCTCAAGTAAAAACTGAGCACGTTCAACACCTTCTTCTTTTACTACAGATTCTAGTGCTTGCAACCATTCCTGAGTTTCAAGTGAGTCAATATCATGTTTCTGGACTTCAGACATAGGATGTTTCCTTAATCTATTTAATATTAAATTTTTGTATTCGTACAATCATAAGTATTCTATTGAAATACTAGTTTTGCTGTGTACGTCTTAAACTGCGTTTTATTCTGGAATTCTCTTTACCTGCTTTTAATAAAGCTTCTTCAATAAAAGCTAAGTGAGCATTACTTGCCTCTCTTGCTTGTATTGGCTGCCCTTCAATTACAGCATTAAACAGGGTTTTTCTATGTTCTGCTAACTGCGCTTTCACGCTATCCTTCTCAACTAAAACAGTTAAATTTTCTAAAATGCTTTGCTCTAGTAAAGAAGACATACCACGTATTAAGTGCAATAACACAACATTATGTGATGCTTCAGCGACTGCAAAATGAAATTCATTAATCGCTTTTGCTTTCGCTTCTAAATCTATCGCTTTTTCAATTTGGTTGAAGCTCAGTTTCACTTCTTCGTAATCAGTATCTGTACCGCGCAATGCTGCATAATAAGCTGATATACCTTCAAGTGCATGTCGAAACTCCAATAAATCAAACTGCGATTCAGGATGTTTACTTATCAATTCAAATAAAGGGTCTGTCATGCCTTCTTCAAGTTGGTTTTTAATATAAGTACCACCCCCTTGACGACGATAAACTAATCCTTTTACTTCTAGCTTTTGAATTGCCTCACGCAATGAAGGACGGGAAACTTCAAATTGTTTTGCGAGTTCTCGTTCTGGCGGTAATTTTTGTCCTGGCGCAAGCGACCCTTCAAGGATCATATTTTCTAACTGCTCAAGAATGATGTCAGATAATTTTGCTGTTTTAATTTTAAAATTCATGGCTAAAAATAGTACCTAAACCCTAACGGTAAATTGGTCATACCAAATTATTCTGCATAAATTAACAAAAATAGTGAATATAGTCAAAGTTACGTAGACCAATGGCTGTAATTTAAGCCGATCTATATCAACAAAAGGTAAATTATGGAAAAAATGTCAATAAAAGAAAGGTAAATATCAACAAAACAAAGTGGTCAGACCAATAGGTTAATTCTAATTATAGCCAGAGATGTTTTAGATTGGTTCACTATATTAAACACAACTTTATAGGTTCACTCAAAAAATAAAAGATAGAAATCATTCTATCTTTTAAATACCACATAGTGGCCACAATAAAAGTGCGAAGCAGATTTATTAAGGCAAATCTGCAAATAAAGTTAATAATGCGGTCAATGCTAAAAACAAAAATATATTTCTTTTGACTAACCTGACCATGCATTTAGCTTCGAATGTACAGCCAATATGTTTTTGCTCTACTTGCTCAGCCGCTAATGCGGTATGAGTAACAACTTTTCGATTACTCACTTTAAAATCTAATAAGTACTTTAACCAACATGTAGTGCCTTTATTAAAATTACCTATAATCAAATAACCTAAACTAGCGATACGTGCCGGTAACCAATCAAGCCAAAACAATAACGACTGCAGCACTTTGTGATATTGCGTAATTGAATATTCAAAGTCGACTTGCTCTAATTCTTCAGTATCTTCATTTTTGTGTTTAGTTACTTCTATGTCTTTTCGTACCAAATCAGCATAAGTACGGACTAAGGCATAAAATACAGCGCCAGCAGGTCCTAAAACAACAAACCAAAACAATACCGCACAATAAAACCTAAAATTAATCCAAGAGAGTGTTTGCCCTAAAGTTTCACCATCCAGTTGCTCTGCAGTTTTCTTTTGGCCTAGTTGCAAAGCATATAAGGTTGCAGCTTCATTATCTTGACGTTGCATGGCATTTAAGTAGCCTTTGTACTTTTCTCGTAAATAAATACAACCAATGCAAATTAATAAAATGACAACATTAATTGCCAACTGAAACAGCACAAAGTCAAATAAGGTATAAATAAAGCCCACACATGCAGCAGGTATTACCAACCAAAGTAAAAAACCAATTTCTTTTTTTAACAAAGGTTGAGTGACTGAATGAGCAATTGAAGAATCACCCGTTGATAAATTTAAGTATTTACTGGCATATATGTGCATTTGCCAATAACGGCCTTTTGCATCTAAACGTTCAATAATTAAAGCTATTAGTATAGAAATCAGCGTCATAGTTCACCTAGGTAGCAGTAAATCATAATTACTTTGAGATTATAAATCGATTAATTGATAAAAATATGACCAATCAAAACTTTCACCAGGATCTGTTTTTCTACCTGGTGCAATATCTTGATGACCAACGATACGCGCTTTAGTGAGCTTAGGATAATGCTTTATTAATATTTTTGCTATAGCGCTAAGTGATTGATACTGCATTGAAGTATATGCAATCGTATCTGTGCCCTCTAATTCAATACCAATGCTAAAATCATTACAGCCATCTACACCATCAAAGCTTGATACACCAGCATGCCATGCACGCTTATTAAAAGGTACATATTGTATGACTTCTCCACATCGTTTTATTAAGCAATGTGCCGATACTTCTAAACCTTTTAAATCAGAAAAGCTATGATGTGCATTGCAATTAAGTGTTCCCATAAATAAATCATCAATATACGAATTACCAAACGTTCCCGCCGGTAAAGAAATATTATGGACCACTAAAAGAGAGATATCATTCTCATCTGGTCGTTCATTAAAGTGAGTTGAGCAATGAAAATCAGCCTCATTTAAACAACCTCTATCAATCGAGTAATTTTTCATTTAACTTAATTCCTAAAGCACTGGATTATCAATATCTAAAAACAAACAGGGCTCTAATAAGAGCCCTGTTTAGTTACAAGATAATTATTTATCTTTAATTACTTAATTTCAACTCTTTGAGAGCGCATTACCACTTCATCATTAAGTTCGATACCAATGCCCGGTTCTTCAGACACTTCAAAGAAACCATTTTTAGGCTGAGGATCTTGTAAACATAATTCACGATTCCACTTTTTAATCGCATAAGTATGATGTTCATGAATTAAAAAGTTAGGGATCGCAGTTTCTAAATGTAATGATGCAGCTGTTGCAACTGGACCACCACAAACATGTGCTTGAATACGTACATCAAAAATATCAGCGTAATCACATACCTTTTTAGTTTCTGTAAAACCACCACATAAACCAATATCAGGCTGCAGTACATCTACACTTTGATCTTCAAGGTATGGGCGAACTTGCCATCTATTATAAAGTCTTTCACCACCCGCAATTGGCACATTTACTTTATCAGCCACTTTTGCATGTAACGAGTGGTTTAAGTAATTTACGGGTTCTTCATAGTACATACAATCAAACTCTTCAGCAATTTCACCTAACTGAATTGCAGATGTTGCACCAGGTAAACTATGGCATTCAAAAATAATATCAACTTCATCACCAACTGCTTCACGAATAGCTTGCATACGTGCTCGGTATAACTTCATTTCTGAACGGTGAATGATATTAGTGCGATCATAGTAAGTTTCACCATTTTTGTTATACATAATAGGATCAACTTTAACTGCATCGTAGCCTTCTGCCACTGCTTTTAATGCAGCTTCAGCGTACTCTTGTGGTTGCACAAGCGCCTTAAACTCATCATCCCAATCAAATTGTAGTTGCGATGCATAAGTTCTTAACTTGTCGTTTACTTTACCGCCTAAAAGTTGATAAACAGGTAAACCTAACGCTTTACCTTTAATATCCCAAAGTGCAGTATCTAATGCACTCATAGCAGAGTAAACAACTGGTCCACCGCCTAAGCCCCAAAAACTTTCTCGTAACATACGAGCCCATAGCTTTTCTGTTTGGAAAGGGTCATGACCAATTAAAAAGGCTTCAGCCATCTCTTTGATCATCGCAGCTGCAGCACTGTGACCTAAATCATAAGCTAGGCCCGCTTCACCCACACCAGATATACCTTCATCAGTATGAATACGAACAAAAACAGGTGTCCAAGCAGGTCTATCTGGACAATGGATATCAAACACTTCGACGCGAGTTACTTTCATGATTGTTCCTATTTAATTTGATTATTGAGTCAAGCTCTGCAATACAGCGCTTAGTTTTAATTTACTTAGCAAAACTTGAATCTAAACGATATGCTTTACGTAACATAGCAGGCCAAGAAACCTGACCGCCTGTACTACCTGTATGTACTTTATTTTGCTGAGTTTTAACTGTATCTAAAATATTTTCCGCTATTGGGATCAGCGGCTTTCCTGTTGAAAGTGCCATCACTTGCACTTCACACGCACGTTGTAAATCAGCCCAACGCATAAATGCTTCACCCACTGTTGGCCCTAAAGTTAAAGCGCCATGATTTGGCAACATTAAAGTATGTGCATTGCCTAAATCTTGTTGTAAACGTGCTTTTTCTGCTGCATTAACCGCTAAACCCTCATAGTCATGATAAGCAATCGCACTTAGTGGAAACATTGCATGCTGACAAATAGGCTGTAATCCATCCTCTAAGGTTGAAACAACAATGGTTTCATTAGTATGTAAATGAATCACACAATGTGCATCTTCACGTACTTCGTGGATCGCGCTGTGAATTGTAAAACCAGCAGGATTTATCTTAAATGGTGAGTCATCTAAAATCTCACCTTGTAAATTTACCTTCACTAAATTGGAAGCTGTGATTTCATCAAATGCAAGTCCAAAAGCATTAACTAAGTACTCATTTTTACCCGGTAGTCGCGCAGAGATATGTGTATATATGGTGTCATCCCAACCATATGAATGAGCAAGCCGATAACACGCAGCGAGATCTATTCGTAATTGCCATTCATCATCTGGAACTTTATTTTTTAAATCTAATTGCGGTAATTCAAACATGATGAGATCTCTTCTTGAAATTTAGGATCGCCAGTCAAACTAACGATAGATGTTTAGAAGTCTAAAACAAGCTTTAGAATGTTACAATGATCTAAAATAAAAAAACCGCTTAAAGCGGCTTTTTTATGATTACGATTACCAGTTCAAATCATCTGGCACTTCAAAATCAGCATATGGATCATCTTCGTCTTTTTTATCATCTTCAGGCAATGCATGTAATACGATATATTTTTCGTCTACTTCAGCTATTTTACGAGCTGGTTCATCATTTAATACATAAAAAATGCCTTCAAGTACACATATTGCTAAGCGACCTTTTGCCAGTGCATTTTTTGTAACTTCATTTACATCTAGATCTTTGATCTTATTTTCATAAGTAAAGTTAAAGGTTAACTCACCTTTGATCTCTGATTGATTATGATGCAGTAAAATCTGTTTAACACGCGCTATTTGCTCTTTTTCTTTTTGCTCAACCACTTTAGCTTGGTTAAGCGCTTCTGCTTTTTGCTGCTGCTCTAATTTATTTTTTTCAATATGCTTTTGTAAGTCGCTTGGATTACTACTTGCACCTTTTTTCTTCTTTTTTTGTTGCTTGCGTTTAGTTGTTTTGGCCACTTTCATTTTATGTTCAGTGGTTAAACCTGATTTTAATAGCTGGTCTTGTAATGAACCCATGATCATCATGCTCTATATAGATGGAATACGCTTATTTTAATAATCATTTTGATTAATTAAAAGCCTTGTATTGAAGTTTTAAAGGATTAAGCTATTCACAGTTTAATTTCTAAGTATTGTAAAAGCTAACTTATGCATTTTTTTCACTTATTGTGCAGCTCTGTTTTCATCTTTTTTGTGCTTTATGCACCACAACCACTGCTGCCCTTATTTTCCAACACATTTAATGTTAGCCCTGCCGCTGCAGGTAGTTTAATGACTGCAACTATGATCCCCTTAGCAATCGCACCACTGTTTTATGGTTTTTTATTTCAAAAACTAAATACTTTGAAAATACTCAAAAATACTATGATGTTATTAGCGATTACCTGCATCATATTTCCTTTTATAAAAACCTTTGAGCTATTGTTATTTTGTAGAGTATTACAGGGGTTATTACTACCAGCGGCATTAACAGCTATGACAAGCCATATCGGTCAAACATATCAAAATGATCAGCTGCAAAAAAATATGACCATCTATATTGGTAGTACCATTCTTGGCGGTTTTTTTGGCAGGTTATTAGCAGCTAGCTTTACTGAGTTTTTTAATTGGCAGAGCTTTTATTATCTAATCGCTATTAGCTTATTGAGCTTAGCCATTTTTATTAAAATTAATATTAAAGGACATATTCCAACCAAAAATAAGACACAAAATAAAGCAACGCCCTCTATTCTTTCGGGCATTAAAAATTTAAAAAAACCTGGGCTATTTAAAGTTTATAGCGCCATTTTTTGTATGTTCTTTTGTTTTACTGCAGTTTTAAATTATTTACCATTTATTTTAAAAAATGACTTTAATATGCAAAATACTGCCAACATAGGCTTAGTATATATTGGCTACCTATTTGGGGCTATTGCATCATTATTAACACCATTCTTAGTTAAAATATTCCAGATACCTTTTAAATTATTGAGCATTATTTTCATCATTTATTGCAGCGCAATTATATTAATGATGCCAAATCAGTTCCCTGTCTTTTTTACCGCTTTTTCACTCTTTTGCGGCGCTATGTTTATTATTCACTCAATCTCAGCACCGCTAGTAAACAAAATAAGCCAAGCACCAGCTAGCGTCACAAATGGTGTTTATGTCTCTTTTTATTATTCTGGCGGTGCGCTAGGGTCATTTTTACCCGGATTAATTTATCAAAGCCATGGTAAAACAGCTTTTCTAATGGTTATTTTATTGGTGTGTATATTTGGACTGGGATTAGTATATTCAGGTTATTTAAAATCAAATAAGCAACTATTGGATTATGAATAACTTTTACAAGAAAGGTTCAGCTACAGTTTGACCAATAGCTGAGTTGTTTTACTATAAACACTTACCACTTAATTTTACACTATAATCACGCCACACGACATCATCTATCGAATGAGTTTTATCACAATAACGGCGCTTTTTAAGTTCTTTTTCTAACATGTTAGCGGCTTTATCTTCTAGCTCTAATTTTAACGCACCAGAATCACTAAAGCTCTCTGTGAGCAGTAATTTTTTATAAGCACTGCGTGACATATTTTTTGTTGGGGTCAGGTCAACTGCCCCCGTAGGTTTAACTGAGACCGTATATGAAAACGCTTTTTGTTTATTTTCAGTTGAAGCGATAAACTTTTCATTATTAATTTCATAAGCAGGCATGTCTGATTTACTGGCGCACCCAGATAACAAAGCTAATAATATTATCGGCAAAGCCTTTTTCATTGAATAACCCTTTTAAATTTAACTTATGATTTCATTAACTACATTAACCCTTAGCGCTAATCTATACAATGCCCTAATATTCTAAAAGTGGTATTTTGCCAATATTTCTCATCAAGCTCATAACCATAACTGCACCATTTTTTTTGATTTAAGTTTTTATCTAACATACTTAAAGCTTTTTGCTCCAAAGAGCTCTGATTTTTAGATTCTTGCTCAACGGGCTCTTGCTTTGAAGACCCTTGAACTCTTTGTGGATTCAGTCTCCTACGTTTTTTTGCTTGTTTTGGTTTTAATGTGTCATTTTCTTGGATCGTAAAATCGGCTGAAAAAGAAAAGCGCTCTATGCCATCCACATCAATTTCTTTTATTAAGGTTGTTTTTGAAGATTGTTCTTCATTTTTTTTATTACTTGCTGTTGAACATCCAGATAAAACGATAGCGACCGCTAAGCTTAAAAATATAACTTTCATGATATTTCCTTTGTTTTTTTATATTTTAACAGTAAAAAACGCTTGGACTGTCAAGAAAAGTAAAGGTTTTGTTTTATTTTTAAACATTCAAACAAATAATAATAAAAAGTGCTTGACCAAAGTTATGAATAAACATAAAGTACGCCCCGTTCAAGGCAACCAGTAACCTTGAATGATGGAATGTGGGGTTATAGCTCAGCTGGGAGAGCGCCTGCCTTGCACGCAGGAGGTCTGCGGTTCGATCCCGCATAGCTCCACCACTTTCCATCAAATAAATATATACACTTCCAAAAAATCTAGTAATACTCTGTTAAAAAACACCTATACTTAATAATAAATTTGTCTTTTGTTATTTCAATTATGAAATTCTCAATTGCCTTGATATGTGCTTTATTGCTTTTAATACCTTTAAATAATAATGCCGCTGATAAAAAGCTTAATATTGTTCGAACCATAGCACCTCAATCTGATACAGATACTGCCCACTTATTTTTTACTGACATCATCCAATTAGCACTTGATAAATCTCAAGACAAATACGGCCAATCACAACTGGTATTAAGCACAATTTCTATGACTCAGGGTCGCTGGTTCAGAATGCTAAAAAATAGTATTTATCTTGATATCATTTGGGGCGGAGCTAATAGAGAACGAGAAGAGAGCTTTACCGCCATTCCAATAGATTTGCTTGGTGGTATTTTAGGTGTTCGCGCACTCATTATCAGAAAAGCAGATAGAAAAAAGTTTTCAAACATCACTACTATGGAACAATTAAAAACATTAACCGCCTGCCAAGCAGAGCATTGGCCTGATACCACCATTTTAGAAAATGCGGGATTAAAAATTTTAAAGGTTAATAAATTTGAAATTAACTTCAAAATGCTAGAAAAAGGACGTTGTGACTATTTTCCAAGGGGCATACATGAAGGCTACAGCGAAATAGAAAAGTATCAAATAATGTGGGGCAATAAATTGGTTATATTTGACGAGTTTTTATTAGTTTATCCATTTAATATGTGGTTTTATGTTGATAATAAAAACTATGCCTTAGCAAGCCAAATCAGTTATGGTCTCAAGCAAGCAATAAAAGATGGTAGCTTTAAAACAAAACTTGAAAATCACCCTATTACAAGTCACTTGTTTCCATTGAGTAAATGGGGCGGTAAAAGGCTATTTTTATTAAAAAACGATCAACAAGATCTACAAGCTACTCAAGATGCTTGGTGGCTACTTAAAGAATTTCCTTTTTATAAAGATATAAAATTTAAATAAATATATGAATTTTCATCTTGTTATGTAATTTAGACTCCCATAAGATAAGAAAAAAAATTTATTTATTAATGCATTCACATAACCAAAGCCTCATATATTTACACATTGCCGTATTTTTGTTTGGTGGTACCGCTTTATTTTCTAAACTAATAGGCATGCCTGCTTTAGATATTACAGTCTATCGCACAGCAGTCGCTGCTATTACTTTATTCATTTTATTATATCTAACAAAAAAGAAAATAAAGCTCGCTAATAAAAAAGATTATGGCATTGCTATCTTATTAGGTATTGTTGTTGGCATTCATTGGGTTACTTATTTTACTGGCATGCAAAAGGCTGGCGTAACCATCGGTATTATCGCTTTTTTTACTTACCCTGTTTTCACTATTTTTTTAGAGCCATTATTTAATAAAACGCGCCCTAAATTAAAAGATTTAATGCTAGCGTGTGTGGTTGTTTTTGGTATTTATTTACTTATCCCAGAAGCCAGTTTAGGTAACCAAGTAACAATTGGCATAATAATCGGTGTGATATCTGCGGTATTTTTTGCCTTAAGAAATGTATTACATAAAAATTACTTTGTGCATTATTCTGGCCCGCACACTATGCTTTATCAAACTTTAGTGGCTTGTTTAATGTTATGTTTATTTGTTGAAGTGCCTCCAGCTGAAGTAACACAAACTGATTGGTTATTAATACTGTTAGTTGGCGTGATATTTACGGCAGCACCACATTCATTATTTGCTTCAAGTTTACAAAATTTATCTGCAACAACCGCAGGTTTAATCTCGTGTTTACAACCGCTATACGGCTGCATTTTATCTTTTATCTTATTAAGTGAGCGACCAAGCTTAACAACCTTTATTGGTGGTTTTCTAGTTGTCAGTGCGGCTTTTTATGAAACTTGGTCGGTTAATAAAGCAAAAAAAGCTAAAGCGAGTAATAATACCAGTTGTATTAAGTAAGTTCCCACTCAGATGGATTGGGGTTTTCCAATTCTAGGCATGTTATCGCAGTAATGGTTACTCCCTTAAAAGATAACATAACAACGAAGTGTAAATCCCCAGAGGCTACTGTAGGCGGGTTTAAATAAAAGGAGTTGATTGTTAAATGAAAGTATTTGCTCACAGAGGTGCCAGTGGAAATTATCCTGAAAATACCAAAAGTGCGATAAAAGCGGCTTTAGAGATAGAAGTAGATGGCATTGAAGTCGATTTACATAGTGCTAAAGATGCCTATGTCATTATTCATGACTCATGGTTAGACAGAACAACCAATGGCCAAGGTAAAGTGAGTAATTACACTTTAAGCCAATTAAAAGGACTTGATGCTGGCATGGGCGAACAAATCCCTAGCCTACAAGAACTAATAAATTGGAATAATAATCAAACTTTATTAAACATTGAGCTTAAACATACATTTGATTTAACTAAACTTGTTGAAGATATTAAAAACAACCTTCAAAAAGGCAAAATATCACAAGAAAATTTAATCATTTCATCTTATGATCATCACCAATTAAGATTTATAAAACAGCAATTACCTTGGATTAAAATAGGTGCGCTTACCTCAAGTATCCCACTTGAGTATGCTAAGTTTGCTCACACATTAAATGCTTTTAGTATCCATTTAGATAAAGATTTTATTAATCAGGATTTTGTTTCTGACGCTCACAAAAGAGGTTTAAAGGTTTACGCTTATACTCTAGATAAAGTAGACGATATCAAAGCCATGCTGACCTTAGGTGTTGATGGTATTTTTACTAATTACCCAGCAACAACCAAAGGCATTATTCAAGATCTGACTAATCAACCGGTTAAATAAATCTAAGCACGCTCTATATCAAAGCTAATCACATCTTTGATTTGACTCTGCTCTAGCGCTAGCATGATTAATCTATCAATACCTAAAGCCACACCTGCACACTCAGGCATACCAGAAGCTAAGGCATCTATTAGATTAAGATCCGCAGGCACCTGAGCTAAGCCCATATCTTTTCTTTTTAAGTTATCGCTTTCAAACCTGCTTAACTGCTCATTGGCATCTGTTAGTTCATTAAAACCATTAGCCAATTCCATATTTTTAAAATACAGCTCAAATCTATCAGCTACTTGTGGGTTATCTTTGTTTATTTTAGCAAGCGCTGCTTGAGATGCAGGAAAGTCATAAATAAAACAGGGTTGTTCTTGCCCTATTGTTGGTTCAACAACCATACTAAACAATAGCTGTAACAAGGTATCTTTGTCTGTTTCGTCTTTAGCTATGTTTTCAAAACCATGTTGTTCGCAAATCTGTTTCAGTGTTTCTAATGAAGCTGTTAATGGGTTTGTATTAAATATAGAGCCAAAAGCAGCTTGATAGGTTATTCTCTGTGCTTTTTCGCACTTTAAAATAGCTTGCATGAGAGAATCAATTTCATCCATTAAGTCAAAATGATCAAAACCAGGTCGATACCATTCTAACATTGAAAATTCCGGATTATGATGCTTGCCCGACTCTTCATTTCTAAAAGCTTTGCTTATTTGAAAAATAGCGCCACTGCCACCAGCTAATAGCCTTTTCATTGCGTATTCAGGTGATGTTTGCAAATAAAGCGGTACACCGTTGCTATAATTTGGCCCTACAAACTCAGTATTAAAACTGATTAAATGAATGTCTGTCACACTTGCTTGAGATAGGCTTGGAGTTTCAACTTCCATTACATTTCTTTGGTAGAAAAACTCTCGAATACTACGAATAATTTCAGCACGTTTTTTTAAATTTTTTATACTGGCGCTTGGCTGCCAAAGAGGAGAATTCACAAAAAGACCTTAAGGAAATTAAAATAGGGAAGTTAGCAATGCAGATAAGTGGGATATGTACCCAAACGACTTTGAGAGTCATTTAACTACATACCCACGGAGATAGCCACGCAGTGGCCTTAATAGAAATGCGAAGCAGATCTATTTAGCAACACGACTCACGTATTCACCAGTACGAGTATCAACACGAATTACTTCGTTTACTTGAACAAATAATGGAACACGTACAACAGCACCTGTTGATAAAGTAGCAGGTTTGCCACCAGTACCAGCAGTATCACCTTTAAGGCCAGGATCTGTATCTGTGATCTCTAGCTCTACAAAGTTAGGCGGAGTCACTACAATAGGACGACCATCCCAAATTGTAAGTGTACACACATCATTTTCAACTAACCACTTAAGTGCATCACCTAATGCTTTTTCGTCTGCAGCAACTTGCTCAAATGTTTCGTTGTTCATGAAGTGCCAAAACTCACCATCATTATAAAGGTAAGCAAGCTCTGTATCCATTACATCAGCAGCTTCAACAGTATCACCTGATTTAAATGTTTTCTCTAATACTTTACCAGAGATCAATTTACGTAATTTTACACGGTTAAAAGCTTGGCCTTTACCAGGTTTTACCATTTCATTTTCGATAATACTGCAAGGTTCGCCGTCCATCATAAATTTTAGGCCTCCCTTGAATTCATTAGTGCTATAATTCGCCATCTTATCCTCTATTAATCAATTCGAGTTATTTACTAAGCTATGATACAAACAATTGAAGCAAATTTGCATACTAACTGGCAAAAAGAATTAGCAATGGCCGTATCTGAGCCAAATAAATTGCTAAAAATGCTAAAAATTGATGAAAAAGCTTTTTCTGAAGACATAAAAGCAAGAAAACTGTTTGCGATGCGTGTGCCTTTACCTTTTATAAAAAAAATGAAAGTCGGTGATAGTCATGATCCCTTATTATTACAAGTACTGCCTTTACATCAAGAATTTTTAATCAAAAAAGGTTTTGATCACGACCCTTTACTTGAACAAAACAATCAAATCCCTGGTTTATTACATAAATACAAATCTCGTGTACTTATCATTTTTAAAACAGGTTGCGCCATAAATTGTCGTTATTGTTTTCGACGCCACTTTCCTTATCAAGATAATCATTTAAACAAAAAAGCACTGATCGATTCTTTAAAATATATCGCTAACGATAAAAATATTAATGAAGTGATTTTAAGTGGCGGCGATCCGCTTATGGCAAAAGATGATGCGATTGATTGGTTTATGACAGAGCTTGAAAAAATACCACATATAACAAGAATAAGGATCCATAGCCGACTTCCCGTGGTGATCCCTAATCGGATCACAGATCAATTGTGTAGCCGTTTTAAGTCTTCACGATTAAAAGTTATCTTAGTAACCCACATTAATCACGCTAATGAAATTGACGTCGCATTAAGCCAAAAACTACAACAATTAAAGTTAGCAGATGTCACTTTATTAAACCAAGCAGTACTTTTAAAAAATATAAACGATACAGTTAAAGCGCAAGTTGATTTAAGTGAAGCGTTATTTAGTGCGCATGTTTTACCTTATTACTTACATGTTTTAGACAAAGTACAAGGTGCTGCACACTTTGAAATTGCAGAAAAAGACGCTATAACAATTCAAAAAGGCATCTTAAATGAGTTACCTGGGTTTTTAGTGCCAAAATTGGTAAGAGAAATAGGCGGCGAAAAAAGCAAAACACCTATTGATTTAGCATTACAATAATATACAACTAGACGCGTATATTAATATTTTGCCCTAAAGTTGCTGTCACAGAAGAAGCTGAAGGTTGATTGCTTACTATTTGTGAACTACTGGCTGCTGATTGAATTAAAGCTAATGCAGCCTCGCCTTCTAGCTTTTGGTGTGACTTTGCCAATGCGGCTGAATATACTTGTGAACCTTGAGAGTTATCAATTGAAGGTAAACCTCCACTAGAAATATCCATCTAATTCTCCATTTTAGAAATCAAGCATTAATGATATTATAGCGGCAATTTTCAAAAAACCTTTAGATAAAAATGAATCCAGTAATAGAGCAGTTAAATAACAACTTAAAAGTATTATACAGACAAGCCCTTGATGCAGATAATCAACTAGACACATTACAAAAAAATGGCCATGCTAAATTTAGTGCTCTGTTAAAAGATCCTGCTTTTTCGTTTGATGCAAAACGTTTTAAGCCTTATATATTAGATATTGCATCTGCAGTTGAAACATTAAGTAAACAAGATGATTTAGATACAGCGTTATTAGAATCAACAGTTGTGAAATTACAAAAAATTCACCAATTACTCGCTAACTTCAACAGCAAGTAACGTACATTATTCAACCAGGCGGTTAATTTAAGCTATACTTAATCTAATACCATTTATTTGGAGGGATTATGTCGATAGCACTCCCTTTAACTGCCGGTAGTGAAATACAAAAGGCGGGCGCACTTCAAAAACAAAAAGGCTCTGAATCATCGAGCTCTCAATTTGGTGCGTTTTCCGATGATGTTATTAAAATATCGGAGTTAGGTTTACAAAAACAGTTAAGTGAAAAGCTAACTGAAACCTCAGTCAGTACATCAAATGAATCGGTTAGAGTAAGTAGCACAATTGGCAAGTCGCAATCAATAAGCAATTTAACGCAAACACAAGCAACACAACTTTATAAAGATATTGCTGCTATTTTATAAAACACTTTAACCTTTTCAAAACAAAAAACCTCATTAAAAATGAGGTTTTTTTGTATTTATTTGTAGTATCGCTTTATTTAATTTGCGTTAATAATTGTTTATTAAACCACTCTGATATTAACTTATGATCGTAGTAAAAAGAGCCATCTCTGCCACTTTTAATTTTATCCATAAAACCCATATCTTTTAGCTTTACATCATCTTTGTTTATTAACTTGCCTTTACTGTCGGTTAATACATAGCTAAATTTAATTTTAGGGAAGTAGATAGGTTTTACAACGCGCATTTCGTTCATACCACCAAAACGCACATCACCCGCTAAATCTAAGTCATTAACTTTAACTCTTAATTTATATCCATCAGGTAATTTTTTAGCTAATTTCGCAAAATGCTTTTCAAATGATTTCTTAACCTGTTTATGAAAAGATCCTTTAGGTCCGCCATTTGGTCTCACGTCCGTAAAGTCGTTAAAATCACCCCAAGTTACTTTTGATTTAAAATCACCAGGACTATCAGAAGCATTTGCCAGAAGAGGTATAGATAAAACCAATACTGCTGCTATTTTATTAATTACTTTCATTACGCCATCTCCAAGAGAAAAAACAACTTAAAATATTTGCAACTAAGATACCCAGTATAAACTTAACATAAGCTTAATGAACATCAGACAATCAGCATATAATATCAATAAGTTTTACGAATTATTTACCTAATAGTAAATGGAAAACAATTGAATAAAAAGCTTAATACATGATTTTCATAAGAGAAAAGTCATTGTCTACAATCAATATATTCCCTAAAGCGCTTTGAATTTACGCTGAGTGACTGGTAAATTAACGGAAATACTATTAAGTCAAAATGCCTGACATGCTTTGTTTATAACGCCGAGACAAATTAAGTAAATCACCATTTTTTAATGTTACTAAATAATCGCCATTATCTGTTGGTTTTAGCTCAGTAATACTCTGTTTTTTCACCAGTGAAGATCTATGAATACGAATAAACCCATGTGATGTTAATTTATCTAACATAGCTGATAAGGTTTCTCTGTGTAAAATAGGTCTTTCTTCATCGGATAAATGTAGTTCAACATAGTTGCCAGCACTGCCAACCCATAAAATATCATCGGTATCTATTATGCGAATTTTGCCAGTATCTTTAACAACGATGGGGTCTTTTGCCGTATTAGGTAATTGAAATTGACTCAATAAATTTTGAATGTGTGCCATAGGAGCTTCAACAACACGATTTAATTCTCTTAACAATTTACGTATGCACTTTTGGAATCGCTCACTACAAAAAGGCGTAATTAAATAGTCAATAACTCCTAAATCAAAAGCATTAGCAGCTTGAATTGAATTTTCAGATAAATATACGATTCTGATGTTTGAGGAAAGTTTTTCTATTAAATGGCTTTGTTCTTCATCTGAAAGCAGATTTGAGTCAATAAATAAAACATCTATCTCACCAGATAAACATACACCTAGTACATCGTCTTTATTACTTGTCAAAGCAACGGCTTCAAAGTCAAAATGAAACTCTAATAACTGCTTTATATTAAGGCGTGTTTTTTCATTTGCACTGGCGATAACAACATTATATTTATTCATTCCCCATCTCCTTATACGATAGAACTCGTAGTAATATACGAAACTTATCGTATAAGTCAATGGTTTAGGAATTTATTTCACGTTATTTTATACTTACCTACTCAGAAACAAGCTCTACTGAGCGATAAAAACCATCATCATTTGAAAGTAATTCAACTAACTCTGGCATCACTGAATCCATAGTATTACTTAGATTCCACGGTGGGTTTATCACTATCATTCCTGATGCTGTCATGCCATGTTCTTCGGTATCTTTTGAAGTGCCTAGCTCATAAAGGTGAACATTTTTAATACCTGATTCAATCAGTGACGCTTCCATTTTTTCAATTCGCTCTCTATCTACAACTGGATACCAAATCATATAAGTACCTGTTGCAAACTTTTTATATGCAGTAGCAACTGTTTTAACAACTAATTCATAGTCTGATTTAATTTCATAAGGCGGATCAATTAAAACACAAGCACGACGGGATAAAGGCGGTAATAGACCTAACAACCCCTGAAAACCATCTTCTTTTCTTACTTTTCTTTTTCTTGTTGGTCTAAAATTATTAGATAAATGGCCATGATCTTGCGGGTGTAATTCAAATAACCAAGACTTATCTTGTGCTCTTAATACCTTATGGGCAACCGCAGGAGAACCAGGATAAAATGACAATTCATTTTGGTTAAAACCTTTGATTAAATCTAAGTAATCTATAATTGCTTGATTATCACCTGAGTACGCCCATAATTTAGCGATACCTTGTTCAAATTCTTGCGTTTTTTGTGCTTCACTTGAGGAAAACGCATACATTCCAGCTCCACTATGCGTATCAATATACTCTAATGATTTATCTTTTTTTGTGAGGTACTTTAATACTTCAAACAATACTAAGTGTTTTAACACATCGGCTGGGTTTCCAGCATGAAATGAGTGACGATAACTAAGCATTTAAAATCCTATTTTTCTTTTAATAAAGAGGTAGCTTTCGCTATTTTACTTAAAAAGCTAACTTATTTCAGCTATTCGTGCGTAAACAGTAGCAATATGTACAAGTTTAGATTAAATTTGCAGTTATTATTAAACCAGTTATAAGAGCGCCTTATGTTAAACGAAACACTTCCTCAACTCGAACAACTGATCAATCAACTTATTGAACAAAACAACCAGTTAAAACAAACTGTTTCTGAGTTAAAAGATCAAAACCACAAACTTACTGATGAAAATGAAACACTACAACTTGAAGCGTTAGAAGTAGATGAAAAACAAAAGCATGCTGCAACAACTCTTGAAGGTTTATTAACTAAATTACAAAGTGTTCAGCAGGCTAATTAATGTCTCCAACCAACCCAAAAGGTATTAAGGTTGAAATCATGGGGCAGCAACACCAGTTTGCTTGCCCAGATGGACAAGAGCCCGCTTTAAATGAAGCAGCGCAACATTTAGATAAGTTATTTTGGGATATCAAACAGCGTAGTGGTATTCGAAATAATGACAGAGCACTTTTGATGACAGCTTTAAATTTAAGTCACGAACTCGCTTTGGCAAATCAAAAATTAGAGCAAAATCAGCAAGAACTCAATGCCTTAATTTCTACAGTAAATAACGCACTCAATAATAAATAGTGCGTTATTTCGCATAAACCTCTGGTAATTAATACCCTTTTATAACCATAATACACTCCACTTTTGTAAACATGAAAACTTTATGGCTTCAAAAAGTAGAATATTAGGCATTAAATTTATTTTAGTAAGCATTACTTTGCTTGCTGTTTTAATTAATGATGCGCATGTATTTGCAACCTTACTTAAAATTCAACAAACTCAAAGTACCAGTCTTTTACAGTTATGGGGCTTTTTAATTGTTGCTGGCGGATTAATAGCGGGTTGTTCATTATTAAAAATTAAAAAAACGCATTATATTCATTCAGCAATTTATTTAATTATGGCTGTTGTTTTTATATTTTTACCTTTCATAATCATTAAGTCTCCTTATATGGTTTTACAAGTCATTAGTTAACCTTTTTATTACAGCTATTTTTTAAACTAGTCTACACTCAAAATATTCATCAGCTCGGATTACAATCTGTATGGCGCAGCTTAGAATATTAATAATACTTGCTCTTATCGGCTGTCAATCAAATAACATGGCGGTTAACAAATCAAGCCTTAAAGTTAAAAGTAATCACTCACCTACTAAGTCAAATAAAGCGGAACCGACACCAGTAATTACAAAAATAGCAAATAAAGCAAAAGTAAAAAAAATAACGATTAAAAAGCCCGCTGAAGTTTCTGACTTATGGCTTAGAATCGCCATGCAACTTAAGTTCCCTAGCATTAAACATAAAGAGATTGATAAAAAAATTGCTTGGTACTTAAAACACCCCTATTACATGCATACAATAACAAAACGCAGCGAACCTTTCCTTTATCATATTGTAAATCAAATAGAACAACGAAAATTACCATTAGAGCTGGCTTTGTTACCCATAGTAGAAAGTGACTTTGAAATAAAAGCGTTATCAGCACAAGGTGCAACGGGGATTTGGCAACTTATGCCAATTACCGCAAAACATTTCAACTTACAAAAAAATGCTTGGTACGATGGCCGCTATGATGTGCTAGCAGCAACCACTGCCGCTTTAGATTATTTAGAGTATCTACATTTTAAGTTTTCAAAAAATTGGCTACATGCCATTGCTGCATATAATTCGGGCGAAGGTCGTGTAAAACAAGCTATTATTGAAAATAAACGTTTAGGTAAAAAAACTGATTTTTGGTCATTAAATCTACCATCAGAAACAACTAACTACATACCAAAACTGCTTGCTTTATCATCAATTTTAAAGCAACAAGATAAATATCACTTTTGGCCTAAATTAAAAAACCAAGCAACTACAATTAATATAGATATAGGCCAGCAATTTGATATGTTAATTGCCGCTAAGATTGCAAAAATAAAAATGCAGACCTTATATCAATTAAACCCAGGCTATATAAGCAACTCAAGCCCAAAATATGGGCCACATCAATTACTAGTACCCATTAGTCAAGCACATTACTTCGACTCTCATTATCAATTAATTGATGGCAAACTTGTTTATGGTCGTTATCAGGTGAAAGCCAAAGACTCTTTATTTAAAATATCAAAGAAATTTAATACTACTGTAAATAAGTTAAAAGCAATCAATCAACTAAATGGCGACTTAATTAAAATAGGTCAAGTATTAGCATTACCGGCATATAAAAACTCAGAGCTCACAGTGGAATACCATATAAGCCCCTATTTACAACGTAAAAAGATACCTGATAAAGTTAAAGTAAGTACGTCTTATATTGTTAAAAAAGGCGATACTTTATGGGATATAAGCCAGCTATATGGTGTATCTTTTAAAGATTTAGCTGTTTGGAATGAAATAGATCAAAATGCAATTTTAAAGCTAGGTAAAAAAATGATCATTTGGCTAGAAAAAGATCCCGCTCCACTTGAAGCCAAACCAAAAGCGACAGTTAACAATCAGTTTTTAGATATATTAAATATAAATACCACTATTCCTAATTAATTTTATATAACCCAAAATTCAGTATCTTTATTTCTAATCAATTTGTTTTATCGCTATATGCAGTATTTGAATTTTTAACTAATTTTTTTGATCATCATACAAAACACGGATATTTCTAATTAATTTGTTTTAAAGCGATATATTCCAGTACAATTATAAAAATTTATAAATAAACTGAAATATTATGTCTATAAGCAAAAACTCTGTTGTTGAATTCCATTACACTCTTACTGAAAATGATGTAGAGATTGAAAATAGCCATTCATCTGAGCCACTACAATACTTGCATGGACATAATGCCATGTTACCGGGTATAGAAAACGCAATTGAAGGCAAAGCAACTGGCGATAAATTTGAAATCACTTTAACACCAGAAGATGGTTATGGTGAAATTCAAGATGGTTTACAACAAAGAATTCCATTAAAACATTTATTAGACGGTTCTGGTGCACCAACTAAGAAAAAAGCAAATATCTGGAAACCGGGCATGAACGCTTTTGTTGAAACAGATCAAGGCCGCCGCCAAGTGACAATCCTTAAAGTAGGTAAATTTAATGCTGATTGTGATTTAAACCACCCATTAGCAGGTAAAACACTTACATTTGCGATTGAAATAAGCACAGTAAGAGAAGCAACTGAAGAAGAACTATCTCACGGCCATGTACACGGTGCCGGCGGTTGTGGCCATTAAAAAATTTTAACAAACCTTAAATTCTTTTTATAAAGCGAATATTACATTCGCTTTTATTTTGAGCTGAATTTGTAAGACCTCTCTTATTATTTTTATGGATAAACACGATTAACCAACATACTCATTCCCGAAGTCTTTTATCGGGAATATCGTCATCTGAAAACAAGGCAGTTATAATCGCCTCTCAAGGCTCTTAATAACAAATCAATAAGCGATGAAAAAAAAATGAAACATAAAATAATAGATCCACATATTCACTTATTTGATTTAGTAAAAGGCCAATATCAATGGCTACAAACTAATAACCCACCCTTTTGGCCAGATAAGCACATCATTCAAAAAAACTTCACCGAGCAAGATCTCCAGTTAAATGATAACTTTAACCTAGGAGGTATAGTACATATTGAAGCAGGCTTTGATAATAAGTCCCCAATTGAAGAGATTAATTTTTTACGCTCTACAATTAGCAATATACCTTTTAAAGCGGTTTCTTTTCTTGATATGACACTATCTAATGAAACGTTCAAACTGCAGCTATCTAAGCTTCAGCTACAAAGTAATAATCAGCTAATAGGTATTCGACACATAATGGAAGGTACTGATAATGATTTATTGTTTCATGAGAACATATTAACCAACTTAACTTTATTGGCTGAACTCAATTTAATCTTTGAAGCACAATTTGAAATCCACAACCTCAATGCCTCTAAACAGTTAGCTAAATACACTAAAAGTTTACCTAGTTTAAACATACTGATAAACCACTGTGGTTTTCCAACAGCAAATAAATACCAACAGTGGCAGCAAGCAATTGATATTTTATCTCCCTTTCACAACATCCATATAAAATGTTCAGGCTGGGAAATGCATAATAGGCAATATAAACAGCTATGGTTAAAACAAATCATTAATCATTTATTATCTCAATTTGGCGAAAACCGAATTATATTAGCAAGTAACTTTCCGCTTTGTTTGTTTAGTAAAAGCTACGCAGATTTATGGCAGAGTTATTATGATTTAAATTTACCTAATAACATTTGGCAAGCTATCAGCTTTGATAACGCAAAAGATATTTACCAACTAGAAGCTAAGCCTAGCATCACAGTTTAAATACAGGTAAAATTTAACCATAAACTTATCTTAGGTATAAACCTGAGTAATTGACTCCAATATTCAAACAATACTTTGTAAAGAGAATTAAAAATGTCACTCTCACCAGACTTAATCAGCCAACTTGTTAAACTTGCATTAGACGAAGATTTAAATACAAACAAAGATGATACTTCATCAGGCCTAAGTACCACTGGAGATATCACTGCGTTATTAATTCCCCAAACACAAACAGCCAATGCAATCGTGATCACACGTGAAGATTGCGTATTTTGTGGTAAGGCTATTGTTGAAGAAGTATTTAAACAAGTAGATTCAAACGTAGAACTTGAATTTTTAGTAAACGATGGCGACTCAGTAAAAGCTAATAGCATATTATTTATTGCTACTGGTAGCGCAAGAGCTATTTTAACTGCCGAACGTACTGCACTTAACTTTGTACAAACCTTGTCAGGTACAGCAACGACTACAGCTATGTGTGTAAAAGAGCTTGAAGGCACAACCACACAATTACTTGATACCCGTAAAACCCTTCCTGGTTTAAGACAATTACAAAAATATGCAGTTAAATGTGGTGGTGGACAAAATCATAGAATTGGCCTTTTTGATGCGTTTTTAATTAAAGAGAACCATATTGCAGCCTGTGGCGGAATAAACCAAGCAGTAACAGCTGCTAAACAAAGTATCGCTAAGCAAAATAACCCAAGCATAAAAGTAGAAGTTGAAGTTGAAAACTTTGACGAACTTGAGCAAGCGATAAACGCAGGCGCTGACATTATCATGTTAGATAACTTTACTGTTGAACAAATTCAACAAGCAGTTACTTTTACAGATAAAAGAGCTAAATTAGAAGTTTCGGGCAATATGACTATCGAAACTTTAAAACAATACTCGCAAGCAGGTGTTGATTTTATTTCTAGCGGCGCGTTAACAAAACATGTAAACGCCGTTGACTTATCAATGCGCTTTAGCAACAACTAATACAAAATACCTATTTTGTTTCCACAAAGAGAGTCTCCTAAGTATCAGAAATAACATAATTTGTGTTTTAAAAAGTATATTTAAGCTAAATATAGCCTAAAACACAAGTTTGTTATAAAAAGGTAACTAATAAACTACCAATATTCATTTTTGCATGATAGCATCTAATAACAATTGAGGGGTACATGGAGATACCTCTAATGATAAAGGGTTAGATTAATTTCTTGAGTTTAGTAATAAAGTCAAAAAATAATTTACTCTGAGTTTATAATTGTATCAATGAGTTAAAACGGAATTAAATAAAAACTCAAAGACACACTTTCTCATTAGAGAATTTTAATTTTCAATAATATAAAGTAATCTTTTTACTTATATATTATAAGCCCCCGTTTGGAGAGTAAGATGAAAAACATGAAACAAAAAGCACAAAAAGGCTTTACACTAATTGAATTAATGATTGTAGTTGCAATTATCGGTATTTTAGCTGCAGTTGCATTACCACAATATCAAAGCTACACAGCAGGTTCTCAAGTAAGTGCTTGTTATAAAGAAATCATCCCAGGGAAAACACAATTTGAAGTTTTAACAGTAACTGCTACAGGCACAGGTACAAAAGGTGTAGTAGGAACAGTAGCAGCAGATGCTAACGGTGGTGTAAGCGTTGGCTTACCTGTAGCTCAAGCATGTGCAACTCATGCATTAACTGCTACAACGATTATTGGTGCAATTCAGGGTGCTGCAGCTGTGGATACAAAACTTATAACTCTAACTCGTGCTGCTAGCACTGGAGTCTGGACTTGTACATCAACTGCTCCGGCTGATTTATTACCTAAAGGTTGTACAAAAGTTTAATTTATATTTTTTAAAAAGCTCATTCTTTATGAGCTTTTTTGTTTTTTATAGGCAGTTTATCTTATGGCGAATTCGGTAAAAGGTTTTACTCTTATAGAGTTAATGATAGTTGTCGCTATCATAGGTATACTCTCTGCTGTAGCGGTACCTGAATACCAAAGCTATGTTGCAAAAGCAGATGTTACTAGTTGCTATAAAGAAATACAATCAGGTCGAGTATTATTTGAAATAAAATCAAACTCTGGTACTCCTCCCAAAAATGCAGCTAATTTATCAGAAATCAATGTTGCCAGTGCAGCTTCATGTTTAAGCCACAGCTTAACAGAAACAACAATAACCGGAGTAATACAAGGTAGTAGCCCCGTAAGTGGTGCAAATATTAATCTAGCTAGAGATTCAAACACAGGTGTTTGGACATGCAACATTACAAAACGACCAGCTACATGGAATAGTAAATATTTACCATCAGACTGCATCGAAATTTAATACTTAAAAATAATGATAAAGTAGCTTTATTTTTAATTAAAGCCAATTTCATTATTTAAATGATGCCCTGATGATAGGAGATAACTCACAAAACACCTGTTTTCATTAAACAATGCCAATCAAAGTACTTCCATAAATTATGCAGACTTTAGCTAAACCGTCTTAAAAACACTCATTACAAACAATAATTTTTTTTTGATTTTATTTATTTCAGTAGCTTATAAAACAATCAGCCCAAATTAATATAAACCGCCTTTCTCAATTCAAAATTGTTAACTATACTGAAATGAACGCTCGAAAAATGATCAGAGTATATTTGTAATTCAAGCTAATTCACTTAGATTGAATATCGTGCGATTTATAAAGTAGTACATTAAAAAATTTAACTAATTTTACCCCCACCCCCCGTTAGGAGAGTAACAATGAATAATTTAAAACTGAAGGCTCAAAAGGGCTTTACATTAATTGAATTAATGATCGTAGTAGCAATCATTGGTATTTTGGCCGCTGTAGCATTACCGCAATACCAAAGCTATACAGCTGGCTCGCAAGTTAGCTCTTGTTATAAAGAAATAATTCCTGGTAAAACACAATTTGAAGTACTAACCGTAACAGCTACAGGTTCAGGTACTAATGGTGTAGTAGGAGCTGTCGCCGCTGGTGCAACAGGTGGTGTAACCGTTGGTTTACCTAGTGCACAAGCATGTGCTACTCACGCACTAACAGCAACAACTATTGTTGGTGCAATTCAAGGGGCTGCAGCAGTAGATACTAAAACAATTACGCTAACACGTAATGCTACTTCGGGTATATGGACTTGTACGTCAACTGCACCGTTAGATTTATTACCAAAAGGTTGCACAAACTAATATTAAATAATTTAAAAGAAGCCCATTATTTATGCGCTTCTTTTTAATGGATAATCTTATGGTGAATTCGATAAAAGGCTTTACTCTAATAGAGTTAATGATTGTGGTTGCTATCATTGGAATATTGGCAGCGGTTGCGTTACCTGAATATCAGAGCTATGTTGCAAAATCAGATGTTTCAAGCTGTTTTAAAGAGATACAGTCCGGCAGAGTATTATTTGAAATAAAATCAAACGCAGGTACTCCACCTTCAGCTGCGGCTAATTTAGCTGAAATAAATGTTGCCAGTGCAATATCATGTGCAAGTCATAGTTTAACAGCAACGACCATATCAGGAGTAATCCAAGGTAGTAACCCTGTAAATGGTGCTACCATCAACCTAGTTAGAGATGCTATTACAGGTGTTTGGAATTGCAATATAGCTGACCGACCTACGACTTGGGAAAGTAGTTTCGCCCCTCAAGGCTGTACAGAGCCTTAATTAAATAAAAACTAAATTAAACCTTTTTAGCTTTTCTATGGCCTATAGACCAATATTAATCTACTATTTGATTGACTTAACAGCATTTTTCTATTGAAATGGCTATATGAATTATAAATTAAATAATTAGCGATAATAATGTTATTGAACTCCCCTTTAATCAGAAAATTAGTTCACTTAGGTGCACTTGATTTTGAAAAAATCAGTAAAGCTGAAAATACTGAAAATATATCAGTGGCAGAGCTGATTTGCAGGGAGTCTAATTTAACTGCACCGGAGCTTGCACAACGTGCATCCCAATTATTTCACGCCCCGCTATTCGATTTAACTGACTTTGATACTACGCTTTTACCTGATGAAAAAATCCTGAATGAAAAACTAATAAAAAAGCATCATGTATTACCTATTTCAGTAAAAGGAAAAACCCTTTATTTAGCGACTAGCGATCCTACAAATTTTGATGCCTTCGAGGATTATGAATTCAATACGGGCATGCAAAGTGAAATTATTGTTGTTAGTTATGATCAACTTGAGTTAGCAATCGAGTCTTTATTTGACACTACATCTGCATTAGAGCTTACTGATGCACAAATGGCTGAACTCAGTGGCGAATCACCCGATGGTGGTAAAAATAGTAATTTATCCACAGATGTGAATAGCAAAGAAGATGATGCGCCAATTATTGTATATATTAATAAAATATTAATGGATGCTATTAAACGTGGCGCGTCTGATTTACATTTTGAACCTTACGAGCATATGTATCGAATTCGTTTTCGCATAGATGGTGTTTTACATGAGATAGCCAATCCACCGATAGGCTTAGAAAGTAGGATATCCGCACGTATAAAAGTTATGTCGCAAATGGACTTAGCTGAAAAGCGAAAACCGCAAGATGGCAGAATAAAATTAAAAATAAATAAAAAGAAAAGCATTGATTTTCGTGTCAGTACTTTACCTACCCTTTGGGGCGAAAAAGTAGTAATGCGTATTCTTGATTCATCAAGCGCCATGTTGGGCATAGATGTTTTAGGTTACGAAAAAGAACAAAAAGAGCTTTATTTAACCGCTTTAGCACAACCGCAAGGCATGATATTAGTTACTGGTCCTACCGGTTCAGGTAAAACAGTATCACTATATACCGGTTTAAATATACTTAATAAACCTGAGCGAAATATATCTACAGCCGAAGACCCTGTAGAAATTAACTTAGTGGGCGTAAACCAAGTACAAATTAATGTTCGTGCAGATATGACCTTTGCCAATGCTTTAAGAGCCTTTTTACGTCAAGATCCCGATATTGTAATGGTAGGTGAAATTCGTGATTTAGAAACTGCTGAAATATCAATCAAAGCGGCACAAACTGGTCACTTAGTATTATCTACCTTGCATACAAACTCAGCACCAGAAACATTAACTCGCTTAATGAATATGGGCGTACCGAGTTATAATATTGCCAGCTCAGTAACTTTAATTATAGCTCAACGTTTAGCGCGCCGTTTATGTCATCACTGTAAAGAACCTGAAACGCTACCCCAAGAAGAACTTATTCGTTTGGGTTACCTTGAAGATGACATCCCAAACTTAAAGCTCTTCAAAGGAGTTGGATGTGAACATTGTACCGAAGGCTATAAAGGCCGAGTAGGTATATATGAAGTAATGCCAATAACTCCCGCAATAGCACAAATCATTATGCGCGCAGGCAACTCATTAGAAATAGCTGAAGCAGCCGAAAAAGAAGGTATTAACAACTTAAGAAAGTCAGGTTTAAAAAAAGCAGCAAGCGGTGTAACTAGCCTAGTTGAAATAAACCGTGTAACGAGCTTTTAATATAAATAAAGTATTTCTAATATCACCAAAGCTATATTATAGAGTGTTGTGAAATATAAAAATATGCGTCATTCCCGAAGTGTTTTATCGGGAATCTTTCTAAAATTAGACTTAGAACCTTAAAACAGGATCTCCGATAGAACACTTCGGAGATGACTGATGTTATATTAATGATTACAGCCAATTTTTATTTACATGCTTATTATTGAAGTTATTAAACTATAATACAACTTCAATCAGCTAAGAACTTAAATACAATAACTATAAAGAGCTAATACAAAGAGCTAAATTATGGCCACTAAGAAAGCAAAAGTAGTAGAGCAAGACATTTACCAATGGATCGGTGTAAATAACCGAGGTAAAAAACTCGAAGGTGAAATAAGTGAAGATAGTCTTGCCCGTGTTAAAGCAAAACTTCGCCAACAAGGTATAGTTCCCTCTAAAGTAAAAAAGAAAGCAAAACCTTTTTTAGGGTTGTCTGCAGACCCAAAGATTACAGCAAAAGACATCGCTTTATTAACAAGGCAAATAGCAACTATGCTTTTAGCTGGTGTACCACTGGTACAAGCAATCGATATGATAGGCTCTGGATCTGAAAAAAAATCAGTGAAAAAGCTCACTAACAATATTGGCACTGAAATAAAATCAGGCCAACCTTTAAGCGATAGTCTACGTAAACACCCACTCTATTTTGATGATTTATACTGTGACTTAGTTGAATCAGGAGAGTCTTCAGGCGCTTTAGATCGTATTTTTGACCGTGTTGCTATCTATAAAGAAAAAACTGAAGCATTAAAGTCTAAAATTAAAAAAGCCATGTTTTATCCTATTGCTGTTATGACAATTGCAGGCATAGTAACTTCCATATTATTGATATTTGTTGTGCCACAATTTCAGGATATTTTTGCTGGGTTTGGTGCTGAGCTTCCCGCATTTACTTTATTCGTAATTGGTATATCTGATTTTATGCAAGAGTACTGGTGGGTAGTGCTTGGTGCAATGTGGGCTGGAGGCTACGCCTTTCGGCAAGCTCATAGAGGCAGTAAAAAGGTACGCGATAATACAGATAAAACTATTTTAAAATTACCAGTTATAGGCATGATTTTAAACAAAGCAGCTGTTGCACGTTATGCCCGTACTCTTTCCACTACTTTTGCCGCAGGTGTGCCTTTAGTTGATGCTTTACAATCAGCGGCCGGCGCTTCCGGTAATGCAGTTTACCGAGATGCCATCTTAGAAATAAAAGCAGAGGTTAGCTCAGGTAATCAAATGAACTTTGCAATGCGAAATTCAAATATATTCCCTTCTATGGTAATTCAAATGGTTGCTATTGGTGAAGAGTCAGGTTCTCTTGATGGTATGTTAGAGAAAGTAGCCAATATATATGAAGCAGAAGTAGATGATGCTGTTGATGGTTTATCATCTTTGTTAGAACCTTTAATTATGGCTGTTTTAGGTGTTCTTGTAGGTGGTTTAATTATTGCTATGTATTTACCTATATTCCAATTAGGAGCTGTAGTTGGATAATTTATTACAAGAAATGAATTTAGTTTTTGATCAAAGTCCGTTATTTTTCTTATTTACTATTGCTTTAGTCAGTTTATCCATAGGGAGCTTTTTAAATGTGGTGATTTACCGTTTACCTGTGATGATGCAAAATGAATGGAATCATGAGTGTAAGTTATTATTAACTGATGATTTAAAGCAATCTTATACTCAAGATGAACCAAAAGTATTTAACTTGGCTACACCTGCTTCTACTTGCCCTAAATGTAAAAGTAAAATTAAAGCTTGGCAAAATATACCTGTTCTCAGTTGGTTATTTTTAAAAGGTAAGTGTGGTAGTTGTGATAATAGTATTTCTATTCGTTACCCTAGTATAGAGCTACTCACTGCGATTGCTAGTGTTGCTATTGCCCATTATTTTGGCCCTACAGCGCTTGGTTTTACTTATTTAATCGTTACTTGGTGTTTAGTTGCACTGATATTCATTGATATTGATCACATGTTATTGCCTGATCAAATCACCCTACCTTTACTTTGGTTAGCGCTACTTGCATCAGTATTAGGTTTTACTATAGAGCCAGCACAAGCAATTATAGGTGCTGCTGTCGGTTACTTATGTTTTTGGTCTGTGTATTGGATATTTAAACTGGTAACAGGCAAAGAAGGTATGGGTTATGGTGACTTTAAATTAATGGCCGTATTTGGTGCTTTACTTGGCTGGCAATCGCTACCTATGATAATACTTTTATCTAGTCTAGTTGGCGCTGTAATTGGCATTACGTTATTAAGTATTCAAGGCAAGGATAAAGCGACACCCATTCCATTTGGCCCTTATATAGCCATTGCAGGCTGGATTGCGATGATTTGGGGTGAAAAAATCACATCCGCTTATTATCAATTTGCTTTAGGCCATTAATTTAAATATGAAGCCTAAAATAATTATTGGATTAACGGGTGGTATCGGTTCAGGTAAATCTGCCGTAAGCAATAAGTTTGAACAATTAGGCATTAACATAGTTGATGCCGATATTGTAGCACGTGAAGTGGTTGCCACTGGATCTGATGGCCTAAATCAAATTAGTAACCACTTTGGTTCTGATATTCTCAATGTTGATAAAACCCTTAATCGCGCTAAGTTACGAGAAATCATTTTTAAAGATTATAATAAAAAAACTTGGTTAAATAACTTACTTCACCCCATGATCCGTGAGCAAATAGTTCATCAATTAAATCAAGCAACAAGCCCTTATGTGATATTAGTTGCACCGTTATTATTTGAAAATAATTTAAATAAACTATGTAATCGCTGTTTATTAATTGATGTGCCTGTGGAAGTTCAAATCCAAAGAACAACTTCAAGAGATAATGTCAACACAGATCAAGTCAAAAGCATAATAGCCTCTCAAATGTGTAGAGAGGATAAACTCAGCCTTGCTGATGATGTATTAGATAATTCCCTTTCTTTAGAACAAGCAAGTATAAAAGTGAATGAATTTCACCAAACGTATTTAAATTTAGAATGATACATTTCAATATTTATTAAAAATATCTGAACTTCTATTTTAACTCCATTGCTATAATTTATTACATGAACTTACAAATAAAAGCTTCTTTTTTAGGAGTCCGCTTTAGCCACGAACAGCCTGAGTTAAATATGATGAAATCAAATACTCTACCTTCGCAGCTGAAGCTTGCTCCTACAGGTTGTATTACAAATTAAACCAGCCAGTGAAGGTTTATTTGTAGCAGTTGGCTTTAGCCATGAAAAGTCTGAGTAAAATATGATGCTATTGAATTTTCAACTTCGCAGCTGAAGCTGGCTCCTACAGGCTATATTACAGATTAAACCTACATGCAGAAGCTTATTTGTAGGAGTCGGCTTTAGCCACGAACACTCTGAGTTAAATATGATTCTATTGAGTTTTCACCTTTGCAGCTGAAGCTGGCTCCTACAGCTTGTATTACAGATTAAACCTACATGCAGAAGTTTATTTGTATGAGTTGGCTTTAGCCACGAACACTCTGAGTTAAATATGATTCTATTGAGTTTTCACCTTTACAGCTGAAGCTGGCTCCTACAGCTAGTATTACAGATTGAACCTACATGCAGAAGTTTATTTGTATGAGTTGGCTTTAGCCACGAACAGTTTTAGTTGAATATGATGCTATTGAATTTCCACCTTCGCATCTGAAGCTTGCTCCTATAGGCGGTATTACAGATTCAATCTACATGCAGAGGGCTTATTTGTAGGAGTTGGCTTTAGCCACGAACTATATTATTCTCAAATCCCAAAAAGCAAAAAA
>NZ_JAHKQC010000003.1:0-2413 GCF_018860845.1 Pseudoalteromonas sp. C2R02 | reverse complement strand
TGTATCAGCAGACCGAATTTATTAAAGAACGAAACATAAGCATAATCAACAGATTTTGCTTGGTGACAATAGCGTTTTGGACCCACCTGATCCCATGCCGAACTCAGAAGTGAAACGAAACAGCGCCGATGATAGTGTGGGGTTTCCCATGTGAAAGTAGGACATCGCCAGGCTCCTAATTAAAGAACCCGATACAGAAATGTATCGGGTTTTTTGCTTTCTGGGTTTTTAGAAATTTTATAAATTAATCAAGAGCAACCAATACTCGGCTAAAGCACCGCCTACGTTTATATCTCACCTACATCATTTCAGTAAAGCTGTGTTGCCTGCATGGATTCAGGTATTTAAGTTTAGTCTGACGTTATAACTTGTACTCTTAAAAATTTATCCTAATTTATATTAGGACACTAACTTAATAGGGTTGGCATGGCTGTATAGCTATCCCATATCTTTTAATACTGACATTTTAGATGGTTGCATAGCAACAACCATTTCCCCTGCTATTGGCTTTTCCAGTTGAGGTGTGAATGGACTTAATTGTCCGATTGTATTTATTAAAAATAATGGCACAGCTTCTTTATTTACTTCTAAATAATTATCCCAGGTAAACTCTTCTGAGATTCGAGTTGTACTTACCTTACCTCCTTTGGCAATTAGATCGCTTAATCGTGTAAAAGTGGCTGTATTATCTTGGGTATTATTTATAAATAATATTTGTCTCGAAAGAAAGGTCGCACTGTCTTTATTTGCTTTAGAGTGCACAGTTGATGATTTTAATGAAAATACATTTTTTTCTTTGATAAGGTGTGAAAAGTATTGCACTCCAATGGCGTTATTGTGTCTATTAGGTGATAGTGCTAATACGGTTTTTATATCTGTCATTGGCAAATATCTTTCTGCATGTTCAGATTGTGGGTTTCCGTAATAACAGGGTAAGCCGCTCATTCTGGCCATTTTACAATTTTCCCAGGCAGGATCAGATAAATAGATATTGATATTCTGTTCTTTGAGTGCAATCGCTATCGATCTTGATACATGATTTGCACCAATAATTAAAATAGTTGAAGGTTCTGGTCTATGCATTTTTAATAACTTAACAAGTGGTAGAGCTGTCAAGCTTTGAAGAATTACAGTAACAATAATTACTGTAAATATAAGAGGCACTATTTTATCAGCATCCTTTACTCCTTGCTCAGCCATACTTAATGAGAAAACAGAACCAACTGCTGCAGCGACAATACCCCTAGGTGAAATCCAAGCTAAGATCATTCGCCCTTTGATCGAAATGTCTGATTTAAAGGTCGAAACAATAATACAGAATGGGCGAGCAATAAATAATACAATCACCAGGAATACCATCACTGTAGGACCTAGCAATAACAACTCAGACAAACTTAGCCTAGATGCCAGTAGAATAAATAAGCCTGAAATTAAGATCATTGATAAATCTTCTTTAAATTCTAAAATAGCGTCTAGTTCCAAGTCATCTTGATTTGCAAGCCATATTCCAAAGACTGTTACGGCTAAAAGCCCTGATTCATGACTTAGATAGTTAGAAAGTGAGAAAACAAATAAAACGAATGCAAGGACTGTAAATTTTTGTAGCTCATATGGGATCCAGTCTTTTCTAAAAAATAAAGTCGTTAACCACCCTGCAAAGGCGCCAAGAGATAAACCGATTGCTAATGTTGCGCTTAACTGAAATAAAGTATGGCTTAATGCGTCTGTTGGCCCAGCAAACTTCACAGCCTCAAATACAAGCACTGCGAATAATGCTCCAATAGGATCTATTACAATACCTTCCCAACGTAATATGCGGTCAACCTCAATGCTAGGCCTCATGATATTGAGTAAGGGGGTGATTACTGTGGGGCCTGTAACAACGAGTACAGCACCTAAAACAGCTGATACTCTCCAATCTAAGTCTAACAACCAATAACTACTCAGAGCGATAATAGTAAAGGTTGTGAGCATACCAATAGAGCACAAGTTCCTTACAACTTTTCCTATGCCTTTAAGCTCTCTAAAGTGTAATGTAAGAGCACCTTCAAATAAAATAATCGCAACAGAAAGAGAGATTACAGGAAACAATAAATCACCTAGTAATTCGTCTGGGTTTAATATTGAAAAAACAGGGCCTAGTAGTAAGCCTATTAATAATAAAAATAAAATGGCAGGAACTTTAAATACCCAAGCAAGCCATTGAGCAAAAACTGAAAATAGTGCTATTGCTGCAATATATATCGCGGTCATAAATACTAATCCTCCATTAAGTTTTGTTCTAAACGAAGTAAGTATATGTGCTGAAAGTAAAATGGCGAATATTAGATTTTAAAAATTGAGATTATTTTAAATAGAAGTTTTTATTTTTTATAGAGAATATAGAGGTGAAATTTTGGAGCGGTACACGAGG
>NZ_JAHKQC010000031.1:0-150814 GCF_018860845.1 Pseudoalteromonas sp. C2R02 | reverse complement strand
AACTTTTGAACACTCGGGAAGCGATTAATATCACCAATCTCGTAAATAATTGTCAGCGCGAGAATACGACCGATGCCATTAATGGTTTGCAAAATATTTAGATGAACGGGGTTATGTTGCTTGGCCATCTGTTCAATATAATGCTCTAAAGGCTTGATGTAATGGTCAAGTTAACTTGGTGACTTCTTTAGGCACTTTTTTGTAATTTATTTAATATATTTTAGTCGCATGAATGCGTTTATTGAGCAAAGAATTTAAAAAACTAAAAAATATGGAGGCTTTACACTTTGCAAGCATGATAGGTTTAGAGTTTATAAATATACTTAGAAATAAACGCCAGCCTACTTTTCCCCATTTTATTGCGTTGCTAAAACCAACGTTCTGAATCCAACTAATGATTTGTTACTTTTTATCTTTGGGTATCTGTTCCTATTTATGTAATATAGCGGGTGTTTTATAAAATATTTTATTGGTTTATGTTGTACTTTAAAGCAGCTAATTGGTTGTTCGTCTATTTACATTTGCATACCGCTAGTATTGTTATAATATCACAAAATCCGCTTATAGCGGTGTTCAATAATAAAAAGTGATGGTCCTACATCATCTTATTAAAGGAAGTAATAATGCATAAGTCAAAGTATGCGTTGTCAGCCCTGGCTATGTTTGCCAGTGTTGCCGGTGCCGCTGAAAAAAGCGAAGAATGGTTTTTACATAGTAGTATTTCACCTGATAGTAAAACCATTGCATTCTCATATAAAGGTGATATCTATACTGTACCAGCTAAAGGTGGCACAGCGCGCCCTTTAACGATTCATAATGATTGGGATGGTCATCCTATTTGGTCACGAGATGGTAAAAGTATTACTTTTGCCAGTGACAGAAATGGCAATTTAGACGTATACGTAATGCCAGCTAAAGGTGGTAAAGCAAAGCGTTTAACATACCACTCTTCTCATGATATTCCTCAAGATTTTACTAAAAATGGTGAAAGTGTTTTATTTACTTCGAGCCGAATGGATTCAACGCAATCAACGGTTTTTCCAACCTCGCGATTAACTGAAAGTTATACTGTTTCAATCAAAGGCGGCACGCCTCAGATGCTTGCAACAATTCCTGCTTCTGAACTTCAGTTTTCTCCAGATGGTAAGCAAGTTCTTTATCGTGATGAAAAGTCATATGAAAATCAGTTTAGAAAACACGATGTGTCTGCTTTTGCGCGCGATATTTGGTTACATGATTTAAAGTCTGGTTCACATACTCAGATCACTTCATTTAAAGGTGCTGATCATAACCCTGTATGGAAAGACAAAAATACTTTTTATTATACAACTGAAGAAAAATCAGGTGCTTTTAATGTATGGCAATCAGATTTAGATGGTAGTAACAAAAAGCAAATAACAAAATTTAAATCTCATCCTGTTCGTAGTTTATCTATTAGTAACAATGGTACGTTAGCTTTTGCTCATCATGGCAGTGTTTACACGCGCAAAAATGGGTCTGCTAAACATGTTAAAATCTCAATAGCCAACGATATACAAGAAGATGAGTTATTGCCGGTATCATTAGGCGGTAAAATTACAGAATATGCTGTATCTCCTGATGGTAAAGAAGTGGCTTTTGTTGCCCGCGGTGAAGTATTTGTTGCTAGCACTGAATTTAAAACAACACGTGCAATCACGAATACTCCACAGCAAGAACGTTCAGTATCATTTCACAAAGACGGTAAAACATTATTATATGCAGCTGAGCGAGAAGGGCATTGGGGCTTATACGAAACAAGTATTAAAAATGAGTCTGAGCCATATTTTTTTGCTGCAACAACTTTAAAAGAAGAAGTTGTTCATTTAGCTGATTCTGATAGTTTCCAACCAGTTTATTCACCTGATGGCAAAAAAATCGCGTTTTTATCGAATCGTGATGAAGTTCAAGTTATTGATCGTAAAAGTAAAAAAGTAAATGTAGCGCTAGGAAAACAGCATAATTACTCTTATGCAGATGGCGATATTTCGTTTGCTTGGTCGCCAGATAGTTACTGGATGACAGCAAGTTTTGCTCCCAGAAGCCGTTTATTTATCAATAATATAGGTGTTTTTCCAGCGGATGGTTCAGCTGAACCAAAAGACATTAGTTTATCTGGTTACAATGATGCAGCGCCAACTTGGCATACTAATGGTCAAGCTGTGCTTTGGTGGAGCTCACGTTTTGGTAAAAGAGATCATGGTAGTTGGGGTCGTCAAGGTGATGTTCTGGCTGCATTCTTAACGAAAGACAGTTATGACAAATTCAGTATGTCAAAAGAAGAGTACGCGCTACAAAAAGAGTTAGAAACTAAAAAAGGTGAAGCCAAATCTAAAGATGAAAAAGCTGACAAAGATACCGACACAGATGTGAAACCAGTCGATATTGAATGGGACAATTTAGATAGCCGTACTGTTCGTTTAACTGTTCACTCTTCAAGTTTAGGTCAGGCATATTTAACTAAAGATGCCAAAGCGCTTTATTATTTAGCTCGCTTCGAGAAAGGTTATGATTTATGGCGTCAATCTATTCGAGATAAAAAAACAGAGCTTGTGGCAAAACTGAATGCTCGCTCTGCAAGTATGTCTTTTAGTGAAGACGGCAAGAAAATCTTTATTCTTGCTGATGGGCAGTTAAAGCAAGGTGATATAGGTAAAAAGATTGCTTTGAAGCCAATCAGTGTTAACCCTGTAATGCAATTGAAAGCAGCTTCTGAGCGTGAATTTATGTTTGATCACAGCTGGCGCATTATAAAAGACAAGTTTTATCGTGATGATTTTCACGGTATAGATTGGGATGATGTAGGTCGCGATTATCGTAAAAAGCTTTCTTCTATTGGTCACGGTCGTGATTTTGCCAATATGTTTGCTGAAATGACAGGTGAGTTAAATGCATCACATATTGGTTCATCTTATAGACCTAAACCAACAAGCACTGATGACAATACAGGACGTTTAGGGCTGTTCTTTGATTCTAGTAAAGGTTTGTTAGTTGAAGAAGTTTTGGCAAAAGGACCATTTGATACAGCAGTTAGCCAAGTAAAGCCTGGTGTTGAACTAACTGCGGTTAATGGTATAAAGCTTACTAAAAACCAAAATTTATATCAGTTGTTAAATCATACTGTTGGCAAACGAGTCAGATTTACGTTTGAAGATGTTAAGGGTAAAAGTTTTGATGAAGTAATAAAACCTGCACCTGCGCAAGCAATAGATAACTTATTGTACGAACGTTGGGTCAGTAATCGCGAAGCATTAGTAGATAAATTATCAAATGGTCGTCTTGCTTATGTTCACGTAAGAGGGATGAATGATCCAAGTTTTAGAACGGTTTATTCTCGTTTACTGGGTAAGCATTTTGATAAAGAAGCTGTAGTAGTTGATACGCGTTTTAATGGTGGTGGCTGGTTACATAATGATTTAGCTAAATTGCTAAGTGGTAATGAATATTTCACTATGCATGTTCGTGGACGTCAATATGCTGGTGATCCGCTCGATCAGTGGAATAAACCATCAGTGCTATTAATTAATGAAGGTAATTATAGTGACGCGCATGCTTTCTCTTATACTTATGATGAATTAGATTTAGGTGAAATGGTCGGTATGCCAGTTCCTGGTACTATGACAGCAGTATGGTGGGAAATGGGGATTTCAGGTGATTTCCGTGCAGGTGTGCCACAAGTAGGTATGAAAGATACAAAAGGTCAGTATCTAGAAAATAGTCAAACAATGCCAGATCATATGGTTAAAAATGACCCTAAATCTACCTCCCAAGGGCAAGATAAGCAAATAGAAAAAGCGGTAGAAATATTACTTAAAAAATTGAAATAGTATGCTTTAAATTTTAACTATTAGATTTGCTATATGGTCCGCATTTTATGCGGACCTTTTTTTTGCTTGATTGTAGCCTACTTGAAAAAAATGCAATTGATTCAGTGTTGTTCTTACAAATAAACAATGCTTTTTATATGATGCTCCAGTACGATAGACTCTCATTTCAACTTGATCAAAGGGATTACTTTTAATGAAAAAAATTGAACATGTTTCAGTTGTCGGTGGCACGCATGGCAATGAGTTCAGTGGTATATATCTATTAAAAAAATGGCAAAAATCGTCGCAGTTAATCGCAAGAGAAGGATTAAATGTTAATACCTTATTTGCCAATCCTAATGGTTTTAAAGAGAACAAACGATATATTGATTGTGATTTAAATCGTCAATTTGCATTAAAAGACTTAGCCAATGAGACGCTTGCTAATTACGAACAAAGTCGAGCAAAGGTGATTAACGCACAACTTGGCCCTAAAGGTAATGCAAAATCTGATTTCATAATTGATTTACATAACACCACTAGTAATATGGGACCTACGCTTATTTTATTAAAATCTGATGATTTCAATAAAAAAATGGGGGCGTATGTATTATCTAAAATGCCTGAAGCCATCATAGTATTTGAAGATCATGTTGACATGCATGAACATTACTTTTTGGCTTCAATTGCTGAGCAAGGTGTTATTGTTGAAATCGGCCCGCAACCACAATCTGTGATCCGCCAAGATGTATTAGATTGGATGGAAACTATGACACACGCGATTTTAGATTTTATTGCACTTTATAATAAAGATGAAGTACCTAGTTTACCCAAGTGTTATGAAGCTTATCGTTATGTTGAAAGCCTTAAATTGCCAGAGGACGATGATGGCGAACGAATAGGAATGGTGCATAAAAATGTGCAAGATAATGATTTTAAACCGCTAAAATCTGGCGATGCCATTTTCACTTTATTTGATGGCACAGAAGTTACCTATCAAGGTGATTATGAGGCCTATCCGCACTTTATAAACGAAGCCGCTTATTATGACAATAATCTCGCAATGTCGCTGGGAGAAAAAATTGTTATCAAATTAGATAATGATAAATCGGTTGATAGGTTTTAAATAAAGCACTTCTCTAAATTAAAGTCCTTTTTTGCAATAAATATTTATGACGTTTTATTTTTCTATTTATGCTGGATAAACCTTTGGTCAGTTTTGCTTGTAAATCTAAAAATTTTCCAAAAAACTTAGAACATGCAGAAGTTTATAATGCAAAGATACATCAATGATAAAGTCTGCTAGGTATGTTTTATAACAGATATGTACATAGTTTTATATCAATAGATGCTTTAATTTTATCATTTATGACACTTGTAAAATTTGTTTTGAAGTTACTATAGCTCCGCTTTTAGTTTTGTCTGGTAGTTTGGTTTTATAGCAAAAAGGAGTACTAAAATTGAACTATTTTAAAATCCCTGAATTTCTTTTTGATGTACTAGGCGAAAAACAATCAATATTTGAAGTGAGCTGTACAATATTGTTTGCTTTAATAGGTAGCGGTATTGTTTATTATGTAGCTGATTTTCACTTAGATAATTGGAAATCGCTTATCGCTTTTATATTAATTACAGATGTATTAGCTGGTTGTATTGCCAATTTTAGCCTAGGAACCAATGATTTTTATGCGCACAGACCTAAAAATCGTCTTATATTCATAGCGATTCATGTTCATATTCTAGCTATTGCATGGTTACTTTCAGAACCTATGAGCAACGCTTTTATTATTTGGGGTTACACTATTGTTTCTGCATCAGTTGTTAATTCGTTAAAGGGAAGACCGATTCAAATGTTTGTTGCTGCAAACCTAATGTGTTACGGCATATTCTTATTACTGTCTTTATCACTTCAAGTTTGGTTTTTAATGGTGAGTATGTTTTTTATGATCAAGGTGTTATTTAGCTTTGCTGTAGATCATTTTACACATTTAAATCGGGCTTCATTGAAAAATAAAATATAAATATTTAATCAAATATTAAGTGAAACTTATTTTAGATTGTTGAATATTTATTTTTACGAAGATAAAGGAGAATAAAATGTTTATCGTATCATTAACTTACAAAGTTGAACTGTGCGAGGTTGACCAATATATTGAAGCACATATTTCATTTCTTGAAACTTATTATGCAGCTAATAAATTTATTGCTTCAGGACGCAAAGAGCCAAGAACGGGCGGGGTTATATTAATAAATGCGCAAGATAAAGCTGAAGTAGATGCAATTATAAATGAAGATCCTTTTTATATCGCGGATGTTGCTCATTATGACGTTACTGAGTTTATCCCTACCATGGCTGCTAAAGAGTTTGAGGCTATAAAAGACTTGATATAAAAAGTCATACTTTAAACTATTAAGATTTTTTTGAGTTTGAGGTTTTAGTTAATGATTTAATCGTTGATATTTTATTTATTAAGCATTTAAAATCATGACTTTAAGGGTTAAAAATAATCTGTACCTAAAATTATTTTTACTGTAAAATTTACTTTGATTAATAGTTATTTTAAATGGAATATAAATGAACATTAAAAAGTTAGGATTGACTGTATTGGCATTAACATCACTATACGCCAGTGCTGCAAATGATGTATATGGCACAGTAAGTGAATTAATTACGCGCTCTGGAGATAATAGTGATAATGCAATTTATTTTCGTATGAATGTAATGACTGATTATTCTACATTCGAACCATGTGTTGTGGATGGTACTTCCCTTATGTGGTATGTAGACTTAAATAATCCGGTTTCAAGTTATCAATATGACTTGCTGCTAAAATCATACACGCAAAAATTACCTATAAGGTTAACCGGTCAAAATAATGTATGTGAAAACGGTAATACAGATTCAGATAAAATATTCGAATTAAGTCCATGGTCATGGGATACAATATTAAACCCTGAAGTAGATGATGCCTAAATTGAATGTTAATTGTTCAGTTATAATAATTAACGATTATGACTGAACAAGAAGTTCCATACTTCGAAAGTAGGTTTTAACTCATATTAGGCAATATAATTAAAAATTCTTTACTCTATCTCCATCTTTTTTTTACATTAATTACTTTTATCGGATATTAAAATGACAAACCCTGCTCACTCTTTTGCGGCTTCTATTAGTGATGAGTTAAATAATACATCAGACGCACTGCAAACCCTGCGTGATTATGCAAATAACAATAGAACAAAACAGTCTCATAATACAGATTCAGATACGCCTAGATTTACCTTAGCTACAGCCCAAGGCAATGTTATTTCAGTTTGGCCAACTAGCAATGAAACATTTTCGGTAGATATTGGTTTTGAAGATGAATTATCTGAGCATGGCCGTTTTAGAGCTTGTCACAAAAATGTTGATTTGAAAGAGATAGAAAGTTTAGTCAGTGATGATTGGCACTTACCTGAAATTTTACGCTTTTGGCAGCCAAATAAATATTAATTTTGTTACATCTTGAATTTATTACATCAATTGATTTGTGTTAGTGTATTAAACTTATTTTAATTCATTATATATAGGAGCTTGCGTGCCACATTTTGTTTTAGATTGTTCCGAAGATATTCTAGCTATTGTACCTGAAGTTGAAATTTTAAGGCAGCTTCATGGTGTTGCTAAAGCATCAGATTTATTTGATGAAAGTGACATAAAAGTAAGAATCAATCCATTTAAAAATTACTTAGTGGGTAATAATAAAACAGCTTTTATGCACGTTTTTGCGCATATTATGCAAGGTAGAACAACTGAGCAAAAAGCGAAACTTTCAAATGCAGTAGTAAGCACTTTATGCGATATGTTTCCTGAAGTAACAAATATTGCAATGAACATTACTGACTTTGAAAAGGCGACTTATTGTAATAAACATATGGTCGTCCAAGAATAAGCTTTCATGACATATATTATTGTAACCAGTATTTTTACTTTAATTGGTCTCTTTACATTTCTCCCTAAATTTCAAAAATATTAAACAGTTATAGTGTTGGGGTTAATTACTTTTTAACCTTAATTGCAACTTTAGTGGGTGTTTTATTAGCGATTGCCATTACAAATTATGAAGATTCTCAAAAAGAGAAACAAGATTTAATTAAGTTACTCAATGCCTCTATAGAGTCCGTTGATACCAGCTATGATTATGCGAATGAGCTGGTTAAATTTGAAGAAAACTTGAAAGCAGGTAATGATAAAAAACAAGATTTTTTTGTTAATAACCCAGCGCCGTATCCTGAGTATTTAGATACTTTCATTATGCAAAATACAATTTGATCAACAAGGTCTCATTTTAAAGGCATCAGGGTTGAGTTATCAAATAATTAAAAATTAAAAATTAAAAATTAAAAAGTTAAGAGTTATATTTATACACATTACAAAAGGATGAGTTATGAATAACGATATTAAAGGTATGTGTCTGTTTTTGGGGATGATAGGGCTAGCTTATGTTGCTTTATTAATATTAGTAGCGCTGTTTACTGGGGCTAAAATTATTAAAAGTATTATGTTTATTTTAGCGTTTTCTACTGGATTAATCAGCTTAGGTTTAACGACTCAAGTAAGAGCGCGACTATTTAGTTATGCTAAATCTATTATTACTAAATAACATGACTTTAAAATGATTAAGTTAACCCACGCGCAAGAACAAGATATTTCTCGTTTTATAGAGATGGAAAGTGCGGAAGATACGAATGAGTTTATAACACCTTACTCATTAACACAGCATCAAAATGAAATGTCAAAAAGTAATGTTATTTATTTGTCTATTATATCAGGTCAACAAGTTGTGGGATTCATCATTCTAGCAACAGAAAATAACTTTGTTGACGTTGAGTTTAGACGAATTGTTGTTCCAGCAAAAGGAAAAGGGTTAGGCCAGTTAGCGATTATAGCGATGGAACAGTATTGTTTTAAACAACTCAATTCACAGAGAATTTGGATAGATGTGTTTAAAAATAATGAAAGAGGGCAGTACATTTATAAAAAACTCGGTTTCAAAGTTTTTATACCATCAGATAAACATCATGGTAGTTTAACCTTCTACCAAAAGGTCTCCAATGTATAGGCTTTATTCTCTTGTATTAATATGTATGCTGATGGGCTGTAGTTGGCAATCGACAACATTAACACAAAAAATAACAACGCAGCTTATCAATAATGCCCAAACGCATGGCATACCTGAGCAATCATTAATGATTATGCATAATCAAGAGGTAATATATCGCAATAACTATGTCGATCATGAATTGATTAAAGCCGTCTCAGAGCCTGAAAAGGTGCTTTATCCTATATACTCAGTTACAAAGTTATTTGCTAGTACTTTGCTTATGCAACTAGTTGAAGAGCAGAAACTAAAATTAACAGATAAAGCGTCTAAATATGTAGCCAATTTACCTTCTACTTGGAAAGATATTCGAATAGAGCAATTTTTAAATCATACATCTGGTGTACCTGAGTATTGGACATATAAAAATAATGAATTTATTTTTCCAACGTCTATGAATGCGGCATTTAAACAATTAGAAAACACACCTTTGTTATTTTTATCCGACAGTGAAATTCGTTATACACAAACTAATTATTTAGTGCTTAAAGCTGTCGTAGAAGCGTGTGCTCAATTACCTTATGAAAAACTGATCACAAACCGTATTATCAACAAATTAAATTTAACACAGACATGGCTCGGTTTTGAGAATGTACCTAAAGCACAATTAAAAAATGCATATTTACCTAATAGTGGGGATAACTTGATCGAAAATACTATTTTATTTCCTGATTATGCAATATCTCACTCTGATGCTTATGCTAGTTTGAACGATATTACACTGTTTATGTCTGCATTGGCGCAAGGGGAGTTAGTTTCTAAACCGTTATTAATTAAACTATGGCAACCTTACACTCTTTTAGATGGGGATAAAGGGTATTTCGCAAGTGGTTGGGATTACGATACGTCAGGCGTGTGGCAAGAATTAGGGCATGATGGTGGTGGTGTGTTACGGGTTCGACTCATGTTTAAATCTGATTTAAATGATTATTACATATTTGTATATTTAACAAATGGTAATAAAGATGGTGTATGGTCTCGTACTTTAGTTGATTCAGTGCAATATTATGTCATGCCTGATTTTATTTCTCGATTAACAACACTATTTTAAGGTGATCATCTCATATAAAATGTTGTTTAAAATACACTCCTTACATTATGGATATTAGATGAACTTTCAAAAAATACTATTATTACTCGTATCACATATTATCATTGGCTTAATAGGTGTTTTTATCGGTATTTATAGTTTGCCAATATTAACTGCACCAGATGCGCCAAATGAGCATAAAATACAGCGCATGTCATTAAATGCCAGCTATACAACTGAATTTAAAAGAAACCTTAAAGATAGCGACATATTTCATTGGGGCGAAGGCACGGTTTCAATAGGTGAAAGTTATGTCACTTTAATGGGGAATCTTGCACCAGGGCCCGATTATAAGCTTTATTTATCACCTAAATTTATTGAAACCGAAGCACAATTCGAACAATTTCAACATTTAATGATCCAACTGGGTGATGTTAATACTTTTAATAATTTTGTAGTTGAAATTGCACCAGATACGCCTTTAGAAGAATTTAACACTATCGTGGTTTGGTGTGAGTCATTTGGAGAGTTTATTACATCGGCAAAATACCGTTGAATTGAATTTGACAAAAAACACGCTTATTAACTAAGTGATATATATAATATGGAGTAATAATAAGTGGAAAATTTATTGTCGCATTACGGCATTGATTGGCTTGCTATGGCATTAAGTTTATACGGAGCGTATTTACTAGGTAATAAGAAAGAAGTAGGGTTTATAATATTTGCGATTTCTAATGTCATTTGGATTTTATTAGGTTTATTTTTTATGTCTAGTTATGGCATGGCTATCGGAAATCTTGCATTTTGTCTTATTAATTTAAGAGGTTATATTTCTTGGAAAAGAAATGACAACGATCCGAAAAATAATGACGTTAAAGCATAGCTTGGCCATTTCAGTAAACGGATTTAAATATCGGCTAAAACTGAAAGAAAAACATATATTTGAATGCTCAAAGATAGTTTTCATTATTAAGTTCTTAATGAAGTTAGAAACTTAAAAAATAGTATTTCATCGGCGATAATGACTGTTTCATCTGATCCATTTACATAAGAAAAAGTGTAAAACATTTTTATATAAGGAAATTTATTAGACGTTAGTGAGTATTAATTTAAAATAAGTAAACCAGCTATAATTAACCGGTTTACTTAGTTTTTAAATTTTAATGATGCTTCCAATAAGGTTTAATTAATTGCCAAACTAATTCTCTATGATGTTTTACTGGCTGTTCTCCCTTTTGTGCTAAAGCTCCAAATTCAAAATAAGGGCTATAAAATGATTTTTGGACTTGTTCACATATAAAAATATCTTCTTTCATAAAATCGGCTGAACCAAGCGGGTGATCATCTGCATATTTTGCATTTTTAGGTTTTATATTTTTTTGCCAAAAACTAGCAGAGCGGTAACTTTGCTTCAAATATTCAACAGATGAAGTATTTTTCATTTTTGTACGTATTACAACTTGGGTTTTATCCACGCTAATAGGTTTTATATGAAAAATAGACCAAGTAGATTCTGATTCAGTTAACCCTATACCAGGAAACAGCATAGGAACCCAAGTTCCTAAGTTCCCTTGTGACACATCATAAAGTAATGGGTAAGGTGAGTTATTTTTAATATCGTCAAAATAGTTTTTGCTTAAAGGTTGCCAAAATCGAAAGTGATGACCAACAAAACCAAATTCAGCTTTTTTATGATCATACATATTAAGTGTGCCAGCATGTAGTTGCGCTAGGTGGTAGTGATCTATATAGTTCTCAACAACTACTTTCCAATTAGCATTGATCTCTTCAATTACAATACTGTTATCAGGCTCTATTAATTGTTCAATTTGATGAGGGCCTAAATAATCATTGATCACCCCAAACCAGTCTTCAATAGATTCTGAATCTTGATTTGGGTGCACCCAAATCATACCTCGCCAAATACCGATATTAGCTTTAATTAAACTATTACAGGATTTATCTAAATCTGGAAATTCTGTTTTTACTTTAGGTAAAGACAATAAATTACCTTTTAAGTCATAACTCCAATCATGATAAGGGCAGATTAATTTTTTATCTGTATTGCCTTTACCTTCTAATAATCTGGTGCCTCTGTGACGACACATGTTATGAAAAGCAACAAGTTCTCCATTATTTTTTATAATTAGAACATTATTCAAGCCTGCTTGAACGCTAAGATAATCACCTTCATTTGGTAAATCTTCAATAAAGCCAGCAAACGCCCATGTTTTTGAGAAAATATGTTTGTGTTCAAGATCAAAAAACTCAACAGACGTATATGCGTCAATCGGTAACTGATTATTATGTGTCATAAATTTTTCCTTGAAATATAAATTAACCAAACGGCCAATTAGGAAATATGAAACAACTTGCAGCAACGAGTGCCCAAATTAACATAGTAAACCAATACATGCCTGGTTCAGAACAACGACTATATGATTGCCATATATAAGCATGGCCTCTGAACAAGTCAAATAATAGCCAAGCGATTAATGCAAAACCTAACCAATATGACCAAGATATTGAAAGCAACATATTACCTCTCCTCATCAGCATTTAAAATGCCGTCTAAATCATAATCTAAAGCTGACTGCCAGCCTTTAAATGGCACCATACAAGTATAGGTTAGATTATTATTTGGTTGTTTAGCTAAACTCATTAGTTGTTCAGGTAAAAGTAAGGCCTCATTTGCAAAATCACTACGATAATTTTTTGTTTCGATATCATAAAAATACCCTCTTTGAGTCCCATTAATCATACCTAACGAAATTAAGTCACACTCAGTCACTTCACCGCCTAAAATTTTTGAGGTAAAAGCTGTTGCTGCGCGCTGCTCTAATAAAGTTACCCTTTGTTCAACATCGGGCGAAGATGTGGCTGATAATGTGATTTGTTGGCCTACGATTGGTGCTAAATCATTATCAAACTCCATCATATAATCAACTAAACCGGAACGAGTTTCTTCATCAGGAATACCAATTTCGCCGGCATTAAAGTGACAACCATAACGTTCATCGGCTCCTTCTGGGCAACCTATTTCTCCATTGTCGAATACACCGCCTTTTAAAAAGTTGAGTAATTGATCTGTCGCACCATCATGTAGAAAGCCAAAACCTCTAATTTGCGGACCTTGAAATTGTTTTGTATGCGAAGGTAAAAAACCTTGTCTATCAGGTAAACCAAACATCCCTACGCGTGTATATAAATTACGTAATTGTGGTACTTTTAATATTTGAATTTCTCCACCATGAGCTATTTCGCCTCTGGTGCCGAAAAAACCTTTAGCGTGATCTACACCATGACAGCCTTCGCAATTCACGCCATCAGTATTATCTCCATTTAATGAAGTATCTTCTGCAGCACCATCAGCTCTGCGCTCACCATGAAAAAAATCAGAACCTGTTTTCGCAGAAACGGATAGAGTATTGTCTAAAGACCTAATTGGATTAGGAGGCAGGGCTACACGAAGCATAAAATCAGCAAATTTATCTATATCTTGTTCGAGTTTTATGACATCGGTTGATTTACTTTCAGCATTTACAGAGCTAGGCAGGTCAATATCTAAACCAAGTAGACCTTCAAAAGCAACAATGAAATTTTTGAAAGAGGTTTTTTCATCTAAGGTATGTTCAATATCATTACCAAAATAACCAACCGAGCGATCACCCCGCCAATGCATATGACCATGATTACGCATGCCACGTAATGTTTGTGTGATCATTGGTCCTTTCATAGATGCAAATGCGCGTTCATCTCCATTACCGTTAATGATCTCTAATAATTGACAACTCTCTTCTTCAGGGCCGACGAGTAAGCAGCCTAGTTTACTTAAATTTTCTGTTGGAAAGGGTTGTGGGTTTTGACCATTTGAATTATCTGGATTACCTAAATTCCAACTTAAGTGATCAGTATCTCCAAATATATGACAACTCGCACATGAAGACTCACCATTTGATGAGGAGCGTGTGGCATCATAAAGTATCGAACGTCCTGCCATATATTTTTTAGGCTCTAAGCTTGGCACAATAATTCTTTGTTTTTCTTGTTTGTCAGTTAAATCAATGCGAACTAAAGCATTATCAAAACGTGTAAACACATATAAAGAATTAAGTTTTTCATCGAGTAAAAGTCCAGATGGTCCACCAGGAATAGATAAATAATTTTTACTTAATTGGGTTGGGTCAAATTCTTCTCCTTTATCATCCCAAAAGTAGTTTTGTTCTAACTGCACAGTAGGGATCACTGCAACTTTATTCGAGCCTATCACTGCGGTATAAAGCGTCTTACCATCTTGAGAAACAGCCAATTGCATAGGTGTAGATAAACTATGTTGCTTTATAGATGAATTACCTTTGAGATTGTCGTAATCTATATGGCGATTTAAATGTCTAGGCATTACTTTGCCTGTGGATGGTGAAATCACCGTGATACGGCTTTGAGCGATATTCCCTTGTACAGTTGAACCTGCAAATTCTCCTGGGCCTTCGAACCGTGTTGCATTGTTAGCCTCAGTATTTGATACATATAGGTGTCCGGATTTAGGATTAACGGCTAAATTAAATAAACTCGTGCCAACATGTGAAAAAGCATTTTGCTGGGTTAAAGTTTCAGCGTTGATTTCAAATACATCTAAATCAGGTAGTGAAAAGCGAATACCATTAGAAAAATTACGGCCTTTAGTGTCTTGCCATTGTCCTGATTGACGATCGTATTTGACTATCATACTGGTCCAAGGCTGTGGGACGCCATCTGCATTAATTCCAGGTGCGGTTCTTCCTCCTGGTAGATAACCTTCAGCTAAACCATTTGGACTTTTTATTTCATCTAACACTTTACATGGAAATGCACCATATTCATCATCTTCAAAGCCATAACAGATAACGGCTTCATGAACTGCAGTCGTTTGATTTCCAGAATTTAAAACACCAGCATAAATGCTTTTATTATCTGGGCTAACAGCTAAACCCCGTAAGGTATCACCAAATAAAGAGAGTATTTTTATCGGTTTACCTCCTAAGGTATTGCCTATATTTTGAGTGTTAAATATCCATATATCTGAGCGACCCTGAGAAGCGGTATGTAGCTTCGGATCTCCTGCACCAACCACTTCCTTTAAGTTAAGGTTCATTCTTTGTTGGTCCCGATGAGCTGTCGTTATAAATGCATTATTATTTGCAAAAACAATATCCCTGGGCTCATCACCAACGAGCAATGTACGTTCAACATAGGCTGTATTTTGGCTTAAGTTAATAATACTAACTGAGTCAGAAAGATGATTAACAACCCATGCTTTTTGATCATGAATAGCGACAGCAACTGGCTCTAGACCTACGGTTAATGATTGCTGATGAGCTGCATTACCAGCGGAGTCTAATTTAAATATCTCAATGCTATTGTTTGATGTATTAGTGACGATTAAACGTTGTCCATCAACTGTTTGAGCAATAGGGCGCACGGGGGCTGATTCAAAACCAATAAAGTCAGACTTTGTTTTTGGTGGTGTGACGATAGTTGGTTTAGGTGGTAGTAATGACGGTTTAGTCGGTTGATTATTTCCCTTATTCGAACTGCCACCACAGGCCCAGAGCATACTGATGGTTAAGGGGATTAATAGTACATTGATTATATTTTTCATTTTATACCTAACTTTTTTAAAGTTTATTGTCACTATGACAATTTATAGGCTGGCCTAAAGTTAACTAAATTGTCAATGTGACAATTTAAATAGTTTTGTTATAGTAATCAGACAAAATTTATTGGAGGAATATATGGCAAGGCCGAGCATGGCAGCGCAACGTAAGGAAGAAATTTTAGATGCATTGGAAATTTGTATTTTAGAAAAAGGAATACAAGCAACATCACTAGAAAACATTGCCGACACAGCAAAAGTGAAAAGAACGATTTTACGACATTATATTGGAAATAGAGATGATATTATTTGTGCTCTAAGTGAAAGGTGGACTACTAAATATACCCAGCAATGGCTGGACTTATTATCTTGGATGCCGACTTCTAATAGAGTTGAAGCACTTGTAGATGCGATATTTTCTGCTAGAACTAAAGATATGACTAATAATACAATTATTGGAGAAGCTTTATTTTCTGAAGCGAAAAGGCTCACGCCTATAAAAGATCATCAACAACAGATCATGCAAGAGTTCATACAACATTTAATGAATGAATTCTCATCACAATACCCAGACACAGAGAAAGCTAAAATTGAATTAGTGGCATATGGTATTTATTCAAATTATTTAATGAGTGAATCACTTTTGCCTTTGGGTTTATTTGATGAAATGTATAAATTAAAACAAGCTTCAACGCTTTTATGTAATGTGTTAAAAAATTAAAGTATATTTTCATGTTGACAATTAACTTGGTTGTACGTAAATTATGCAAAATAATTTACGTAATAGGTGTGTCGCATGAATTTTATTTTTTCAATGTTTACTTCTTTTTTCATCGTTATAATTTTTTGGTCTCTTGCTTTATTTCAAAGTAATTTGGCACAAGCATTTGTTCAAAAAACAGTAGAAAAAAAAGTTAATAAAGAAAACGAAATAGAACAAGTAATAAGAAGTACAGAGATAAGGAAACAAGTTGAACCTGAGCTAATTAAGCTTGCTGGAATAAAGCAACATATTAAACTTCAAGACATAAAAATATTGTGGGGTAGATTTAATGAATCGACCGAACTCCATAATAAGCTTAAATCCCAGCCTAAAAAAATCTATGTTGCTTATCAAAAAATATCAAATAATTATCAAGAAGCTGATGTCACCATTGGGTACAATATCAATGAGATTACTGAATTTAATAATGTATATTCAGTTGATACCAGTGAGCAAGAGATCTTATTACCAAAAAAACAATATAATGAGATTGCATTAGCCGAAGCATGGGAAAAAATAAACTATAGTAAAAACATACATCATATTCTTGAAATTCATAGTTTGGACTTTGCAGGTAAGACAACTGCAACCCAAATGTTTGTTTCGTATCAGTAGGGGATAATTATGGAATATTTATTTCAATTATTTACGCCAGAAGAGATTTGGGGCATAGAGTTTTGGATTGATGATTGGTTTTTTGTGCTTGCAGCGGCTTTATTTGTTATTGAATGTTTACGTTACGCATTTAAGAAGAAATTCACAAAAAATCTACTGGGGGATAGTGTGGTTAATTTTGTAACTTTAGCCTTATTTATACTTATAGTTGCTTTAGTTGGTGCGTTATATATTAGTGTATTCTTTTATGTTTATGACAACTTTAGGCTAGTAGATTTACCATTAAATGGTTGGACAATTTTATGCTGTATCGTTTTGGCTGATCTTGCTTATTATTGGGAACATAGATTTTTACATATGAACGGTTTTGGTTGGGCTACGCATACGGTACATCATAGCTCGCCTCACTTTAATATTTCGGTGGCTTATCGTTTTGGTCCATTAGATTGGTTTTTTCCATTATTTTTCCACCTTCCGCTCGCATTGCTAGGTTTTCATCCATTTATGATATTTTTAGCTGAAAAAATAGTGCAAGTGTACCAAACATTATTACATACAGAGACAGTAAAAAAATTACCTACATTTATTGAAAAGGTATTTAATACGCCATCGCACCATAGAGTACACCATGCTACCAATAAGCAATATCTTGACAAAAACTACGCTGGAATTTTTATCATTTGGGATCGTATGTTTGGTACATTTGCGGAGGAAAATGAAACGGTCAAATATGGTGTATTCCCTAAAGTGAATAGCATTAACCCAATTAAAGTGTTCTTTGGGGGTTATGTGACTTTAATAAAACGTTTATGGCGAGCACCAAATTGGCGTTATCGCATGAATCTTTTAGTCAAGTCGCCTACTTGGGCATGGCAGCAAGAGCAAAAGTCTGCTAAATAACTTATAAATGCCTATAATATTTATTACAGGCATTTTATTTTTGACCGATTTTTAAATCTATTGCACCGTATAGTAATTCAAGCGGCTTTTCTATTTGATTTATAGTTAAAGTATTTTTTTTATCGCAACTCATCGCAATTGAGAATCCGTGAAGATAATCTACTAATATATTTAAGAAATCTTGTTCGATTTTTGGGTTTAGATTTAGCGACTTAATAATAAATTTAAACTTATTGATGAATACTTTAGCAGGGTTATTTGATTCCATTGATAGTAATATTTGCAGTAAACCTTCAAATTGATTTAAAGTTTGTAGGTAACTTTTGCATAAAATTAACAATCCTTGTTGCCACTTTTCATTATCATCTGGTACTTGTATATCACTCATAATTGAGGTGGTGATGCTTTCTAATAACGCATTTTTATTATTAAAGTAATAATATAACGCCATAGGATCAACTTTAAGTTGAGTCGCTATTGCTCTGATACTAGGGATCTTACCATTTTCTATCATCATGCTCTTAGCTGCATTAATGATGATGTTGGTAGATAGGTTTTTGTTATCTTTAAGCGGGCGACCTCTTTTTTGTGCAATGTCTTTCATACGATTAATTTTATTCTTTACTTAAAATTTCTACAGTGTAGAATTATTTTATATTATTCTACACTGTAGAATAAAGTGTTAATTAATAACGAGGATGATATGTCAAATACAGTTTTTATTGCGACCAGTCTTGATGGTTATATTGCAGATGTAAAAAATGAGATTGAATGGTTACATTCAATTCCTAATCCAGATAATTTGGATATGGGATTTGAGCGGCATATGTCGCATGTTGATGCTTTAGTAATGGGGCGAAATACTTATGAATTAGTTTTCAATATGGCATGTGAATGGCCATATTCTAAACCCGTTTTTGTATTAAGTAATACCCTAAAAGCAATTCCAGCATCTTTAAAAGATAAAGTATTTATTATCAAAGGTGAATTAAAAGCACTGACAAAGCAACTAAATACTCAAGGATATCGTAACTTGTATATCGATGGTGGGCTCACAATTCAAAACTTTTTAAAAGCAGATTTGATTGATGAGATGATAATCACGACTATCCCAATTTTATTAGGGGGTGGTATTGCTTTATTTGGTGAACTTGATCGGGCACTTGAATTTAGATGTGTAAGCTCAGAATTATTTAATAATGGTATCTGTCAAAATCGCTTTCAAAGACATCGAGATTAATCAGGTTCAGACAAATAAATTAATCCCAAGCATTATCTATGAAATATTCGGTTAAATAATCTATTAATGCTCGCACTGTTGGCGAAAGGAATTTACGTGATGAGTAAAGCGCATAAATGTTCATTTCACTTGGTGACCAATCAGGCAATACAGACACGAGTTTATTTTGTTTAATTAATGGATTGACCAAATAAGTGGGTTGCATCGCAATGCCTGCGTCACAGCAAACGGCATCGAGTAAAATTGTGGCATCATTTGCTGTTAATCTACTATTGATGGATATTGCTTGATGCTCGTGATCACGATTTAAGTGCCAAATTTCTTTTTCAAAATTACTATGAGATAGGCATTGATGCTGTGTTAGATCTTGAGGTATTGTTATTTTAGGCATCGATTTTAGGTAATTCTCACTTGCCACTATGACTGAGCGACATATGGCGATCGGTTTACCAATCAAGGATAGATCTGGGCTTGAAGCGATTCTTATCGCTAAATCAATTCTGCTGTTTATTAAATCAGTTGTATTATCTTGCACATCAATATCAATTTTTATTTGAGGGTGCTTTTGAATAAAAAGGCTAATAGGGCGCATCAATTGTGCATGTGCTAATGACATACTGGTCGCAATTCTAATTTTACCAGTTAATGATTCACTTGATTTTACTTTTGATACTAATTCAAAAGCGGTATCGAGCCAATTTTCAACCTCTTCTAAACATTGCTCACCTACAGTGGTCAGTGTAACTTTTCGTGTTGTACGATGTAATAACCTGGCATCAAACCAATTTTCCATGGCTTCTATATAGCGCGTGACCATTGAGCGGGACATAGATAATCTTTGTGCTGTTGCAGTAAAACTGCCTGAACGTGCAACATCAACAAATACTTGTGCAGCGGTAATTCTATCCATAAATATGTTTGATATCTGAAACAATGATGTGCATTATTGTATGTTTATTCGAGCTAATCAATTCATTATTATTTACTTCATCACAATTAAGCGTCAAATTAGGATTTAAAATGAATAAAGTAAATGGGTTAATAGCGACAGTTTTATTGAGTGCCGTACCACTTTTTGCACAAGCTAAAGCGTTAGAAGTGAAGGTATATAATGCAGACAGTCATAGTTTTCATGTCAATTCAACATTAGTGTATGGTGACACAGAAGCTGTGGTATTTGATGCTGGATTTACTAAAGCAGATGCTATGCGTATTGCTGCCAACGTTTTAGATTCGGGTAAAAATCTGACTAAAATTTTTGTCAGTCAGGCTGATCCTGATTATTACTTTGGTGCTGAAACTTTAAAGCAAATTTTCCCTAAAGCACAGATACTAGCAACACCAAAAGTACGTCAAGTGATTGCAAAAAAAATGCAAGCAAAACTCGGTTATTGGGCCCCTAAAATGGGTGATAATGCACCAAAATCTCCTGTATTACCCACTGCGTTTAATCAATCTAGCTTTACAATTGATGGCTATAAAGTTGAAATTAAAGGCACAGATGGCTTGCTAGCCCATAGACCATATATCTGGATCCCATCAATCAAAGCTATCATAGGTAATGTTGCTATTTATGGTGGTTTACATGCTTGGACTGCAGATACGCAAACGGTTGACCAATTATCATCATGGAAGCAGCAATTAACACAAATGCAGGATTTGAAACCGCAAATTGTTGTGCCGGGTCATATGTCAGCTGAAAGTAAAACAAATGCTGAAAATATTAGCTACACATTACACTATTTAAATGTATTTGAGCAATCAAAAGCAAATAGTAAAAATGCGGAGGGCTTGATAAATGACATGTCGACATCATTTCCAAAAGCACAATTACCAATAGCACTCAACATAGGTGCAAAAGTGCACATGGGAGAAATGAAGTGGTAAATTGTAATCCATAATGTAAATAACTGCAGGCTATTAGCCTGCAGTGATGCTACTGATTTAATCTTTTCAATTGTAAAAAACTCAGGATAGATAATATGGTAAAAAATAGAGGATCACTCCAACCAAATCCAACAAAAATTCCCTGAAAACAAGCATAGCTGGTGATCAATATGCCAAGTAAGTTAGTGAACAGTAATGCTTTTACGAGTTGTTTTACCGCTTGTTTGTCTTTAACAGCGTTAAAAAGAAAACTTACAGCACTCAATCCACCTAAAAATATACTTGTATGCTGTGATAAGAAATACGCATATTGATCATTAATTTCTAAGCCGTAGAGTGGCCAAATCACACTTGGTAAAAAGAATAGGCCAAGCGCAAATATTGCATAAATACTGCCATGAAATATAAAAAAGGGATTATGTTTCATGCTCACTCCTTGGCATAAAAACAGGTCCGTTATTTACTTTGGTCAAGGGTAAATTGATATCAAAAATGACGCCTCGCACTTCATCTACCCCCATTAGTTTTAAGCGTTCAGTATGCATTTTTAAATACTTTTGTGCGCTGGGTTCATCTTCAAAAAGATAAACACCACCACTGAGTTTATTTTCAAAGTTTTCAGTCCAAATCTTCCAAATCATACCTGTTTCTTTATTTATTGATTTAGCTAAGTCAACTAATGATTGTGACATGGCTTCACCCATTGGGCCTTTATATTCAAAATCTACTTGTAATAGCTTCATTGTGATCTCCATTTAAAATAATGTATCTGTGTGATGTGTTAAATTCATTATTAACTATAAAAAGTAGACAGAAAAGTTCATAATATTAAGATTAAATGTCTAAAAAACTGACAGGATTAATGTGAGATTAAAAAGTACGCTTGATCAATGGATAACACTTCAAGAGATAGATAAAGCTGGAAGCATTCAGGCGGCAGCACTTGCTTTGAATAAAAGTCACACCACATTAATTTATTCGATTAAAAAGTTAGAAACACAATTTGACGTGCAACTTTTAGAAGTGAAGGGGAGGCGGGCGATTTTAACTAACCATGCAAAGTCTTTGCTTCGAAGAGCTAAAACAATGATTGATCAAGCAAAAGATTTAGAAGAAATGAGTTTACAGTTATCTGTGGGTATGGAGTCAGAGATAATTATCGCCATGGATCACTTATGCGACCCTACATTAGTGTATCAACCTATGAAAACGTTTTTAAAAACGAATACTAGGTCATCAATTCAAGTTAAAGAAACATCTCTAACAAAAACAACCGAAATGGTTACAAAAGAAGACGCTGATATCGCCATAATTACACTACCAGTCACTAATTATTCAGCGGAAGCATTTTCATTAACAACTATGGTTCCTGTTGTATCTTTGGATCATCCTTTAGCTTCTCAAAAGCATATCAGCATGAGTGATTTAACGTTATATAGTCAAATTGTGATCAGAGATTTAGGTGCCAATGAGTCTAGTTCGCAAACAAAAAATGTGGGTTGGTTAAAAGCAAATCAACGCATAACAGTTGATAATTTTGACCATGCTTTTAGGGCGATTGAGCAAGGTTTAGGTTTTTGCCGTTTACCCGAACATATTTTAAACCAACGAGGTAATAGCGCACTTAAGGTAATAAAATTAGAACTCAACGAAAAATACCAAGTACCGCTGCACATTACTTTACCTAAAGGCAGTCAAACAGGCCCCGCAGCGAAAAGCTTTTACGACATTCTGTTATCTCATGCTACAAATCGTATTTAAATTTCCCAATAGGGCTGACCACTAAATTGTTCTGCTAAATAGTCGATGAAAGCTCTTACTTTAGGTGCTAATAAGCGAGAGCTTGGATAAACAGCCCAGATTGCAGAATCAGATATGATCGGATACTCTTTTAAAACTTGTATTAAGCTGCCATTTTTCAAGTGTTGATAAGCACTCCATTTTGAGTTTATGGTAACCCCTAAACCATTAATGCAAGCATCACGCACAGCTTCACCATTATCTACCCTTAACTTTCCTTTTACTTTGACGTGAGTTACATCATTACCTTGTTTAAAGTGCCAGGTATCTAAGCCCATAAGTGTAATACAATGGTGGTCTTTTAATGCTTGAGGATTTTTTGGCTCACCATACTTGGCTAAATAATCTGGTGACGCAGTTAAAATACGATTATCAGGCGCTAATTTTCTAGCAATTAAGCTTGAGTCTTTTAATGGCGAATTTCTAATAGCGATATCGAATCCTCCCTCAACTAGGTCAATAATCGTATCAGAGAGTTTTAAGTCGATATTTAATTCAGGGTATTGCGTAAAAAACCCATTTAAAGCTGGTAAAAGGTGCATTCTGCCAAATGAAGCGGGTGCTGCGATACGTAAAGTGCCCCTTGGGGATGAATTGCCTGCACCCACTGATGCGCTAGCGGCATCTATACTGGCAAGTACATCTTCAGCATGGGGTAAAAAAGCATGACCTTCTTCTGTTAAAGATACTTTACGTGTTGTGCGATGAATTAGTCGCACACCTAAGCCATCTTCTAATTTATTTATGTGAGCACTGGCAACTGCGGGTGAAATACCTAACTCTTGCCCCGCTAAACTGATGTTGTGTGTCGTGGCTATTCTTACAAAAAGCTTTATATGTTCTACATTCATTATTATCAATAAAATCTATAAAGTGATTCCTTATATTGCTATATTATCAATTTAATTACTAGTACATATACTGTCTTTCATCAACTAAATGAGAGGTATTATTATGAAAGCAATGATCGTTAATCAGTATGGTATTGAAAGTGTATTTGAGCCTGCTGACATTCAAAAACCCGAAGCTAAACTTGGTCATGTGTTAATTAAAATAGCAGCAACAAGTGTTAATACAGTTGATACTATGATCAGAGCTATGGGAGATGAGTTACCATTAGCACCGGCACTTCCGGCTGTTTTAGGGATGGATTTTTCTGGCACGATAGAATCAGTTGGTGAGGATGTCACAGACTATGCGATTGGCGACGAAGTGTACGGTTGTGCAGGTGGTTTAGCTGATCTGCAAGGTACATTAGCTCAATATATGGTGGCAGATGCAGATTTAATTGCACATAAACCTAAAAATTTATCTATGAGAGAAGCAGCCGCTTTACCTTTAGTTGCCATTACTGCATACGAAGGTTTGATGAGAGCTGGCATTAAAAAAGATCAAAAAGTGCTAGTACATGGTGGTTCAGGTGGTGTTGGTCATGTGGCTTTACAATTAGCTAATCATTTTGGTGCTCAAGTTTATGCTACTGGCGGTGGTGATGCACAATTAGCGTTAATAGAACAATTAGGTGCTAAGGGAATTAACTACAAAACAGAGACTGTATCTGACTATGTTGCTAAACATACTGATGGAGTTGGTTTTGATATTGTTTTTGACTCAGTTGGCGGTGCAAATATGTTAAATTCATTTGAGGCTGCAACGTTAAATGGACAAGTGGCATCTACGGTTTCTATGGTTGAACTTGATTTATCTACTGCTCACTTTAAAGGTTTATCATTACATGTTGTCTTTATGCTGATCCCTATGTTACATAATCATAAAAGAGCACAGCATGCGGGTATATTAAAAGCGCTAACACAGATTACTGAAAATGAGGGCCTAAAGCCTGTGTTAGATGAAAAGAAATTTTCATTATCAGAAGTTGGACAGGCACATGCGCGGTTATCAAGTGGGGCGGCTATGGGTAAAGTTGTTGTTGATGTAGCATAAAAACGCAATTTAAATTAATAAAGAGGTGATCGCCATTGCCTCTTTTTAAAACATCTAAAATAAAATTTTATTAAATTTGACTGTTTTATTGATCGATCAATGGAGAATCCCGTGGCTAAAACAATTTTAATAACAGGTGCTACAGATGGCATCGGACTCGCTACTGCTAAAATGTTAGCTCATTTAGGGCATCGTATTGTGATCCATGGACGCAATATTGAAAAACTCAATTATGTAAAAAGTGAATTAACACAATTATCTGGTGTGAATGCTATTGATACTGTTTGTGCTGATTTATCACAATTAACTGAAGTGATTAATTTAGCAGATAAAATCAAATCTAAGTATCAACATATAGATGTATTGATCAACAATGCAGGTGTGTTTAAAACATCTCATCAAATGACACAAGATGGCTTAGATATTCGTTTTAGTGTCAATACAATAGCGCCTTATATATTGTCGATGAATTTACTCAAAACTTTAGGCCGTAACGGTCGTGTTATTAATTTGTCTTCTGCAGCGCAATCATCTGTTGAAATAGATGCACTTACAGGCGATAAATCATTATCAGACATGGAGGCTTACGCACAAAGTAAATTAGCAATTACCCTTTGGAACCAAATTTTAGGCCAAAAATACAAAAATAGTGGACCAAGTTTTATTGCTGTCAATCCAGGGTCGTTATTAGCCAGTAAAATGGTAAAACAAGGATTTGGTGTTGCCGGTCATGATATTAATATAGGTGCAAAAATTTTAACTGATTTATCGATAAATCCGCAAATGGATTCTAAAAGTGGTCAGTATTTTGATAATGATAAAGGATCGTTTAGTACACCACATATTGATAGTCTTGATGATAATAAAACGCATAATGTTATGTCGGCAATAGAAGCTGTTTCAAATAAATATTGTTAAGTATTTTAACCTTAACTTAAAAGCTATCAGTCAAAATTTTGAAGTCTGATTAAGTTGCTACAATAAAACTCAATTCTTTGTATCAACTTATTGGTTTAAACCAGGTCAGGTATTGTATAAACAACAAGAACACTATAAGTATTACATTGCACACCATCTATAGCCCTTGACAGCTCTTTTAGTTTCAATCCACCGTTATTAAAGCAATTAGTGAGAGTGCTATAAGTCTGTTTTCATTTATTTTATCTTTAATTACTATCTTGCCTGGTACAGACTGATAGATAAATGATTAATAAATATGACTTGTTAATGTCATTTAATAGTCAATATTTTGTATTATTGTAGAAATTGTTAGCTTGATATAATTTGAGATGACTGACTGTAAATAAAATGACATATTTTTAAAACAAAAGTGTCACCTGTTCGAAATCTAAGTGTAATTATTTCCCCCTAAACTCCTGTGTAATGTTTTTGTAAAGTAAATTACCTATAGGGTTGTAGTGATGAAATGCGTTAAACCTCTGTTGTTAGCCACAACAATTGCAATGAGCTTAAATAGCTTTGCCAGCGACTTAGATAAAGTGGTTGATTCTATTAATAAAATCAATCAATCAGCAATAAAATCACAAGATAAAATCAATAAAATTGCAGATTCAATGCAATCTAGATTACAGCAATTTAAAACCTTAAATAAAGAAATTGATGGACTTGAGGTTTATAACCAACAGATCACAAAGCAAATCAAAAATCAGATCATTGAAATGGATGATATAAATGCATCAATGGATCAAGTCTCTGTTATTGAACGTCAAATTACACCTTTAATGTTACGTATGATTGCAGGCCTTGAGCAGTTTATTGCTTTAGATATTCCTTTCTTAACGCAAGAACGTACAGAACGAATCAGCAAATTAAAAACAATGATGGATAAAGCTGATGTCGCTTCGAGTGAAAAATTTAGACGTGTATTGGAAGCATATCAAGTTGAGGTGGATTACGGTCGCACAATCGAAGCCTATACGGAACTTTTAACTGTAGAGGGGATGGAGCGTGAAGTTGATTATTTACGCATTGGTCGCTTAGATTTAATTTATTTGACACGTGATGGTAAAAAAGCAGGTATCTGGGATAAAGAAACTCAATCTTTCGTTACTTTACCTGATTCAAACATTAGTCAAATTAGTAAAGGTTTACGCATAGCACGTAAGCAATTAGCTCCAAACATGATCAGTTTACCAGTACAAGCTGCGGAATAAGTGAGTAAATGACAATGAAATTAATATGCAAAGAAATACAACTTAGCACGTCAAATAGCAATCATTTACCAGTACAAGCAGCAGAGTAGGAAAATAGTAATGAAATTTATTAAATCACTTATTTTAACGGGTGTACTCTCTTGTACTTCTTATGCAAATGCACAAGCGGTTAACTTAGATGACCTATTAAAAACAATTGAGCAAGGCCAAAAGGCGCAAACGGCTGAAAATATTTCTCGTGAAAAAGCATTTATAGCGAGCCAGTCAGAACAAGTTGCGAAGTTGAAGCAAGTTACTCAGAACAGAAATAACTTGTTGCAACAATCTTCAAATTTAGAAACTCAGTTTGAAGAAAATGAAATAAAGCTTGGTAATTTAACCGGTGCACTGAATAAGCGTATGGGTTCATTAAAAGAACTTTTTGGTGTATTACAACAAGTTGCTGGCGATACTAAAAATAAACTTGCGACATCAAATGTGTCTGCACAGTTACCAGGTCGCGGCGTATTTATGGATGAACTTGCGCAAAAAATGGGTGCAAGTTCGAAGCTTGCGTCAATCGAAGATATTGAAAAAGTATGGTTCGAATTACAACGCGAAATGACAGAGCAAGGCAAAGTAAAGCGCTTTGAATCACAAGTAATTATTGCAGGTGGTCAAAAAGTACAGCAAGAAGTTGTTAGAGTTGGTGCGTTTAATTTAATTTCAAACGGTAAATACTTAGAGTACAACGATGCAACTAACACGTTAGCTGAATTAACGCGTCAGCCAACGGGACGTTTCTTAGCAAGTGCGCAAGCTATGCAAGATGCTAAATCAGGTTTTGTTGATTTTACGTTAGATCCAACAGGCGGTTCAATTTTAGGTTTATTGGTGCAAGCACCGGGTACTGAAGAACAGGTTCATCAAGGTGGTACTGTAGGCTATGTAATCTTAGCTGTTGGTTTAATTGCATTACTTATCTCTTTAGAGCGTTTTATTTCACTGTTTATTATTGGTGGCAAAATGCGTCGTCAATTAAAAGATACTGTTGCACGCGACGATAATCCATTAGGCCGTGTGATGAAAGTGAAAGACCAATTTCCACATGTTACTTATGACACGTTAGAGCTTAAATTAAGTGAAGCAATATTACGTGAAATGCCAAAAATAACACGTAACTTAACATTGATTAAAATTATCTCAGTTGTGGCACCTTTATTAGGTTTACTAGGTACTGTTACGGGTATGATCAATACCTTTCAAGCGATTACATTGTTCGGTACAGGTGACCCTAAGTTGATGGCTGGTGGTATTTCACAAGCGCTTGTTACAACAGTATTAGGTCTTGTTGTCGCCATTCCTACGGTTTTTCTTTACACAATACTAAATACGCGTTCTAAGGGCCTGTTATTAACACTACAAGAACAAAGTGCGGGCATTATCGCTGAGCGAAGTGAAGCTGTTGAGCCAAATAAAGAAGGAGCTTAAGTCATGGTTCTGATTCTGGATGCAATTACTGCTATCCGTGAATTTTTAGACACCGGTGGCCAGGTATTAGTTGTCATTGGTGTGCTGATATTTGCGATGTGGTTATTGATATTAGAACGCTTTATTTTCTTATTTGGTGGATTTAAAGCGTACAAAAAATCATTACAAGAAAACTGGTTTGGGCGTGCTGAACGTAATAGTTGGAATGCACAACAAATCAAGCAAGCAAATGTGTGTAGAGCGTCAATGAAACTGAATGCCAATTTGCCGATGATCAACGTCATGGTGGCACTGTGTCCATTACTTGGTTTGATGGGAACAGTAACAGGCATGATTGAAGTATTTGATGTGATGGCAATTACAGGTACTGGTAGTGCACGTTCTATGGCTTCAGGGGTATCAAAAGCAACAATCCCTACAATGGCCGGAATGGTAGGTGCGTTATCGGGTGTATTTGCATCTACTTATTTACAGCGCAAAGCAAAAAGAGAAGTTGAACTGTTAGAAGATAAAATGGTTTTAGATCATTAAAACAGTTTTCACAGTTAATTAGAGCGAGTCTCTCGCTCTAAATATTTCACTCAAAATAGTGATGAGAGCAAGATTATGAGAGCACCATTAGCACAAATTTTTCAAGAAGATGAAGCTGAAGAAATTAATATGACACCTATGTTAGATGTTGTATTTATCATGCTTATTTTCTTTATCGTAACAGCTACTTTTGTAAAAGAATCTGGCATTGATGTTAATCGTCCTGAAGCGGCTACTGCTGTAAAAAAAGAACGTGCCAATATCCTTGTCGCGATTTCTGATGAAGGTGCGATTTGGATAAATAAACGTCAAATTGATATTCGTGCAGTACAAGCAAATATTGAGCGTTTAAAAGCTGAAAATCCGCAAGGTTCAGTGGTGATCCAAGCTGATAAAAAATCAACAACAGACACTTTAATTAAAGTGATGGATGCAGCACGTGCGGCTGGTGTTTTTGATGTATCAATCGCTGCGCAAGAAGCATAGTTGATAATAAGAGGATAAAAACAATGCGTTATTTAGTGTCATTTTTTATCGCTGTATTTATTACTTTAGCTTTATTTTGGGGCATGCAATCTTTAATACAAAGTGGTGATGGCCAGTTAAGTGAGCCTGCCAAAGGCAATGTATTAGATTTTGTGCGTTTAAAAACAGAGCAAGCGGTTGAGAAAAAACAACGTAAACCACAAAAGCCACAAAAGCCTAAAGAGCCACCGCCGCCGCTGAATTCACCTAAGATGGATCAAAGTAATGCACAAGCTCAAACAGGAAATTTTGATTTTGGCGCCGATATTGAAGCTGATTTAAATTTATCGGGTGGTTTATCGTTAGGTTCAAGTGATGGCGAATATTTACCAATTGTAAAGGTATCACCGGTTTATCCAAGACGTGCATTATCTCGTGGGATTGAAGGGTATGTGATTGTTGAGTTTACAGTAACAAAAAGCGGTACGGTTTCGACTCCAATTGTTATAAATGCCAAGCCTGAAGGTATTTTTGACCGTGCTGCTATGGATGCTGCACTTAAATTTAAATATAAACCGCGAGTGGTTAACGGTGAAGCAGTTGAGGTTGCCGGTGTGCAAAACAAAATCAGTTTTCAGATCAGCGGTTAATTAACCTTAAACACTTAAGTGTCAGATAGTTTAGCTATGAATAGGCGATTTGATTCGCCTTTTATATGAGAGAGCTCAAATGAAATTTTTAAAATCAACAATAATTTACAGTGCTTATTTTACAGCTGCCATTACATTGCCCAGTATAAGCTCACTGATCCCAAGTATCAATTTAGATACTGTGTACGCAAATGAAGTAAAAACTAAAAAAGTACCTTCTTTACGAAATAAAGTCTACTCGCAATTAGCAAGAGCACAGAAGTTAGCGGATGACGGTAAAGTTGATGAAGGTATAGCTGCACTTGATGATATACAGCGAAAAAAGGCTAGCATGAATGATTATGAAGTTGCGATGATGTATAACTTCTATGGGTTTATTCATTACAATCAAAATGATTTATCAAAAGCAATGACTGCTTTTGAATTAGTAGTAGCTCAAGAAGCGATCCCGGAATCTTTAAAACTATCGACTTTATTTAGCCTAGCGCAACTTGCTATGGCTGATGGCAAATATAAAAAAGTGACAAATTATTTAGCTCGTTGGGATAAAGTAAATTCAAAACCTAAATCAGATGCTTATTATGTATTAAAGTCGCAAGCTTTATACCAAGATAAGCAATATCAAGCGTCACTTGACAGTATCTCACAAGCGATTTCACTTGCCGAAGGCAAGCAACAAATACCCAAAGAAAATTGGTTAGTATTACAGCGTGCTTTATTTTATTCATTGAATAAACCACAACAAGTGGCTGACGTTTTGGAGAAAATGGTTAAATTATTCAATAAACCAGAATATTGGCTACAATTGGGCAATATGTATGGTGAATTAGGAGAAGAAACCAAACAGTTAGCAATATTAGAAGCGGCTAAACAGCAAGGCTTTATCACTAAAAAACCTGATGTTCGTAACTTAGCCCAAGTTTATTTATTTAATGGTTTAGCTTTTAAAGCGGCAGAAACAATGAAGTCAGGTTTAGATACCGGTTTGATTGAAAATACCAATAAGAACTTGGCTTTTGTTGCTGAATCTTTTATGCAAGCAAAAGAAGATAAAAAAGCGATTACATTTTTTGATAAAGCATCAAAATTGACGAAAACGGGTGAGTACGATCAAAGGTTAGCCGAACTGTATTTGAATAATGAAATGTTTGAAGAAGCAGCTGATTCTGCTCGTGAAGCATTAGATAAAGGCCTCAAAAATGGTGACTCAAATACTTATATTGCATTAGGTATGGCGCAATATAATTTAGAGAACTTTGATGCGTCAATTTTAGCGTTTGAACAAGCAGAAAAGCATAAAAAAGCTAAAAAGCTCGCATCACAATGGCTTAAATTTGTAAAACGTGAGCAAATGAATGCTAAAGCAATGAAAACAGCTTATTTATAACCAGAGGATTCATTTGATAAGCCTATTATCAAACTGAAAGTCTAATTTTACTTTAGATGATAGCAATTTGGAGAAGTTAATATGTTTTATATTGATTAAATAGTTAGCTTCTCTGGTGACGATTGTAGAAGGGATTTTAAGTGCTAAACTGGAATTTGATTTTAGCCAGTCGTCACCAATTTCAGCTGTTTCAGAAGGGGCTGGATCTGATTGCCAGCATTCAGGTAAAAATTCATGGTTTAACTCCATAATATCTTCAGGATTAATTTCTAGAGTAAACAGGGTATAGCTGTCTAAAGTATCGGAATTATCTAAATGTACTAATATTTCGAGGATCGCAAGAGATTCTGAACTTGCTAGATATACGCAAGCTTGGCCTTTGCTATTCCAACGGCCTCCGTATAGGCGAGCGCCTTCACCATCAAAAGCATGCTTAGCCCATTTTGTTTTTACTATTCTATACGCAGTAATCATATTAATATTAAGTTTGTATTTGCGAAGTGTGAAGTTGAAATATGATCACGCAAAAACACCATGTTCTAATCTGCCAATTAAATCTAATACGGCTTCTGTTTCTGCAGAGGTTGCAAGCATATCGACAGGGCGTTTATTACCAAGGCCTCTTACTTGGCTTTTTAGCCACAGAGATGCTCTGTCATTATTACCTTCAAATAAATCTAAAGCCGCTTTAAATACTTCGGCAAAACGATAAAGACGGTCGCTTTCATCGCGGTTAAACTTGCCAGATTTTGCTCTTCTTTGTAATGTGGCACTGGCAATAACTGTTGCACTTGCGAGATCTGATTTATCAAGACCTGATAATTTAGCAAGCTTAGAATAGACATCAAATGGAAACCCTTCATGTAAGGCTTGATGTAATTTAGGGCCACGAGCAGGAAAGCCGACTTCTCCCCAAAACCCCATAGGTTTATGGCTAGGTGTGAATACATTCGCTTGATTCATCAAACCGTTCCAAGTTTATCAATTGATATGGTAAGTATATATCAAATGGTTATTTAATCAATCATGGTAAGAGAACCTAATGCTTGTAGCATTCAATAATTCAATAAATACTCAATTTACTCAGATTTGAATTAAATCGCATTATTAGAAATGATGTAGAAACTCTGTGTTTATAGACCTGAGATATTTTAATAGACCAATAATTATTATGTAAGATGAATAAAAAATAGATACATGGTTTGTATAGACAGGTAAGCAAAGATAAACACGCTTATCAATTTTTAAAAGTTTTTAATGACATTAATTCATACTTTACTAGACTGATAGCTAAATAGGCATCTGTTATATAATATGAAAAACCTAGTAACTTTTTGAAAAACATCTTTTTTTTGCCTAACTGAAAAATTTTTGAATTGGAAATTTTATATCATAATATTTAAAAATTCTGTCATACTTTAATAAATATAAAACAAAACTGTCATCTTATCTTTAAGAATCCGTCACCTAACTGTCACACGAAATAATTACCTTATTGCACTAATTAATTTAGTTAAAGAATTAAAACTTAGTGGAGATGGTAATGAAAGGTCCTGAATTATTTAAAGTAAGTATGCTGACTTGTGCTTTAGCGTTAGCAGGTTGTGGTGGTAGTGATATTAATTTAAATGTTGAAGGTGAAACTGTTGTAGCACCTTCACCAACTATTCCACCAACAGGCGGAACTGATAAAGTACTTGCTGGTGTGCACAGCCCAAGTTTGTCAGCAACTGTATCTGCTGCTTTAGGTAAAGATGTAACGGTTCAAGTTTTAACAGGACGTATTACAGCTGATACTGAATTAACAACAGATGCATTTTGGGCGTTAGATGGTGCTGTATTTGTAGGTGATGATAATGCATCAAGTGCAACATTAACTGTTAACCCAGGTGCAGTCGTATTTGGTAACAGCGGTAAAGATTACTTAGTAGTAAGCCGTGGTTCAAAGATTGAAGCAACGGGTACTAAAAATGACCCTATCATTATGACTTCTTTGCAAGATGTAGTTGGTGATACAACTGCTTCAGGCCAATGGGGCGGCGTAGTTTTATTAGGTAATGCACCTTCTAATAAATGTCCTGCAGATGGCGATTGTGCACTTCAAGTTGAAGGTGTTGAAGCTGGTGCGGTATTCGGTGGCACTAACTGGGAAGATAACTCTGGTACTTTACAATATGTTGTTGTAAAAAATGCCGGTTACGAAGTTGCTCCAGGGGATGAATTAAATGGTGTGACATTTGGTGGTGTTGGTTCACAAACAACAGTTGATTACTTACAAGTGCATAATAACTCTGATGACGGTGTTGAATTCTTTGGCGGTGCAGTCAATGTTAAGCACTTAGTGTTAACAAGTAATGATGATGACAATGTTGACTGGGATAATGGCTACAAAGGTAAAATGCAATTTGTTTATATCGAACAAGATAAAAACTCTACAGATGCTAACCGCGCTATCGAAGCTGATAATGATGGTAACAACCCTTCAAAGGACCCTAAATCACAACCTATCATTTCAAACTTAACTGTAGTTGGAAATAATTTTAAAGGTGAAGATGAAGCTGAAGGTATCTACTTACGTGAAGGTACAGGCTTACATTTATACAACTCAGTGATTTCAGGTCCATCTGAAATGGGCGAATGTTTAGAAATTGAAGGTATTCCTGAAGATTCTGAATTAACTGAGAGTGAAACAGTTATTAATGCAAATAACGGTATTATAAAAATAGAAAATACGGTTATGGCGTGTACTAACGGCGAAAACTTTAAAAACCCTAAAGATCAAGACGGTAATATTTTACTTGATTTAGAACCTTGGTTTACAGCGCAAACTGGTAACAGTGTTAATGACAAAGCTATGATTGGTGTAAATGGTGAACCATTATCAGGCTCTCCATTATTAGAAGCAGGTCAAGATGTAAATAACACAGTTGATTCTTTCTTCGACTCAGTAAATTACATTGGTGCATTTGACGGTCAAAACGATTGGCGTGAAGGTTGGGCATTCGGTTATGGTGGTGGTGAAGTAACTGCACCTGCAGAGGTTGCAGGTTGTCCAGCAGGAACACAATCAATTACACCAATAGATGGTTCAACAACAACATGTGAAATTAATGGTCGAATTACAGCTGATTTAACTCTAACTGCTGGTAATTTATATGCATTAGATGGTGCTGTTTTTGTAGGTGGAGATAAAGAAAGCTCTGCAACATTAACAGTAGAGCCTGGTGTAACTGTGTACGGTCGTAATGGTGATGACTATCTTGTTATTAGCCGTGATTCAAAAATTGTTGCAAATGGTACACAAGATAACCCAATTAGCTTCACTTCTAGTCAAGATGTTTTAGGTGAAGAGACATTTGCAGGCCAGTGGGGCGGCATGGTTATTTTAGGTAATGCGCCTTCTAATAAATGTCCTACAGATGGTTCTGATTGTGCTTTAAAAGTTGAAGGTGTTGAGAGTAGTGCTGTATTTGGTGGTACTGACACATCTGATAATTCAGGTACTTTACGTTATGTAAGAGTCATGAATGCCGGTTATGAAATTGCACCTGGTAATGAATTAAACGGTATCACATTTGGTGGAGTAGGTGCTGGTACTACGGTTGAATATTTACAAGTTCACCAAAATGCAGATGATGGTGTTGAGTTCTTTGGCGGTACAGTTCAAGCTAAATACTTAGTTTTAACTAGCATTCAAGATGACAGCATTGACTGGGATAATGGTTTCCAAGGTAAACTTCAGCATGTTTTAGTTAAACAAGCAGCTGATAATTCTGATGCTAATCGTGGTATCGAAGCTGACAATGATGGTAATTCGCCAGACAAGACGCCACGCTCTAATCCAACTTTATCTAATGTAACGATTATTGGTAATAACTTTAAAGGTGAAGATGAAGGCGAAGGCATTTACTTCCGCGAAGGAACTGGTGCACAAATGTACAACATTGTTGTTACGGGTGCACAAGGTATGGGTGAGTGTTTAGAGCTAGAAGGTATTCCTAAAGATTCAGTTTTAACACATAGTGAAACAGTTAAAAATGCACAAGATGGCACTATTAAGTTTGTTAGCTCTGTCATTGCCTGTTCTGAAAACTTTAAAAACCCTTCAGATGTAGATTTCAACTTGAGTGATTGGTGGAGCAACGTATTAGGTAATAAAGTTGCACAAAGCCAAGAAAATGTAGTGAATGGTATTTTCACTACTGATGCAACAGTTGCAACAGATGTTAAAGCAATCGATGGTTTCTTTGATACAACAAGCCACATTGGTGCAGTATCTGAAGATAACAATTGGACTGCAGGTTGGACAGTCGGTCTGGAATAAGACTAAACCCACACTATGCCAAGTTAGCAATAGCTTGGCATGCTTAAAGTGAATTAATTTAGCTTATTTCGTCGAGGCAAAAAATGAAAAACACATCAGTTAAATTCGGGTTATCAGCAATATCTTCAGCAGTTTTATTATCACTAGCTGGAACTGCATTTGCTAACGAAGTTACCGAAGTACAAGATGAAGCAGTATTAGAAGAAGTTGTAGTGAGTGCAAGCCGATTAAAAGGCACGGCGACAGCAGTTTTAGAAGAGCGTAAGCAGCAAGCTTTTGTTGCCGATATTATGGGCTCAGAACAAATTTCACGAAGCGGTGATAGTGATGCAGCAGCGGCACTTCGACGTGTAACAGGTTTAACATTAGTTGATGGTAAATTTATTTATGTACGCGGTTTGGGTGAACGATACTCAAGTACGCAATTAAATAGCTCAGCTGTACCGAGTCCAGATCCGACTCGCTCAGTTATTCCATTGGATTTATTCCCTGCTGACATTATTGAAAGTCTATCAGTTCAAAAATCATTTTCACCTTCAATGCCTGCATCATTTGGTGGTGGTAATGTAGATATTCGAATTAAAACAATTCCAAGTGATTTTGTATTTAATATGAGTGGCTCCTTAGGTACAAATACTAATAACTCAGATGATGGCATCGAGTATAAAGGTGGGAGCGATGATTGGCAGGGTCTAGATGATGGTACACGTAAACTGCCAGCTTCGATAAAAGCAGTTTATGACTCTGGTCAGTCACTGGATGATTTATCACCTGAAGATAGTAGACAATTAGTCACAGATTTAAACCGAAACTATGATCCAAAATCGACTTCAATTGACCCTGATCATAGTGTTAATTTTACGCTAGGAAATAGCGCTGAATCAGGCGATTGGCGTTATGGTTTCTTATCATCTATTAGTTACGATAATTCGTATTTTGTTGGAAAAGAATATCAAGGTGAAAAGTTTTTACTCGGTGAAAATAGTGCTGCTATGGTACAAGGCTATGATGATGTTAATACAACAGAGCATAGTGTTAAATGGTCGGGTATGCTTAACTTTGGTATCGAGTGGCAAAAGAATCATCGCATTGATATGAGCACAATGATATTACATGATACTGTTGATACTATTAGAGACAAAAGTGGTATCTCAGAGAATGTAAATGAATCAGATAATCGCCGTATTCGCTCTTATGATATAAAGTATGAAGAAAGAGAGTTAATTGTAAACCAACTTAAAGGTATGCATACATTTGAGCAATTAAACTATGCAGGCTTTGATTGGAAGTATTCACTTGGTCGCTCTAATCGTTATGCGCCAGGTAATATGAGTTCACGCTTCATTGTAACGGATCATAATGAAGATGATATTTATGACGTTGTTAATGAAGGTGCGCTTTCAAACTCTACAACAGCTGCACGATATACTTTTCAGCAATTAGATGATGAAGTAGAGAATTATGGATTTAACTTTACTGTTCCTATTTCATTTAATGCATTAGAAGTCGAAATTAAAACGGGTGCTGATTATATTTCTAAAGAACGATCAGCCAGTAACCGTAGATTTGATATTAATACTCGCGCTTTTAATGACGTCGATCTAACTGGTAGTGAATTAAACGAAGTACTCTCAGATGATGTCATTCAAAATGCAACTTTAACACGTAGTATCTTAAACGATACAACTATAGATGGTGATGATTATTTATCAGCTCAAAAAGTTGATGCTTATTATTTAGAAGCTGACTTTTTCTTCGATAACAAATTTAGAATCAGTGGTGGTGTTCGTTGGGAGGATTTCAGACAAATATCTGTACCTTTAGACCCATACACAGGACAAATTGTATTAGCAAGTGATGCAACTAATGAAGATTATAAAGAATTAGCATTTCAAAGTGATGATTTTTATCCTGCATTAGCGCTAACATATTTATACGATGATGAAACACAATATCGTTTTAGTTTTGGTCAAACAACAGTGAGACCTGATTTGCGTGAGATAACTAAATCAAACTATATAGATCCATTAACTGAATATCCTGTAGGTGGTACGCCAGGGTTGCGCGCAACTTCAATTAATAATTACGATTTTAGATACGAGAATTATTTTGATTCTGGGGAAAACTTTTCAGTAGGTGTGTTCTATAAAGATATGACAGATCCAATTGAGACTGTGCAGTCTTCAGGTCAAGATGGTCCGCCTCTCGTTCGAATTGCAAATGCTGAAACAGGTTATGTTGCAGGCGTTGAATTTGAATTCTTGAAAGACTTTTCTTTCTTAGAAGGTATTGGCCAAGATATTTTTATGTCGGGTAATTTAACCGTTAGTGACTCTGAAATGGAACTAGATCGACAAAATATTGTTGATCAAGCAGGTGTATCTGCTGCAGTTACCAATACTAAACGTCGTTTAACGGGTCATTCAAAATATGTTGTAAATATGCAGTTAGGCTATGACGCGCCTAATGGCAATCATGCTGCAACTCTGATCTATAACGTATTCGGCGAAAGAATTATTATACCAGGAATAGAAGGGCAGCAAGATGCAATGGAACAACCATTCCATTCACTTGATTTGAACTATAGCTACTTTCCGGATTTTAATTCGAGCATTAAACTTAAGCTTAAAAACTTGTTGAACGAAGAACAAGAGATTTTAGCGAATAATGTGTTAGTTCGAAGTAAAGAGAAAGGGACTGAATTTTCAGTTCAATATACTTACCAATTTTAAAGTTATGTAACGTAGCTTAAAACCGAGCAGTCTTCTCACTTAGGTGAGCGGCCAAGCCCCTTCAAACGAAGGGGCTTATTTAATCCAATTTAGAACCAATTTTAAAGTTACGAAAGTAACTTACAACCGAGCAGTCTTCTCACTTAGGTGAGTGGCCAAGTCCCTTCTAGCGGAGGGGCTTATTTAACAGCGTTTAAAACTAATTTCAAAGTTACGAAAGTAACTTACAACCGAGCAGTCTTCTCACTTAGGTGAGTGGCCGAGTCCCTTCTAACGGAGGGGCTTATTTAACATAATTTAGAAGCAATTTTAAGTTACGAAAATAATATATAACGAACCATCTTCTCGTTTAAAATAGCAGTCTAAGTTTCTTAAAGACTGGGATTTATCTTTAAATGCATTATTAAGTAATGAAAATATTTGACCTAGAGATTTAAATATTCTTGATGAAATCTGATAAACTTATTTATTCTATTTGAGTGTAATTTTGAATAAACTTGTCTAATTTATTAGATAATAAGTAAGCAGGGCTCAAGTGGTTCAATGATCTCGGATACCATTTTTATTGAGTTAAATGTCCAACATAGTGCTAAATATTTTTAAGATTGTAACTATGTAAAATTAATAATCATTATAAGTAGAACCCTTTCAAGTTGAAAAGGTCCTTTGTTTCAGAGGCTTACTTTTTTATAATCGCTAATAACTTGCCTGCACCTTCGTCATTATCGTTGCACTTTTTATCGCCAGTATCTTCATGGTGCAGTACAAACGTATGCACGCCACCATCATGTTTTGCGGCCAGCGCATCAACTACTAACGCAGACTTGTCCGCAGAAATAGTCGCGCCATCTAAATACCAGCCACCTTTATGTTTTAACTCTACAAAAATAGATGAACCATTGCCATAAAACTCAACACTTTGCACTATTGCATCACACGTAAATACGCCTGCTTGTGATACAAAAGAAGTCAATAAAGTTGCTGAGAAAGCTGAAGCTTTAATAAAATGTTTAAACATAAAAAATCCTATAAATTTAAGTTGTACCTTATTTAGGTTTTTATAATTTACATTGTAAATATGACTTTTTGACTTCAATTGTATGACATTGGCATTTATAAAATTAAGGATATTGCTATTGGGTCTTAAAACATTAACCTTAGGGTCATAAGAGAGAGCAAAGTAAAATAGGTTGATCTACGATTTTTATCAATCAAATTGTTATTTTTAAAATACAAAGTATTTTTAGATGAATGATGATTTATGTACTTATTTATGAAAGAGAATTATCTATGTTATTTAGACGCCTTAGTTAAGTTGAACTAACCTATTAAAGAGATTTATAAGATAAAGGTTAAAACTGTGAACTTTACAATAGGTAAAAAAATAGGCTTTGCATTTTCTGTTATTTTATTTTTCCTTATTGCTATGGGTTCTACGGTGTATGTTCTCAATGCTTCGGTTCAATCCGATACTCAAAATATACAAATCGATGATGTTCCAGCGGTTATTCTTTATTTACAAGTACTAGATGAAATAGGGGATATGCATAGTAATGTAATGGAGTACACCACGGGTGAACTAGACGAAGTTGAAGAGTTTAATGCAAATTATCAAGAATTCTTAGGCTTCTTTTCACAACTAAAACCACTTGAGTCTAATAGACAATCAGATATAGACAAAATGAATCTGATTGAAGGTTTAGTATCAGATTATGTAAAAACGATCAATGAAGAAGTATTTAATAAATATCATCCCGAAGATGAAATTTGGGCAAAGCAACTCGTAGATGATTTAGAGCACAAACAAGGTGAAGAATTAGAAACATTGCTTGATGCATTAAAAGAGCAAGAATTTCAAGAAGCATTAAACACTTCAAGCCTTGAAGAAGCGATAACAGATGATTTACCTGGTGTAAGATATTATCTAGAACTGGTGGATGAAGCAGGGGATATGCTGGGTTCTTTGAGTGAATATGTAGGCGGAGAATCAGATGAAGAAGAAGAATATCGAGCAAACTCAGAAGATTTTGCTCGGTATTTTAGTTTATTAGAACCACTAGAAAAAAAACCAACAGAAATAAGAGATTTAATTACGATTAATCGTTTATATACAGATATCAATCGAACAGCAGACGCTGTATTTAGACGATATCACCCTGAAGATCGTGCAAAAGCATTAAAAATTATTGATACACTTGAGCATGATGTGATTGATCGTCTAGAAAAAATAGTTGACTCATCTGCTTTAGATGAGCAAAAAGATGCAGAAGAATCCTTATCCCGTTTATTTGACACACTCAACACAATTAATATTCTGATAATTATTTTGGCTACACTTTCAGTTGTGATTGGGGGGATTATTAGCTATTGGATTACAAACACAATATTAAAAGCAGTCGGTGGCGAACCTCATATAATAGAAGGTTTAGCGAATAAAGTAGCTAAAGGAGATATCAATATTAAAGTAGATGGTTTAAATACTAACCAAACAGGCATTTATGCTGCTTTACAAGAAATGATATCGGCTTTAAAAATCAAAGTTAAAATGGCAGAGAAAACATCTCAAGGTGATTTGACCAGTGATATAAACCTTGCATCTGATGAAGATGTTTTAGGTTTGGCATTAAATAAAATGCAGCAAAACTTTAGAGACATGGTGAAACAAGCAAATAAATTTGCAACTGGTGATTATACCAGTCAGATTACGCCTCGTTCTAAAACAGATGAGTTAGGCATAGCTTTATCTCATATGATGCAGCAAGTTACAGATAGAAACTCACAAGTTGAATCTCAAAATTGGATGAAAACTCAAGTTGTTAAAATTAATAAGTTGTCACAAGAAGCTAAAGAAAAACGCCAGCTAGCTCAGGTGATAATTAATGAGATTTCACATATTTTAAAAGCTGGTTATGGTGTATTTTATTTGTTAGAAAATGATAAGGATAAAAAAGAAGAGCAATTCAAATTACAGGCGAGTTATGCATATACAGAACGTAAAAATATTTCAAATGCATTTTCTTTAGGAGAAGGATTAGTTGGTCAATGTGCTCTAGAGCAACAAGTGATTATTTTGACGAATGTTCCTGATGACTATATTCAAATATCTTCAGGGTTGGGTGAGCAAAAACCAGAAAATATCATAGTATTGCCTATTACATTTGAAAATAAATGCATAGGCGTTATAGAAGTAGCAAGTTTTACTAAATTTACAGAACATGAAATCGAGTTTCTCAAACAAGCTATGTCAAATTTAGGCATTGCGATTAGTAGTTTAGTAAGCCGACAACGAATAGAAAATTTACTACAGAGATCTCAAAGTCAAACCGAAGAACTGCAAAGTCAATCTGAAGAACTACGCTCTGCTAATGAGGAATTAAAAGAAAAAGCAAAAGCGTTAAATATTCAATCAAAAGAATTACAACTTGCTAATAAAGATCTAGAAGAAAAAAGTGAAATATTAGAAACAAAACAAAAAGATATTGAAATTAAAAATGAAGAAATTGAACTTAAGGCTAAAGAGCTTGCAATTGCGAGTAAATATAAATCTGAATTTTTAGCTAATATGTCACATGAATTAAGAACGCCATTAAATAGCTTATTGTTATTAGCAAAAGGTTTATCTAATAATAAAAAAGGGAATTTAGATCCTGTTCAAGTAGAGGATGCACAAGTTATTTACGAAGGGGGCAACAATTTACTATCGTTAATCAATGATATTATGGACTTATCTAAAGTAGAGGCTGGAAAATTAACAATCCATCATGAAAAGATTTCGTTAAAAATAATAAAACGTAACTTATTAAAAATGTTTGAACCTATTGCTGCAGATAGAGGGCTAGAATTTAAGATCGATATTTCAAAAAATATTGAAACACATTTTATATCAGACGGTTTAAGGTTAGAGCAAATTCTCAGAAATTTATTATCAAATGCAATGAAGTTTACGCAACAAGGTAAAGTTAATCTAACCGTAGATAAACCAAATAAAGATATCATATTCAGTCACAGTAAATTAAATCATGACTCAACAATCTCATTTTCAGTAACGGATACAGGTATAGGTATTCCATTAGATAAACAACAGGCAATATTTGAAGCATTTCAACAAGAAGATGGTACTACTAGTCGAAAATATGGTGGCACGGGATTGGGTCTTACAATTGCGAGAGAGCTAACCCGCCTTTTATCTGGAGAAATTCAACTTAAAAGTGATTTAGGCAGTGGTAGTACTTTTGCACTCTATTTGCCGCTGGGTTCTAATCTTATTGAACATCAAGAAGACATAAAACAATCAGAATATGAAAGAAATATGACTCATATAGCTAAAGAGACGGATGGAACAAAGCAAGAATCCGTTTTCATTGACGATGATAGACGTAATATCCATGAGTCAGACAATGTTTTACTTATAATAGATGATGATGAGAATTTTTCTAAAATCTTAAGGGATTTAGCACAAAGAAAAGGTTATAAATGCATTGTAGCTGGTGATGGACGAGCTGGTATTTATTTAGCTAAAGAATACCAACCTAAAGGCATTATTCTAGATATTACTTTACCTGATATTGATGGGTATAAAGTGTTAGAGCAATTAAAATTTAGTTTAAAAACAAGGCATATACCTGTTGAAATTATATCGGGGCATAGTGATGCAAAACAAAAAACATTACAACAAGGTGCCATAGGATTTTTATCTAAGCCAGTAGAAGAACAGCAACTAATTGAAGCCTTAAGCAATATAACCCAATTAGGTAATAAAAATATAAGCGATATATTAATAATTGATGATGATGAAGTAAATCAAAAGGCAACGACTCAATTACTAAACAGTAAAAATATTCGCATTAAAAATGTTGGTACAGGGATTTTAGGGTATGAAGAAATTAAAAAAAATAAATATGATTGTATTATCTTAGATTTAGGGTTACCTGATATGTCAGGCTTTGAGGTACTTGAAAAAATAAATCAGTCAGATATTCAAAATTTACCACCTATTATTATCTATACAGGTAGAGAGATCAGTGAGCAAGAGCAAAAACAGTTAGATATATATTCGTCTTCAATTGTTATAAAAGGAGTTGGATCTGCAGAAAGGCTATTAGATGATGTCTCATTATTTTTACATCATATAAATGAAAATGAAGCCGTAAATATATTACATGATGAAGATGAACTCATAAAAGGCCGTAAAGTATTATTAGTCGATGATGATATGAGGAATTCTTATGCCTTATCAAAAAGCTTATTTGAAGTGGGTGTTGATGTTGAAATGGCAACAAATGGGCAGGAAGCCGTTGATATATTAGAAAAGGATAGTTCTTTCGAACTTGTGTTAATGGATACTATGATGCCTGTTATGGATGGAAATGAAGCCACGCAATTAATACGTAAAATGCCAAAATATAAAAATATTCCAATTATTGCGTTAACAGCTAAGACAATGCCAGAAGATAGAGAAAAATGTCTGAAATCTGGGGCATCAGAATATATAACAAAACCAGTTGATTTTGATGATTTAATGTCGATTATGCGTATTTGGCTATTTCAGCACAAAAAATAAGTTTTAGCTTATTTATCGGAATTGGTATTTTGGGTAGCAGTATAGAATAGTAAAACTAATGGGCTTGATTTTTTATATTGAGAATCATTTTTTTGGGGAATGAAATATTAAAATGAGTACCTTCGCCTTGTTTACTATGACAGGTTATATCTCCAGACAATGTTTGGGTAACTAGATTATGCAATATAAACATACCTAAACCACTACCGCCAGACCCTCTACGTGTTGTATAAAAGGGTTCAAAAATTTTACTTTTGACCTCTGAGTCCATTCCACTGCCATTATCACTATAATTTAGTCCGATGCGATCTTCATAGCTGCTCAATTTGATAAGAATATTGCCATTTTTTGCTTTATTAAATCCATGGATCAGAGAGTTCATCACTAGATTTGTAATTATTTGGGAGATAGTACCGGGATAGGTTTCAACCATTAAGGCATGGTGGCCCTCAATTGTAATTTCATGATTTCCTTGACGTGTTTCGGGATGCAAACTGTGAACTATTTTAGAAATATAATCATATAAATTAAACTCTCTTACCATATCACTAGAAATATCCACAGCAACAAGTTTAAAGTTATTGATGAGATCTGAGGCGCGGTTTAAATTAGATAGAATAATTTGTGTTGATTCAGGTGCTTTTGAAATAAAGTTATTTAAATCAGCTTTTTTCATCTGACCATTTTTATAGGCCTTAATTAATGCCTCCATAGACTCACTTAAAAATGATGAAGCCGTAATGCAGACACCTATTGGGGTATTTAGTTCGTGGGCAATGCCTGCAACTAATCTGCCTAACGATGCCATTTTTTCGGATTCAACTAATTGAGTTTGAGCTTGGACTAAGTTTTCTATAGAGTTTTGTAATTCTACTGATCTTTTTGTAACAATATCTTCCAGTTGAGATTTATCAACTCTCAGCTCTTTTTCTATTTTTTTTCGAAATTGGCATTCTTCATCTAGATTGTTTTTATCTTTATGCAAATCAAGAAAAACTCTCACTTTCCCTAAAACAATTTCATCATTAATCGGTTTTACTAAATAATCCACTGCACCAGTAGCATAGCCTTTAAATTCAAATACTTCATCACGGGCATATGCTGTAATAAAAATAATAGGGATATGAGTTGTTTTGGGATGATCTAATATTAAAGATGCAGTTTCAAAACCATCCATACCAGGCATTTGAACATCCATCAAAATTAAAAAAAAAGTATGTTTATGTGCCATTGCTAATGCTTGAGGGCCACTCAAAACATGTACAAATTCTAAATTTAAAGACTCTAATGTTCTTTCATATACACGATGATTACTTGGTTCGTCATCTACAATCAGTATTTTAGGTAAGCTATCACTCACAAAAAAACGGCCCAAATGTAAGGAATATTTAATGTTAACTTATTCATAAAACCCTTAAATTAGATATTTTGAAAAATACAGAACTTTCTTAAGTATAGGGTGAAAATGAATGGCTTCAAGTTTGAATTAGGAACAGAGTGATTAGTTATGTAAAGTTAACAAAGGCTCAAAAATTCACAGTTTTACATTTATTAACTATGCTTGTATGACATCAAAATAATATATGGTTTAAGTGATTCTTATGCTTCACTATATTTAACCAAACTTCTCTTAAATTGTTATCAAAACTTAGTGGTTTTAAGGTTTCGTAAATGAATAGTAATAACAATGAAATTGTTAAATTATCTATCTTACAAAAGCTATTCGGTGCTGCGCTTATCAATATTTTTTTTATGGCTATAGTGAGTTTTTATGCTATTAAACAAATGAGCCTTATTGGCATCGAAATAGAGGAAATCACCCAATTAGATATGCCTTTACTTGTATCTGTTACCAATATAGAAATACATCAATTAAAACAAGCAATATATTTAGAGCGGGCATTAAGAATCATACAAGATCTTGACTTTAACGCTAATGAAAATAAAAAAATTAAATCAGATTTTGATCTCGTAATCAAAAAATTCAATAGTCGATCACAACAAGTAAATCAAGCGCTTATTGATACTAGAAAGCAAGTGAAAACAGATATTAGCATAGTTGAATCTTATGAAGATGCTAAAGAGCTAAATTTTGTACTTGATGCATTAATAAAAATAGATGAAGCACATAAAAACTATGAAAAACACGCGCTTGAATTGGTATCAGAAATTCAATTAAATCAACTAGATTATGCCAGTATCTATCACGCAATAATGTTAATTGAAGAAGAAGAAGATCAACTTGATGGTACTATTAAAAATTTATTAAAAGAAATATCTCAATTTACAGCCGTGTCTTTATTAAGAGCACAAGCGCATGAAAAAACCGCATTACAGAACTTAATCATACTAAGTTTGATTGCCATTATATGTGGTTTGTTTATTTCTTATTTTATTACCAAATTCATCACAAGGCCTATTTTAGAATTAACTCACCTAACAAAAGAAATAGCAAAAGGAAAAATAGATAAAAAAATACAAAAAATTGGTTCAGATGAAGTGGGGGTTTTATCACATTCAGTCAATCATTTAATTGTAACTTTAAATAAAACAGCAGACCAAGCAAATGCGATTACCTTAGGCGATGAAAGTATAGAAATAGAACCTATGAGTGACTTTGATAGACTGGGCGTCGCTTTAAGGGAGATGAAGCTACAAATATTTTCTACACAAGCATCACTTAAGCGAAGCAATGCCTTAACAACGGGAATTTTAGATACCGCTGAAGATGGTATTTTATCAATAAATGAAAAAGGTGATATTTTATCATGTAATCAAGCAGCATCTAGGTTGTTTCAATATTCAGAAGAAGAGCTGTTAGACCTAAAGATAAATATGCTAATACCCGCAACCTTAAATGCGGATCAAGGTCATTATTTAAACAGAAACTTAGTGTCTGACATTAAAAAATCGATAGGTTCAGGTAGTGAATTTCTGGCGTTAAAAAAAGGGGATTCTCAATTTCCTATATTCCTGCGTATAGGTGAAGTAAAACAAGTCGATTCCACTGTGTTTACTGGATTTATTCGGGATATTACAAAAGAAAAAGAATATGAAAAAAATTTACAAAAAACAAATTATGATTTAGCACATCAAAGTGAGCTTAAGTCTCAGATAGCCAGTATTACTGAGCTCACACAAGGAGCTACTAAGTTAGGACCATTAGCGGATAGTATCATTTCATCACTAGCAACTATGACTGGCTCTGGACATGGTGTTTTCTATATCAGTGAGAAAATCCGTAATATATATAAAATCGATAAACCTAAGTTATCAGCAGAGGTGTTAATACTGGTGGGTAGTTATGCTTTTAAGCAAAGAAAGAATGTGACTGAAAAAATAGCCATTGGGGAGGGTTTAGTGGGGCAGTGCGCTAAAGAAAAGAAGTCAATTTTGTTAACCCAAGCACCTAGCGATTATATTCAAATAAATTCAGGATTAGGTGAGCAAGTTCCCCTAAATATATTGGTAGAGCCGATTATATTTGAGAATGAAGTCATGGGGGTTATTGAGCTCGCTTCCTTTAACGAATACACCCAATTACATCAAGAGATGCTGCATGAAGTGATGCAGACTTTAGGTGTTGTCATCAATAGCATTAAAAATCAAGAAATGACTCAGAACCTGTTAAGAGAGACTCAAGCGCAAGCTGAAAAATTAAAAACACAGCAAGAAGAACTAAAAAGTACTAATGAAAGTTTACAGGTACAAACACAATTGCTCAAAGTGTCAGAAGAAGAGTTAAAGCAGCAAAGTGAAGAGCTAAGAGTTTCAAATGATGAATTAGCACAAAAACAAGTATCATTACAAAAACAAAAAGATGAAATTGAGATATCGCAAAAGGAATTAACAGTACAAGCAAAAGAATTAACTTTAGCAAGTAAGTATAAATCGGAATTTTTAGCAAATATGAGTCATGAGTTAAGAACTCCCTTAAATAGCTTACTATTACTATCTAAAGGGCTTGCAGATAATAAAAAAGGTAACTTAAACCTCTCAGAAGTAGAAGATGCCAAAATTATTTATGATGGCGGTAATAGTTTATTATCTTTAATTAACGATATTTTGGACTTGTCAAAAGTTGAGGCAGGTAAATTAAGTGTTCATATAGAAGATCTTAATATTAAGACTTTGATCAATAACCTGCAAAATATGTTCAACCCGATAGCAAATCATAGGTCGATAGATTTCAATACAGAACTTGGTGATGATGTACCTAAAATAATTATCAGTGATAGACAAAGAGTTGAACAAATTTTACGAAACTTATTATCGAATGCGATGAAGTTTACAGAGCAAGGCTCTGTTACGCTTCGTATAGATTTAGCTAAATCTGATACACGGTTTGTTCATAGTGATTTAAGTGCCGAACGTGCAATCGGCCTTTCAATTATTGATACCGGAATAGGGATTTCTAGCCATAAAATTCAAGAGATATTTGAGGCATTTCAACAAGAAGATGGCTCAACGAGTCGCAAGTTTGGTGGTACGGGACTTGGTTTAACGATAGCAAGAGAACTAACTAGGCTGCTAGGGGGGGAAATTCAATTGCAAAGTAAACAAGGTGAAGGGAGTTGTTTTACCTTGTATTTACCCTATGAACTGACTAAAAGCGCACTTGATGAAAGTTTAAATGAAAGCACTGATCCAATAGAAATAATACCTCCTAAAAAAGAAAAGATCATGGAAGAAGTGAATATTAAAGCAGATAAAAAACCTGCAGCACAATATTCAGCACAATTTATCGGAGACGATAGAGATAATATCCAGAGTGAAGATATGTCAATTTTAATTATTGATGATGATGAAATGTTCGCAAAAATATTACGAGATTATGTAACAGAGCAAGGTTATAAGTGCTTAGTTGCTGGTGATGGTAGAAGTGGAATTTATTTAGCGCAGCAATATCTGCCAAAGGGGATTTTACTAGATTTAAAACTTCCTGATATAGATGGAATGCAGGTATTAGAGCAACTTAAATATAGTTTTCGCACTCGTCATATACCTGTAGAAATCATCTCAGGGCATAGCAAAGAAAAAGCTGAAGTGTTACAACAAGGCGCTATTGGTTTATTAATTAAGCCTGTATCAGAAAATCAACTACACGATGTGCTTATTAATATTTCTGATATCAGTTGCAGTGAAGTTAAAACTATTTTAGTGATAGAGGACGATCAAGGTAATCGAAAAGCAACAACAAACTTATTAGAAAACAGCGGTATAAAAATAACCAGTGTTGCAACTGGGGAAGCGGGGTGTGGCGAAATTTTAAGCCGTGATTATGATTGTGTTATTTTAGATTTAGGCTTGCCAGATATGACTGGTTTTGAAGTGCTAGAAAAGGTTAGTGAAGATACTAATTCAGTATTACCTCCCTTTATCATTTATACAGGTAAAGAAATAAGTGATGATGAACAAAAGGCATTACAAAAATATTCTTCAACAATTGTTATTAAAGGGGTGGGATCCGCTGAAAGGTTATTGGATGATGTTTCTTTGTTTATGCACAATATTGAGTCTAAGCAAATAGATAGTAAAGATAAAATACGATTGTTGCATAATGAAGACGCCATGCTCAAAGATAGGAAGTTACTATTAGTTGATGATGATATGAGAAATAGCTACGCGCTTTCTAAAAAATTAATAGAAGTGGGTTTTGATGTTGAAATGGCGAATAATGGTAAAGATGCCCTAGAGATCCTTGAGCAAGATGATAAATTTGAATTGGTTTTGATGGATATCATGATGCCTGTTATGGATGGTAATGAAGCAACTGAAAATATAAGAAAAATCCCAAAATTTAAAAATTTACCTATCATAGCTTTAACAGCTAAAACAATGCCTGAAGACAGAGAAAAATGCTTACAAGCAGGCGCTTCTGAATACATTACTAAACCAATAGACTTCGATAAATTATTGTCGATTATGAGAATTTGGTTATTTAAACGGTGTTAACTAAGGAAAGTAAATTGAATAAAGCTTATTCTTTAGAATTTGAAGTTAATATGTTGTTAGAAGCGATATTATTTCGTTATGGTTATGACTTTAGGCACTATGCTCGCGCATCATTAGAGCGAAGGGTACTAAATCGCGTTCAATTGTCAGAGTTAAATAGCGTATCAGACATGATCCCTAAAATAATGCATGACCCCAGTTTTTTTAATTTATTCTTAAAAGATATGTCTATCACAGTGACTGAGATGTTTAGAGATCCTTTTGTTTTTAAAAAAATTAGAGAGTCAGTATTTACGCAATTAAAAACCTATTCACGAGTTAATATTTGGCATGCTGGCTGTGCGACAGGTGAAGAAGTATATTCGATGGCGATTATGTTAAAAGAAGAAGGCTTGTTAAAAAGGACTCAAATTTACGCCACAGACTTTAATAATCACTCTTTAGAAATAGCAGCTAAAGGTATTTATCCAGCGGGGAAAATTAAACTATTCACAGAGAATTATTTAAATTCAGGAGGAACCAAGTCATTTGCCGATTATTATCAGGCTAAATATGAATGCGCAAAACTAACAGAATCATTAAAGGAACATATTACATTTGCAAATCATAATTTAATAAAAGATCAGGTATTTGCACAAATGCACTTAGTGATGTGCCGCAATGTTTTGATATATTTTGATCAAAATTTACAAAACAGGGTATTAAACTTATTTGAACAAAGTTTAATTCATCGTGGTTTTTTAATCTTAGGAGACAAAGAATCGTTAGACTTTTCAACTGTAAAAGATTCTTTTGATAAATATCAATATCCTGAACGTATTTATAGGCGAAGTGCTTATGTATGAGGCTTTGGTGATAGGTGTATCTGCTGGTGGTCTACATGCCTTGTCTCAGATTGTACGTGAGCTACCTAAGGCTTATCCTTTGGCTATTATAATTGTGCAGCATAGGTTAAATGATCATAATAACTTTCTTGCAGAGTATTTAAATAATTTATCTGAGCTAAAAGTAAAAGAACCGCAATCTTTAGAGGTCATTCTACCAAGTCATATTTATATTGCTCCAGCGGGATATCACTTATTAATTGAGCGAGATAAGACATTTAGTTTAAGTGTGGATCTGCCAATTTGTTATTCAATACCTTCCATTGACGTTTTATTTGAATCAGCTGCTAAAAGTTATCAATCTAAATTAATAGGTATGATACTAACCGGCGCTAATAGTGATGGTAGTGGTGGCCTTAGTGTAGTTAAAGAGTATGGCGGTTTAACTGTAGTACAAGACCCAAGTACGGCAGAGGTTGATTTTATGCCAAAAGCAGCTATAAATAATACAGATATAGATCATATTATCCCCTTAAGCCAAATAGGTCTTTTTTTGAAACAATTAGAATTTAATCGGGTAATACATGAATAATAACAGGCCCAAAATTTTAATCGTTGACGATGAGCCTAGTAATCATCGTGTATATGAACGAACCTTAGAGTCCTTAGATTTAGAATTTGTGAAAGCGATGTCGGGACAGCAAGCCTTAGCTGTTGCGCATAGGCATGATTTTTTTCTTATATTGATGGATGTTCAAATGCCAGGTATGGATGGCTTTGAAACAGCGTCATTAATTTTAGACCATCCAAAAACGTGTCATATCCCAGTCATATTTATCACCGCTTTTGCTAGAGATGAAATGTTTGAGTTTAAAGGCTATGCAAGCGGTGCTGTTGACTATTTAGTTAAGCCTATTAATGATGAAATTGTAAAAAGTAAGGTGGGTGTATTTCTTGAGCTTTATGAAGAAAAACTCAGATTAGATAATGCCTATAAAATAAAGAAAAAAGCAGAAGAAGAGCTAAGAGAGCACAAAGAGCACCTCGAAGATTTAGTTAAAGAACGTACAGAAAAATTACAGCAGTCATTAGATAATTTGATGGAAACACAAAATCAACTTGTCGAGTCTGAAAAAATGGCTTCTCTTGGTCGCCTAGTTGGTGGTGTAGCCCATGAATTAAATACACCTATAGGTATTTGCATTACGGCAATTTCTCATTTGCAGGATGAAACAAGTAAATTTAATGGTGCTTTTCTAGGCTCAGGCTTAACTAAAACTGGCTTTAGCCAATATATAAACGCATCAAACCAGTCTTCTGAGATAATAGCTTCGAATTTAGAAAGAGCATCAGAATTAGTTGAGAATTTTAAATTAATTTCAGTGGATACAAAAGCACAATTAGTAAATGCTTTTAACTTGATGGAGTATTTTAAAAATTTAATAACAACGCTTCATTCACAAATAGAAAGGACGGGATTTGAAATTGAAGTTACTGGTGATGACAAGGTGTCAGTCGAGACTGATCCGGGAATTTTATCGCAAATTCTCACTAGCCTAATAACTAATTCATTATTGCATGCTACTGTTGAAGGACAAACCGGTAAAATTGTATTAGATATTCAATGTCGAGAAAAGCAATTATATTTAACTTTTTCAGATGATGGGAAAGGCATGACAGAGGATATTTCTACTATGATATTTGAGCCCTTTTTTACCACACAAAGAGGTTCTGGGGGCAGTGGATTAGGTATGTACATTGTTTATAATTTAGTAACGCAAGCGTTATGTGGTGATATAACTTGTGAGAGTAATGAGGGTGAAGGCTGTACTTTTAAGGTCTCTTTTCCGATTTGATATTAATTATTGCTTCTTTTTGGGATAAAGAACTCTGATGTGTATTTTGTAATTAATTTGTCATATTCACCATTTTCTTTTAGTTGATTAATAGCCCTACGAAGTTGGTTAATTGTTTCATCAGGGGTGTTTAAACTGGCAGCAAGGTACCCTTCAGTTTTGGCTTCTTTAATTTGCGATAAAATATTGAGCCTATGTTGGACTATACCATAAGTCTCTAAATGCTCAGCAGCGACCCAGTCGTTTGACATAACTAGATCTGCTCTACCTTTTAATAGCATATTCCATTTGTCTTGCTCAGAGCTGGACAACATAAGGTTTTTATTAAGTTTGAAATTATTGGCAAGTAAAAATTGGGCATCATACCCTTCACGTGTCGCGATTAATTTATATTTTTTTGCATCCTGCAAAGAATGAGCTGTTATGTCATTTCTATTAGATAAGCCAAATAAATAATATCGATAATCTACAATATGACTAACCCATTTAAAAAGGGGTTCCCTTTCCTTACTTCGAATAATCACAAAAATAAATGTATTGGGTTGTGTTTGTGCGTATTTAAAGGCTCTAGACCAAGGATATACGCTAAACTTGGCATTAAAACCAGTCAGTTTTAATGCCTTTTGGACTAGCTCAACACTAAAACCTGCAACTACTTTTTGTTTATAGGTATATTGATATGGTGGCAAATGTTCAGTTAAAAAATGAAGGGACGTTTCTTTAGCGGGCGTATTCGCACTATAAATTAAAGTACAGAAATAAAGGAAAAAACAATACTTGATATGACTTATGTCCATTTGACCTTTACCTCTTAAATTAACAATCTAATCTAATAGCTAGTATTAAAATAATAACACTAATTTTGAGAAGTTCATCTTTTGTTATGAACTAGTGAAGACTACAAAGTAGGTATTAGACCTTTAAATACATTGCTAACTCTATTTTAAGGTCTAAAGAAGTTATAATTTATGGATTTAGTAGAATTACCTCCCCTAAGGCAAGACCTTTTAAGCGATCAAATTGTGTTTTAGCATCACCTACCACTAAATAAATCATTTTATCAGGGTGTAAGTAATCAGATGCCAGAGCCTTTACATTATTTAGTGATAAGTTCTCAACCATATTAGCTCGTTTTAATACATAGCTTTTAGGTAAGTTATATTCACTCATATCTCTTAAAACGGATAATTTGGCATTAAAAGTTTCAAATTTACGAGCGTTACTTTTTAAGAAGTAACTCTTTGTTGTTGCTAGGTCTTTTTCACTAAAATCAATTTGATAAGAAGAGACTATATCTTTAATGAGAGAAACAGCTTCAAGAGTGACATTGCTGCGCACACCCGAGCTTATCATGAATTTACCTGAAACAGGTGAAGCATAAAATCTAGAGCGTATGCCATAAGTATAACCTTTTGATTCACGCAACTCTTGTGTGAGTTTTGATGCAAAACTACCGCCTCCTAATTTGTAATTCATTACCGATGCTGCGTAATAATTTTTATTCGTTGCATTAATAGATGGATAGCCAATCCTCAGTTGAGACTGCTTAGAATTAGGTACATCATAAAAATATAGCTGAGCATGGCTAGGTATTTTTGTATCAGCTAACTTAGGTAAACTTAAGTATTTTTTAGGCCAAGCTTTTGCTAGTGGCGCTAAAGATTTAAGTACAGCTGATTTTTCAATATCGCCCACGATATGAAAACGACTTAAATTAGGCGATAAATTATTTTTATAAAAAGATTTTAAATCAGCTAGTGAAATATTTTTAACCGACTCAGTTGTACCAAATAAATTATGCGCCAAGATATTATCTTGGCCATATAAAAGTTTATCCATTTGAATATTAGCAAGCATGCTCGGATTCATTCGTTGCTGTTTGATTTGGCTAACAACCTCCTTTTTAGCTAAACTAAACTCATTTTTGTCCCATCTAGGGTGTAATAACATTTCAGTCATGAGGTCTAAGGTAGCTTGGTAATTACGTGACAAGGTCTTTACGTTGAATGATATTTTTTCTTTAGTAGTATAAACATCAATACTTGCGCCTAAATTTTTTATTGCTTCTTCTAGTTGTTGTGGCGTTTTATCTTTTGTTCCACGATTTAACATTTTTCCAACAAGATTGGCAACACCTGTTTGATCGAGAGAGTCAAACAACATACCGCCAGAAATATCGAGATTAAATTCAACTAATGGAACTTCAGAATTTTTAATACCTAATACATGAATGCCATTAATTAACTTATTTTGCCAAACATCTGGTACCGAAATGATAGGAGATTTGCCATATTTAGGCTCTTGGCTGCGATCAAAGCTAGAAGGCGTTTTAGAATATGTGGATTGCTTTGATGCATCAAAGGTTTGTTCAGCACCTTTAACTATTTGCTCTTCGACAATATCGGCTTTTATAGAATCTTGTAAAGCTAAATCCTTTTGCCCTTTTGGTACAAAACTTGTCGCTATAAAAGATTTATCTTTAATATAGTGTTTGTAAACTCGCCAAATATCATCTTCAGTGACTTTGGATATATTTATTGCATCTTGGTTTATATAGCCTGGATTTTCAGTGAAAATATTATATTGGGCTAATTGAAAACCTTTACCTAATACACTTGATAAACCACTGTAAAACTCAGTTTCTAGACCCGCTTTGATCCTAGCTAAATCATTTTTGCTAAAGCCATCATTTTCAAAGTCTCGAAATGCTTTCTTTAAAGCTCTGGCAACATGATCTAAATCTGTTTTTTCAAATGCACGTACTTTTAGCATCATTTGTCCTGCAAGTTCAGACTGGTAATGGTACATGTTTATATTTGATGTGATTTTAAGGTCATCAATTAATTTCTTGTTTAAAGGGGCTTTTTTACCTTCTGTTAATAGCTGAGTTAAAATATCCAACGCATAGCTGTCTGTATGATATTGCTCAATTGTAGGCCAAGTTACTGTGAGCTCAGGAAGCTTGGCAAAGTTATCTTCATGGTAGAGCTTTTTAGTCTGTGCTAAGGTTATTTTGGTCTTTAGTTGATTTTTAACTTCTTTACCAGGTTTAATGTCATCAAAATATTTATGGATCCAAGCAGTTGCTTGTTTTTCATCAAAATCACCCGATACAACTAAGGTAACATTATTAGGCACATACCATTTATTATAAAAATCTTTAACATCTTGTAATGTCGCACTTTGTAAATCAGTTAATGAACCGATTACTTGCCAACTATATGGATGACCTTTTGGGTATAGGTTTTTGTCTATTACATATTGTGTATGACCATATGGTCGGTTATCGTTACTTTGACGTTTTTCGTTTTTAACGACTTGCTTTTCTTTCGCTAATACTTGTTCTGTTACTGTATTAATGAAAAAACCGAGTTTGTCAGCTTCCGCCCAAATCATTTTTTCTAATGCATCATTGGGGACTGTTTGAAAATAGTTTGTGCGATCACGGCTTGTTGAGCCATTTGCTCCTGAGCCACCAATACGCGCGCTCATTTTATCTAAACCGCCTTTGCCTAAATTTTCAGATTCCAAAAATAACAAATGTTCAAATAAGTGTGCAAAGCCAGTTCTCCCAGGTATTTCACGAGCAGAACCTACATGAGATGTTAAAGCCACTGCAACTACAGGATCTGAGCGGTCAATATGAAAAACAACTTCAAGTCCATTTTTAAGTACAAATTTTTTATATTCAATGTTGACGGCATTAGTTTTAACTGGCTTCAACTCTTGGGTCGTATTATTTGAATTACATGCTGTTAAGGATAATAACGCAGTTAAAACTGCTGTTGTTATAAGGTTCCGTTGCATTTTTTTTCCTTGTTGGAAATTATTGTTAATTTAAGAACTTTTACATTGTGCCTACAAATTAAATTAATACCATATGTAATAGAGATTATGTCTGGAAAATAAGTCATCTCTTCTATACTTATTAAATATTCAGTTTAGTTGGTAAATTAAGTGTTAAAGCTTTTGTTATGTATTTTGATTTTATTTATACACGCAGTGTCCGCGTGTGAATTAAAAGTTGGCGTTAGGGAGTACCCACCTTATAGTCATAAAGATAGTGAAGGTACTTGGTCAGGTATTGATATAGATATATTTAATTATTTGATGGCAGAAATTAAATGCGATAAAGAATATATAGAAGTTTCGTTTGGTCAAGGTGTTCAATTATTAAAAGATGGTAAGTTAGATGGCTTATCACAAATGTCCATTACACAAGATAGATTAAAAGCAATTGAATTTATTGGGCCAATTAGAAGTGAAACCCTCTCTTTGATAACCTCAAATGAAGTAATCGAAACTATCACCACATTTAAGAATATAGCTGGGCTACCTTACTTTTTTGGTAAACGAAAAGGTACATATATTGGTGAAGAATTTAATGAGTTAGTCCGTAAGAATCAGGTTTTTGCTAGTAAATTTATAGAAATGGATAATGCGAACCCAAGAATAGACTTAGTGATTAAGGGTCGAGTGGTTGGTTTTTTTGATGAGCAGAGGTTTAATAAATATATGCTAGATAACTCTCATAAATATATAAATATGAAAGTTCAGCCTTTGAAAATAAATAATGGTTTAGTTAAAAATTCTAAATACAGTGAGTTAAAAAGTATCAAATGATTTACTGTATTGTGCTTATTATTAAGAAGAATATAATTATAAAAGTATGTGATTATATTGACATTTTTGTTGCGATAAGTAGGCTACTTTAAAAATAGCTGATCTCCAGCTTTGATTAACGGAAATTATCATGTCTTATCCTTATTTAGAAAGTGTCTTACTGGATTTAACCGGTATTGATACTGGCACACAGTTTATTCCTATGTTTGGCCTATTAGTGATCTCAGCTTTATTGATATCATTGCATTTTGGTAAAAAGAAATTAGTAGAACTTAATGTTAAAGATTTGGATGGTGAATATTTTGAAACCACCATATTTTATGCCTTTGTAGGTGGTTTGATAGGTGCAAAACTATTACATGTTTTTGAATTTAGAGAATATGGTATCGCGGACCAATTATTCTCGCGTGGTGGTTTTTCAATTTATGGTGGTTTAATTTTAGGTTTTATCACAGCCATATTTATGCTTAAACGCAAGAAAATTGCAATCTTATCAGCAACTGACATTGCTGCTCCTTACATAATGCTTGCCTATGGTATAGGAAGAATAGGGTGTCAAATATCAGGTGATGGTGATTGGGGTCAAAAAGTGAATATGGCAGCAAAACCGAGTTGGTTACCTGACTGGTTTTGGACTCAAACTTACGATAATAATGTAGCAGGGCAGCTTATACCTGTGCCAGGTGTTTACCCAACGCCTATGTACGAAACGCTATTAGCCTTTGTTAGCTTCTTTATACTACGCGCTTGTTTCAAGTTTAAAGCGTCAGCAGTTGGCTTCACTTTTGCTATGTACTTAATATTATCAGCCGTGAATCGCTTTATGGTTGAGTTTATTCGTATTAATCCAAGATACGATGTTTTAGGTTTTGAGTTATCTCAATCACAAATCATTTCACTCGTTGTACTAAGCGCTGGCTTATTCTTCTTAGTCAAATCTTTAAAACAAAGTAAGTAAAACCCTCCTATTAGATATTGGCTGTTAATTCAGCCAATATTCTGTAATTCTAGTTAAATCAATTGCTATCAAAATTCTAAATAATTTCATCACATAATCTCATTTGTACATAGAAAATTCTATACGTTTAATATAATTCCTCCCTGAATTGTCTAACATGAGCCAAATTTAAAGCGTCAATATATTTCGGTAATTATGGAATTATATTGACTGATGCGCATTGTCAGTATAATATTTTGATTATTCTAGAATTAGGGATGTATCTTATGTTTAATAATTTACCAAAGCACTCAGTTGCAAGTATTACTGAAAAGCTAAAATCGGCAACAACCCAAACACATGCCCCAAGAGTATTAGTTTTATACGGTTCATTAAGAGAAGGTTCTTACAGTAAGAAGTTGGCGTTAGAAAGTGCTAAGATCTTGACAGAATTTGGCGCTGAAGTACGTATTTTTGATCCAACAAATTTACCAATTTTTGATGGTGAATCAAGAGGCCATCCAAAAGTAAAAGAATTAGTTGAGCTTGCAATATGGTCAGAAGCTATGGTTTGGAGCTCCCCTGAGATACATGGTAATTTTTCTTCAGTATTCAAAAATCAAATTGATTGGATCCCGCTAAGTATGGGTGCCGTTCGTCCTACTCAAGGGCGCACGCTTGCTGTTATGCAAGTATCGGGGGGATCACAATCATTTAACGTGGTCAATAACCTAAGAACTTTAGGTCGCTGGATGAGAATGTTCACTATTCCAAATCAATCTTCTGTTCCTATGGCATATGAAGAATTTAATGAAGACGGATCTATGAAACATTCAAATTATCGTAATCGGGTTGTGGATGTTATGGAAGAATTATTTCGCACTACATTACTAGTACGTGGTAATACTGAGGAGTTAACTCATAGATATTCTGAAAATATATCTGAGTATCAAATGACACGCACAAAAGAAATTTTGGAAACCGTTTGAATATCATATTATTAATTTTTGAGTATATAACGACAGTGGAATCACTCTCGTTATATACTATTTCATTTTAGTATTCACATACCCAACGTGTTTGGGTACGGCAATTATACTTTTCAACGCCAATTTTCACTTTATCTGTACGCCATTCTGTTTGTGTTAAATCGTATCGAACATTGCCAATGTATACAGGGCCTTGACATTGATATCTACCTGGCGTGGTAAACGAGTATGTTTTTTCTGAAGGCATGGCTTCGTAATGACATTCAGTGATTTCTTTATCTTCATAAATCGGTCTTTCATCACATACTTGATAGCTTTCTCTTATCAAAATGCCATCACACCAACTAGATGCTTCTGGACCTTCGGCAAGAATAGATTTGCTCACCGGCTTTAACAATTTTTGAATATCAAAGTCTGCTGAAGCTGCGAATGCAGTCAATGGTGAAAGACACAATAAAGCGATTAATTTTTTCATTATTTTTCCTGTTGCTATGATTTGTTTTTGTTGTGGGTACAAGTTATATTCAATTGCAATGAATGTAAAGTTATTGGGTACTAAAAGTGATTAGCGGCTGTTTATTGTGTGCTATAGGTGGGTTTTTCATGGTTATCGGAGGGTAACCTTCAAATATAAAAATAATATTTGAAGGTACTTTACATTTGCGCTCAATTTATCCAATTTAGCATCATTTGGATAATAACAGCGTTGGTTAAATCAATAAAAAATGCGCCAACTAGCGGAACTATAATAAAGGCTTTTGGTGATGCGCCGTATTTTTTTGTAACAGCTGTCATATTAGCGATTGCTGTTGGTGTTGCACCTAAGGCAAGCCCTGCATAGCCTGATGTGATCACCGCTGCATCATAGTTTTTACCTAAAAATCTAAAAACGAAAAAAATACTAAAGCTGAGGGTTAAAATGAGTTGTGCAGCTAATATGAGTAATATTGGACCTGCTAAATCAATTAATGCCCACAATTGTAAACTCATTAAAGACATAGCTAAAAATAAACCTAAACTCAGATCACTTACTAATGCCAGAGTGGGTGTTTGACTTACCCAAGAGATTTTTTTAAAAATTAAAGGAACAGAGTTAGTTAATAAAATACCTGCAAATAAACAGGGTACAAAAATGGGTAACATGACGCCCATTGAAGCTAATAATTTATGTAGGTTAAGGCCTAATCCTACTGCAATACTCAATACTAATAATAAGGTTAAAACAGAATCTACACTGATTGATTGTTGTTTTTCATTCTTTATGCCAACACTCAATTGTGCTTTGCTTGTAGATGATAAATTATGTTTATTGATTAGATACTTAGCGACTGGGCCACCGATCACACCACCTAATACTAAGCCAAATGTGGCACATGCAATGCCTATTTCAGCAGCATTAATCACACCAAATCGGTTTTCAAAACTAGGTGCCCAAGCTATTGCTGTACCATGGCCACCACTAAGGGATACTGAACCGCCTAAAACACCTGTTGCCGGTGGTAAATCCGTCAGCATAGTCGCGCCAATACCAGTTAGGTTTTGTAAAAACAAATAACAAATTGCTAATAGCAGTAATATAACAAGTGATTTTCCTCCTTCCAATAAAGTCGAAAATTTAGCATTTAGACCTATCGTAGTAAAAAATATCACTAATAAAACATCTCTTTGCATTAAAGAAAAACTAATGTTGAAGTCGAAAATAACATAAATAAGACTAAAACATACTGAGGCTAACATACCACCAGTGACAGGCTCGGGAATATTAAACGCTTTTAAAGCATTTATACGCTTAGTTAAAAACTTTCCTAAGAACAATACTAATACGGCAATTATGACTGTTTGTCTTGGAAAAAACTCCATACTTATGATGATCCTTATACTATAAAAATAGGTCCTCAAGCACTGCTTGATAAGCGATATTATGCGACATTAGTCGTTTTATTATTTAAGATAAACTGGGCACTAACAGGTTTACTATAATAATACCCTTGTATTAAATGACAACCTCGGTCAATTAAATAGTCATGTTGTAGTTGTGTTTCTATACCTTCTGCAATACATGCCATATTTAAGCTTTTAGCTAATACTAATGTTGCATCAATTATGGCCTCGTCAGCTGGGTTTTCATTAATACCCATTACAAAGCTTCTATCTATTTTTATGATATCTAAAGGTAATTGCTTTAAATAAGACAATGACGAAAAGCCGGTACCAAAATCATCTAACGCGATTTTTACGCCTGTTTTAGAAAGGTCACACATAATCTTGATTGCTTTTTTAGGATCTGATATTAGCATGCTTTCAGTCACTTCTACCCGTAATGTCTCACTTGAGATATCAAATAACGACAATTGTGATTGTATAAATTCAACTAAATTATCTTGCATAAAATGCTTAGGTGATAAATTGATAGATAAATAAAAGTCAGGGTGTGTTTTTTGCCATTTTTTAAGATCTGTTAACCCGCGTACTAAAGCAGCTTCTGTCATTTGAATTATTAAGCCAATTTCCTCTGCAATTGGGATAAATTGAAAAGGGGAGATCAGACCATTTGGACTATCCCAACGCATTAATAACTCAACACCAACAGCATTATTATGTCTGCCATCCACAATTGGCTGATAATGATTAATAAATTCATTATTATTATGCGCCATTTTGATATTCGATTCTTTCTCAAGTCGCGCTGTAGCCTCAATGTTCATTTGCGGCGTATAAAATTTATAATTATCTCGTCCAACATTCTTGGCACTATACATAGCCAAATCAGCTGATTTGAGCAATTTATCACTAGAATCACCGTTATTAGGATATAAAGAAATACCTATGCTGGCACCAACACTCACAATTGTATCGTTTAACTTAACTGGTTTTTGAATCTTTTTAATAATTTTATCCGCAATATAGCTAGCAGATTTTTGATCAACACCGATATCTAATAAAACAACAAATTCATCACCACCAAGGCGAGCCACAGTATCGTTACTTCTTAAAGACGAGGTTAATCGATTTGCGATTTCTTTTAGTAATATATCACCCACAGCATGCCCTAAAGAATCATTCACTTGCTTAAACCTGTCTAAATCAATAAACAATAATGCAAAGCTTGTATCATTTCGTTGTGCACAGCTGATGGTTTGATTCACTCTATTTAACAGTAAAGTACGGTTTGGTAAGTTTGTTAAATGATCATAACTTGCTAAGTGTATTAACTCTTTTTCAGCTTTTTTTAATGCACTTATATCGGTCATAACACATAGATAATGATAGCCTTTTTGGCCAACAGTTTTACACATACTGATATTAATAATAACATTTCTTTGTGACCCATCAGGCATTTGGATTACTTCTTCAGTACGGCAGTGTTCATTCTGATTTAATGAATCTATTAGTTGGTTATATTGCGCAACTCTTTTGGGTTCAAAACCCAAATACTTTGGGTCAAAACCTATTTCTGAATGGGGCAAATCAAAAGCACGGTAAAATGTTTGGTTCGCAATCATTTTATGACAGTCTTCAGAGATAATCATCACCCAATCTTGGGTGTTTTGAAATGCTTCTCCATAATATTGGGAGCGCTCTTCATCAGCTTTAGTCTGGGTTATATTGCTATAAGCACCTGTAATTTTAGTCGCTTTACCTTCGTTATTTGTAGAAACAACTTTGCCAAGATCGCGATACCATAACCAATTTCCTTCTATACTTTTTAGTCTGTAAGTACATGAAAAGTTGTCTTGTTCAGAGTCCAAATCGTATTGTTTATTAACAAAGTTAAGCCAAGTTTCAAGATATTGCTCTATATCATCTGGGTGAATTAAATTAAAATATTGTGGCATAGAAACAGAGGAGGTGTCGTTATCATAACCTAGCTCTTTTGACAGTCGCTCGGAGTATTGATGATTATTTTTTAATTGCCACTCCCAAACATCACTATTACTTCCTTTAAGGGCTAATTGAAGTCTATGTTCGCGCTGCTTAACTTGTTCATGCGCATTAAGTAACTCAGCTCTTTGTTTTTGGCGATATATAAACCATTTAGCACCTGATACTCCGAGTATAATGGCATAAATTGTATAGGCAAAAGGAGATAACCAAGGGGCATAATCTACAATTAAAGTGAGTTTACTCGGGGAAGAATAGGTTCCCGTTATTGGGCTCTGTACTTGTACTTCAAAAATATGTTTGCCTGATGAAAGATTAGGAAAAACAACCTGATTTTCAAATGATTCAGGGTAAGTGAGTGTACTATCCCCAGTTAGTTTATATTTATATTTTACGTGCCCATTATTTTGATAGTTTAAATTTGAAAAACTGATTTTTATGCCAATATCATCATGTTTTAATTTTATTATCTGATTTTTGTCAAAAAGTAGCGGTGAATTTATTGTTCTAGAGAGTACTTCAACTCCAGTGATCTTCGCAGGTAGTTGTGTATTTGTAATGGTTTTTTTAAGTTTCATAGGATCAAATACGCTGACACCAGCGGTTGAGCCAAATGCAAAGCTGCCATCTGATAATTGAGTTGTTGCATTGCCATTAAACTCACTTGCTGCAAAACCATTAATTGTATCGAAATGGCGTATATGATGGGTTTTGCTATCTAATAGATAAACACCACTGTGACTTGAGAACCAAAGATCGCCATCTAAATCTTTATTAATGCCATATATTACATTATCTATTATTGAATTTTCGTTGTTGAATTGATATTTAATGGACATATCATCAAGAGATAAACCTACTAAGCCTTTGTTATAAAAAACTAACCATAAAATTTCATCATCTACTAACCAGTTAAGTATATAGGGATATTCACTTTTTAAACTGTTATCATGGCGGTAAACTTGAGTATAAATTCCTGTTGAAACATCTAATGACCACATGGCATCCCAAAAGGATAATAAAAGTAAATTAGAGTTGGGTAAGTAACCTAAGATACTATAAATAGTATCAAGGTTTAATTTAGAATTGGCGCTTTTAAAATGACTGACTTCATTATTATCGATGGATATTTTGAAAATACCTTTAGGGTTATGAAGCCAAAATTCACCTGATTTAGTTATGAAGCCACTTCCTTCTTCAAATAATAACTGAATTTCATTACTTGTATTAAGCTTTATATACTGATTTTTATTAGTATCAAAAAAACGGATACCTCTTGCTGTATTTAATAATAAAGTAGAACTATTAAATTGAATTATGTCAGATATGTGATTTTCAGAATATGATTTTTCAACCCGAACACCATTAAAAAAACGAGATACTTTGTTATTTCGACGATCAATTAAATTAAGACCATTTGCCGTGCCAGCCCATAATAAATCCTTAAAAGTATTATGTTGTAAAACTGTCCAAACTTCACCATGACTTAAGCTCTTGTCGTTATTTTTCATGTGCTGAAAGTTAGTAATTAATTCTCTTTTGGGGTCCCATTTATATACACCAGTAGCTGATGAGCCTAGCCAAAAGTTATCTTGTTGATCGATCATGATAGATAATAAATGATCACTTGATAAATACTCAACAGCATCACTAAAACCAAACATGCGTTTAATTGTATTTGTAGTCATATCAAGGTGCCAAAGGCCTGTTTCGGTGGCAAAATATAAGTCTTTGTCTTGAGCGAAAATAGACCAGGTAGAAATGTGTTTACCAATCAGTTTAGGAGAGTTTAACTGTTGCTCTTGTTTAATGAATTGTGAGATATTCTCAATATTTAAACTAAAAACACCGTCGTTAGTGGCCATATATAAAACACGATCATCATAAACATGTTGTGCATATATTTTTTGTGCTTCTATGGGATTAAAAGCTAAGTCATTGTTTGAATTTGTTATAAAATCAGGTATTTTACGAATAAGGTTATCGATTACATCATATACAAATACGCCTAGTTCTGTACCGATATATAAAATGTTATTACTAATGGTCACAGTAGATATTTTTGTTATGCTTGGGAGTTTTTTAGTTAAATCCACTGAATGAGATATTTTATGTGAATGAAAATTATACTTTAATATTTTTTTTGCAGTTGTGATCCAGATATCACCATTATTACCTTCTATTAAATCGGTAACAAAAGAGGCATTGTCATCAATTTCATTTTTAAATATAAGTGTGTATTTATTTTTTTGTGGATCAAAAGTATATAAACCTTTTTGAGAAAAGTTAATCCAAATTAACCCTCGAGAATCTTGCTTTAATACATTAACTTTAAAGCTTTTGTATCCGCCATCTGGGCCTATGAGCTTTTTAAAATGATAACCATCATACACATTGATGCCATTTTCTGTTGCAATCCAAATAAGACCTGATTGATCTTGCAATATGATTTTTATTGTACCTTGCGTTAGCCCTTGCTCAACAGACAGCTGCTGTAATTTTAAATTATGGAAATCACTGCTTGCACTACTGTGATTTAAAAAAAATATTAATGTAAACGTTAAAATAAACTTCATATATAAAGTTTCTATCTTGTAATATCTATAAATATTAATCATGCCCATTGCCTAGATTTGTTCAGTAGCGCTAGATAAACTCTCTAACGCAATAGGGTAATGCTGGTTAAATCGGGTAAATTCGTTTGTCATAACATTAAAGCTTTTTTGTACAGAAACTTGGTTGCTATCTTTACAATCATTTTCAAGCACTTGGCATGCTTTCTTTAAATTAGTTGCAGATATCATGCTTGCAGCTCCTTTGATTCTATGCGCTATTAGTGCGATATCTTCTAGTTGTTTATCCTTTATTAAAGCGCAAACTTCTTTAATTGATTCTTGTGTTGTGACTATAAACTCCTGTAATAAAGTTTCTATTACATCAGCATCACCAAACATTTCATTTAGTTTATTCATATCAATGATATCTGTTGTAGTCATTGAGTTAGAGTCAACATTTGGTAGCGTTTTTATTTGAGCTTGTTCAGTGTTACTTAGGATTGATTCTAAATCGGCATCAAAATCTTCAACCTCAATAAAATCAAGCTCCAAATCAGCGGTATTAAATATTAAAGCATCACAATTATTTTCGTCATTAACATCACTAGGGTGGCTGAGAATGCTTTGTAGGGCATCTTCAAGACCATCTCCTTGTAATAACGCTTCATCACAGCCATCAGTATTTTTAGAAAACTCTAAGGTATTGTGATCAGGTAAGAATTTTTCAATGACTTGTTTTAGTAAATTAATAGAGACAGGTTTAGTTAAAAAATCATTCATACCTAAAGATGCACAATGCTCAGACTCACCAGTCAGTGCATTTGCAGTTAGGGCAACAATGGGAATTTGGTTATTCTGACTTCGTAATGTTTTTGTTAGTTCATAACCATCTAAGTGAGGCATATGACAATCAGTTAATAACAGACCATAGCTATTTTTGGATATGGCTTGTAACGCTTGTAAACCATCGTCGACAAAATCTGCATAATAATTTAGTTTCTCAAGTTGCCTTTTTATTACCATTTGGTTTGTTGGATGATCTTCAGCAACTAATATAAGTTTTCCATTGTGTTCAGCTTGATGTCTTGATAATTGTTCTGTTGGTAGAATTTCATCAAAAGAAACGATTTCATATAGCTCATCATTTCTTTCATTTTGAGCTTGATTAAGCGTTTCAATTAAAGAAGTGATCAGTAAAGGTGCTGTTGAAATAATATGTTTACCAGGTTCAGGTGAAAAGTTTCGTTTACTTAACTCTACCCAAATAGACTGAGTGTTTTCTGCTATTAAGTTATTTTGCGAAATGATTAGCTCATCACAAATAAAAATGCATTTACCTTGAGGCAAAGTTGCTTTAAATTTTTCTATATTGTGATTGTTAAATGGTAAACCAACTAAAGGGATTTTCCAGTTAGAGAAGTAATTTATGATTTTCCTACTCGCTCGGTTATTTTTATCGATTAACACAAAAGGTAAATCTTGATTTATGTGAGGCGCAAATATTTCATCAATATATTCAAGGGTGAGGTTAAATGAAAATTCAGTTCCTTTGCCCAATATACTGTTTATTATAATTTCGCCACCTAAGCGTTCAGCAAGCATTTTACATATTGCGAGTCCTAATCCAGTTCCGCCATATTGGCGTGATGTAGAGTCTTGTGCTTGTACAAAAGGTGTAAACAACTTTCTTTGATCATTGGGTGAGATCCCTATGCCGGTATCTTTGATGCTAAAGCAGATTGTTTGATCTGTTTCGTTTAGTAACGTTTGCTCTAGTGACAGTGTGACATGGCCCGTTTTTGTAAACTTTATGGCGTTCGATACTAAGTTATTTAATATTTGTAACAAGCGCATAGGATCTGTGAAAATTTTGTGATTAAGCTTGGGATCAAAGTCTAAATATAAAGATAAGCCTTTTGATGCTGCTGTATGGGCATGATGCTTTATAATATTTTCTGACAACTCAAGAAGATCACATTCAATGTTTTCAACATTAAATTCACCAGTTTCCATTTTTGAATGATCTAATACATCATTTAAAATATGTAATAAATTATTGGCGCTATTATCAATTGAATTTAAGTCATTTAATTGATTTTTAGTTAAAGACGAGAATGAAAACAGCTCAATCATACCAATGATGCCACTGAGTGGTGTTCTGATTTCATGGCTCATCATAGCTAAAAAGCGAGATTTAGCTTTATCAGCTTGTTCTGCAGCGACCTTAGCTTTTGATAATGCAAACTCTTGTTGTTTTCGTTCATTTATATTGAGTAAAACGCCATTCCATATTCGTTTATTATTAATCTTGGTTGGAAAGGCTGTTATATGCAGCCAATCTAAACTGTTTTTATCAAATGATGCTCTAAATTCAACGTCAATTTCTGTACCTTCAGAAGCTGATATTCTCTTAGTTTCAATTAATTTATCTCTATCTTCTGGAATAATCGCACTAAAAAACAACTCTGGGCTAGCCATTATCTGGGACTGACTAAAAGGACAAAAGCGTTCAATCCCACGACTTAAATAACTAAACTCTAACTGATGTTTTTCATTAATTGAGAATTGTGTAACAGCACCAGGTATCGCATCAGTCACAGAGTTAAGTTCACATTCAGCTTTGATAGCTCTTTGCTCAGCTTTGGTTCTTTGTGTCACTTGTAATTGAAGGGTACGATTCCAATATAAGATGCTAAAAATGACAATGATCACCAATACTGAAGCAATGAAAATATAGAAAAGAAGATCTTGGAGGTCAGTTGATTGTTTAATATTTACTTTTGACCATTTTTGATTTAATTTATCGAGTTCATTTTTACCTATTTCGTTAAGTACTTTGTTAATAATATTTAGCAATACCTTGTTCTTTTCTGTACTCCCAAAATGAATATCTACGTTTTGATCTGCAGTTAAATTGTTAATAATTTTGAATTTACCAGCATTCTCACCTTGTAACCAAGGATAAATATTAGGAAGTAGAGAAAACATAAAATCCGCTTCACCAGATTTAATAAGTGAAATACTATGCTCTATATCTTGTGTATTTAAGATATTAGCTTTAGGGAACTTTAGTGATATTTGCTTATTTGTTAAGACACCAGAGAAGTCAGCTAGTTTTAAATTTTCAGTAAATATTTGTTCGAATGTAATATCATTATCTGCTTTAGTCAGAATAACCCAAGGTGATACATGATAACGATTTGATGTATATAAATTATGAGATTTGGCTTGAAATTCACTTAATGTAGGTAATAAATGTATTTCATCATTTCTAAGTTTAGTACTCGCATCGAACCATGAAGTTACTGGTATAGGTTCAAACGTCACACCTAATTTTTCTTGTATAGTTTTAATTAAATCAATTGTTAGTCCTGTTTGAACTCCATCTTCTAAATAAGCAAAAGGATGTAAATTTGTGAAGGCAGCGTATTTGATTGTTTTGTGTGAATTTAACCAAGCTTGTTCTTCTTTTGATAGTATTAAAGCAACTTTCCTCTGATTATGGGTTAAATTAGACTTATTCCATCTAGCCCTGATATAAGCATGAGTTGCTTGATCTATAGATGGTAAAATCTTATTAATGGTGGTCTGTAAAATACCTAAATTGGCAGATACAGCAAACCTTGAAATATCTGAAGGCATATCAGTTATTGTTATTAATTTTAAGTTGTTATTTTGTCCTTTATCTAAAATAAAGTTATTAAGAATATGATCACCTAAATAAGCGTCAGCTAACTCAAATTTGACAGCACTAATCGCTTCTTCGGTACTTGTAACATCAAATGTTTTTGAATGGGGCAGGTAGTCATTTAATTTAGCCTGGGTAGCAAAACCTCGTTCAACAGCAAAACTAACATCTCGAAAATCATTTAATTTGCTATTAGGATTAAATTGTTTCGTTTTATTTACTAAAATAGATCGTGGAATACTCATGAATGCATCGGAGAATTTAATAAACGAAGATCTTCTTTTTGTTTTTGATAAACCGGCTACTATATCAACCGCACCTATTTTTAATTGGTTTTCAATGCCTTTTACAGAGGATATAAATTTATATTCAAGAGCTAAGCCTAATTCACTTGATATTAATTTTAAATAATCAGAGTATATCCCTAAAACTTTACCTTCATTAGTGTGAATAACATAAGGGGGGTATTCAAAATCTATTATACCAACTACAAGTTTTTTCTTTTGTTTTAACCATCTGGCTTCTTGTGATGTGAAAACTGTTCCCGTTGCATTAGATGCGTTTACATTAATCGTAAATATTAAAAAGATGAAATATATTAATATGTATCGTATTTCTAATGACATGAGTGAGTTTCCAGCTGATCAATGGCTTGTTTTACATTCTGATTAGTTTCTACGAACCATAAGGGTCTTTGTGCTTTTGATAGACTTAACTCAACAGTCTGATTTGCCTCAAAATATACTTGTTTTAGTTTTGTGATAGGTACAGACATAGGCAGTGCATTAGAAAAGCTTTTAATTAATGCTAAAGCCGAATTGATTTCAAAAGGTTTTAGCTCCCAAATTGCTAACCACTGGTTAACTACTGATATAAAATCGTCTGTTTGACTTGCCATTGCAGCTTCACGTTTTAAAAGGGTTATTTTATTATCTCTAGTTCTTTGAAATTGTTCTTGCGAATTAAGTAAACTCTTTTTGGTTAAATCTAGGTCTGATGTTGTTAAAGGAGGCAGTAAAATTTCCCTTTTTTTACCTAATGATTGCATAATATGTTGTTCATCTAGATACGCGTAAAAATCATGTGTTTTTAGCTGATTCTCATCTAAATATGCTTGGTAGATTGCAAGTGCATCTTTGATCTTACCGTTAAGCAATTGAAAACGACAATTTAATAAATCTCTATGAAATTGATAATCAGAAAGGCGAAATTGTTTTTCAGTTAATTTTAAGCGTTTTTTGAACTCCATTAAATGTGTATTCCGTTTCAATGGATCTTGCTCTTTTTCGGCACAAATTAAATGGCATCGCGCAGAATTTAATGAGTAGTCAACTGTATTCCAAATTGAGTTTGTTAATCTTGTATTTATTTTATTACTTAAAATAGGCAATAAGTCACTTTGATCTAGCTGTAGTGATAAATTATAAACACACAACAGTCGCTCAACATTATTTGACGAAATCTCACAAATTGCTAATAAGGCATCTAAAGCATCTTGCATTTTATTTTGTTTTAAAAAACATTTTGACTGTATCTGTAAAGCATTGAATCTAAATTTTTTATCTTTAATTAAAGGCTCAATTACTTTGAGTGCCATATCATATATTTTCTCATTTAATAATAAAGTAGCCAATAATAGACGTGCTTTGCTGTCATTATTTTTAATTAAATTAATATATATTTTTTGTGCGGCTGCAAAATCTTTTTCGTCTTCATATATTCGTGCTTTGATATATGCAACAGCAGGGGCTTTTTCATACTTCTTGCACATTTCAAAAGCACTTTGTTTACCTTCTTTCAGATAGGTATTTCGGACTTTTTTGACGACTTGTTTCTGTCGGTAGCAGTTAATTAAACGCGTAACAATTGAATTGATATTTAATGGTTTAATTAAGTATCCATCAGGCTCATATTCAGAAAAACCATAAAATACACTTTTACTCATTTCCCCGGTAACCACAAATACAACGGTATTTTCTGGTAACAGGTTTTTTTTATTTAATTCTTCAATTAACTGTAAGCCATCACTGCCACTGCCTAAGTTGTAATCACACAGTATAAAATCAAACTTGTGAGTGGTGCATGCGGATAATGCTGTTTTAGCATTTTTAACTAAAATAATATTATTTGGCGCACAACCATGGCGAACTAACATTAAGCGCGTGGCATTTAAAATAATTTGACAATCATCGAGTACCAACACTTTTTTATTTTTAAAAAAGTTTGCATTGTTTGTTTTTGAGATCGACATAAAATTAAAGCCCTTGTATCGTATTGGCTAAGGAGTCGAACTGGCGTGGATTAATTGATGCTAATGTTTGGAATTGTTTTTGCCATTTTTCATTCACAATATGAAGATTTTCAATAGGAACAGGTTTACTAATAAAATAACCTTGTGCAACATCACAACGTAACTCTTTTAATAGCTTCCATTGATGAATGTTTTCTACTCCTTCGGCAACTATACGTAGTCCTAGATTTTTAGCCAATAAGATGCAAGATTCGACGATAATATACGCACTTTCTTCTGAATCCATTTTTGATACAAATGCACGGTCAATTTTCATCTCATTAAATGGAAATTGACTGATTTGTTCCATAGTCGAATACCCAGTGCCAAAATCATCAACTGCGAGGTCAAAACCGCGCATTCTTAGACGCGACAATATTTCAATCGCTGATTTATATTCAGCGATGCATACTTGTTCTGTGATCTCTAAGGTTATTTTTCTTTGTTGCATAATGTGATCAGTTTCGAGGTTTAATAACAAGTACTCAACAATATTATTATTTAAACTTGATGCAGAAATATTTATCGATAGATTCAAATGCTTTAGCGTAACAGGGAGTTTTGCCATTGAATTTATGCTTGTGAGATACATAATTTCAGTAAGCTCAGCCATCATGTTATTTTCTTCGATGGCGTCTAAAAATGCGATTGGAGATAATACACCATATTTAGGGTGTTTTAGTCTAACCAAAGATTCAACAGATATGATGTTACCAGTTTCCATACATATTTGAGGTTGGAAAAATGGCACTAGATCTTGATTTTTTATAGCTTGTTCAATTTCATTATGAGTGAGTTTTATACTTAAATTTTCGTTTAGTTTATTTTTCTTAATTTGATAATGACTTAATAAATATTTTAATAATGTTTTAGGCTCTGCTGGCTTATTGATAGCGCCTAATAATTTTAAACCATAGGTATTAATCATATTAGTGGCACTACGGATTAAACTTCTATCCATGGCACTTGATAGTAAAACGCTACCGGTAAAGTTTTGCTCCGATAGCTCACGGATCAATGCTAAGCCATCCATATTAGGCATAGATAAATCGCAGATAATGATATCTACATTACGATTTGACAATATTTCTAATGCAAAAATACCATCTGATGCTGTTTCAACATCATGAATATGGAGTCTATTTATCATGTGCACTAAAGCTGTTTGTTGAAAATGATCATCTTCAACAACTAATACTGATAGCTTTTTTAATGCGCGAATGTATTTTTCCATACCAACCTCTAATAACTGAAAGTTAAGTATAAAAAAACGGCTTTTAAAGTGATGCTACAAAGTGTAAAACTAAGCAATGAAAATGTAATTAATTGAAATAAATTCCATTAAGTAATATGCTATTTTGATTTAAAACTAGATATGAATATCAATAAATCAATCACTTGAATTTATTTCCTACTGTGTTTTATGGTTACATTTTATCTGTGTATACAATCTTATTACGACCAGTATTTTTAGCTTTATAGAGCGCCTGATCAGCAAATTCTAATACTTCAGACCAAGTGCTTGATAATGATTGTGCTTTTATGTCACCGCTAGCACCGATAGATAGTGTGATAGATAAAGCACCTGAGCTAGTTTGTATTTGTGTATTTTGCACCGTATGTTTGATACGCTCTAAAACAGTTTTTATATCAACTGGCGGAGTTTGCGCTAAGGTAACGACAAACTCCTCTCCGCCCCAACGGGTAACAAAGTCATTTTCTCTAATATTGTCATTTAATATTTTAGCCAGTTTGCATAACACTTCATCGCCAACATCATGACCGTATGTATCATTAACCTTTTTAAAGAAATCGATATCGATAATAGCTAATACATAGTTATTATGATCTTTGAGTTGAGAACTGTTCATGTGTTCTTCAAAGTAACGCCGATTGTATAAACCAGTTAAAGCATCATGATGAGATTGCTCATATAATATATGGTTTGAAGTTTCTAAAGAACCAGTGTGTTTTTTTAATATCCAATACCGACGTACTAAGAAATATATTAAGATTGCACATACTATTATAAACAAAATTCCGAGCGACTCTCTAAGTGATTGCTGCTCTAATTTAGATGCTTGCAAAGCATTTTTTGTGTTTAGTAATGCAATTTCTTGTTGTTGGGCTTGGGCTGCATGTTCTTCTTCTAATGCATTTAATTGTACTTGGCGCTTACTAAATAAGTTATTTAATTTACTGTTAAAATACAGCTCATTGTATAGGTGTGCATTTTTGTAATCTTCTTGTTGTATGTATAACTTTTCTAACTGTTGATAAACTAGTCTCAAACCTTCAGCCATTTCTAGTTCAGTAAAGTAATTTAAACTGGTTAAAAGTAAGCTTTGAGCTTGATTGTTTTGTTGCTGTTGAACCTTAACTTGCCCTTTAAATAAATGGCAATAAGCTAATGAAAACTTAAACTTTATTGCTTTTGCATTTTTGATACATTGATCAGCATAATTTAATGCAAGTTTGTTTTTACCACTTTTAAACCAATGATCTGATAAATTAGATAAAACATTTGTTTGAACATACAAATTTCCTGATTTTTCTGCGTAATCTTGTGCTTTAGCTAAGTGTTTTCTTTGATTTTCTAATGAATCTGACATATTACCTTTACGGTGAATAAAAGCTGAGTTGATATGAAGCTTTGCAATTTGAGCTAAACTATTTATTGGGCTTTCATGATAATGTTTAATTGCTTTTTGGTTATATATGAGTGCTTTATCCCACTGCTCTAATTGGGCAAAAATAATAGAAATGTTTGAAGTAACCTTACTTAGATAGGGATCTTTAGGGTAGTTATTAAAAATTTCTAAAGCGCTAAAATAGGACTTTCTAGCTTGTAAAAGCTTACTTTGTTGGCTGTAAATTATTGCATAAAGATTATGAATACGCGCTTGCAATCGAAAGTGTTGTATTTCGTTTGCGATAGGCTGAGCTTGTTCTAATAAATAAAAAGCTTGATCAAACTCTCCTTTTTTCACATGGAATGTTGACAGTAATGTATTTGCTTCTGCCTTTATCCATGAGGTTCCTTTTGCTTGTGCGAAATTAAACAACTTTTTAATTGCAAATTCTGAAGCTAAAGGTTGACTTCTTGCAAGTTCAAGTTTGTGCAATATGCGGTAATAAGCAAATTGATATATTGGGTTTTCGTAAAAATATTCAGTTTTACTGATGTTAATGAGTGAAGAATAAACTTCATCAGGTGATTTTTCTGCCTTTTGATAGAGTTTGAATAAACGTCGACCAAATTTTGTTTGATTTAATTGAGCAATAGGTGAAAAACCTTTTTCCAATGCTTTATTGTTAGTTTTTGGGTCAGCGAATGAAAATAAGCTATAAAAGCATATACTTACAAAAAAAATAATTGTTGATGGTGTTTTCATATACGAATATTAATCTTAATTGGCTTGTTTTGTTGTTTATATAAACAAGTATATTTAATAGGCGAGGATAATAACCAAAAACCTTAACGATAAAAGTATGAATTTGTAATGCAAAGTACCTTTAATGTAATGAATGTTGGCATTGAAGTTTTCTTTGTTAGCACTAAAGTATGAGTTTTTAGGGGTTAAAAGTTAAAGCTTGATCATTTGGTTGAGTTGTATCTGTATAAACTTAGGCTTAAGCACATTAAATCAATATTATTGGGCTAGTTTAATAATAGATTTTACAAATGGAAATTCATATTAAACTATTTTTGATTATATTTAGGTTTAGTCTGGTTATGGTTGCAAGTTTAATACTGTTAATGCAGAAGAGTTTAGACAAGGGTATGATTGATTATGTGAACAGATAATCGTGTTTTCATTGATTGGACAACTGACAGCCATATCAAAAAAATTTCGAAAAAACACAATGAAATTAGCCCTGAGTAAGAGCTCATACAATCTGTAAATGGTGCAGGTTTTATGTGAACTTTTAGAAGATTAGCCTTGTTAAGAAATCAAAATCTGGATTTTAAACAAGACTAATTCAATATTTAAGCCTGTGTATAAATGCTTTAATCAGAAAAGAGCAATATATGGGTTATGTCACCACTTATAGGACTTTAAATCTTAGGTGTTTTGGGTGGTTTTATAACCAATGATTGTTGAATGCTTTGTATAATTTCTGATAGCGTTTGGTTGCCCATTCCCCAGTCACCGTTCCAAAATAAGGTGGCCATATCAATTACTAACCATTGCTCAAGTTGATTAAATTGTAGCGCGATTTCTACAATTTCGCGGTGTTGTGGTGCGAGTTCGTCAAGTTCATTTGCACCTACATGTTCCATTAGGTCTTTTGCAACATCAGCATAAGGTTTGTCATGAGATGCTAAGTTTGCAGAATAAGCTTTTAATATAAATTGCCATTGAGTACAGTCTAATGTTGGTAATGCATGTACCATTGCCAGATCAGCAAAGTGCACTGATAGGTTGAGGTTTTTACCGTATTCCTTGCCTTCACTTTCAGTCGCTCTATTTGCTACAAACTTTTGAGCTTGCTCACCAATTGATACTTTTTTTGTAATTGCTTTTTGTTTTTTCATTATTTTGCTCAATGACCTAACTTAAATTTAATTTAAGATTTTTTAGAAGAGTAATACTTGCGACTATTATAACAGTAGACACTGTAATAACACGTTAGATTTCTAATTGAGTTACTTTTATATAAGAAATAAAACAAGAGCATAAAAAACAAACAAAAAATATGCCCTAAGCGTATTTACTTCACCATTTAATTCTTGTGTATAGAATCAATTTATAAATTTTATAATATAAATAAGTATCGTTATGGGTGTCGATTTTTAATATTTCATCACCTTTACCATGCCTAATTGTGTTAATACCACGATAGTATCCTGTGGATTAAAAAAGAAATTCACAAAGGCTTCCATGATAAAATAACTTAAGTTAATTCTCTTATTACCATTGGCAGGATTGTACTAATTTAAACCAATCTTGATTAAAGGGGACTTTTTTAGGTTGCGCTTCTAACGCAAATGAAAGGCCAAATAGAGGAGATAAGTGCTTTATAACCGTTGCTTTAACTCTATATGTGCCAAGCTGATGAAATGTTTTGGTTAGTTTATCTAACTCCTCGGTTGTGATTTTTTCATTATTTTTAGCTTTAAAACCAATATATGTCCAAAATAAAAATGATTTTTTTGACTTGTTTGGATATCCTGCGGTCATTCTCTCTATTCGTGGATAAAGTCTTTGAAAGTTGACTAACTCATCCAACAGTACAAATATAAATAATAAGTTTCCTGCAGCAGTTACTTCGCCTGAGCGCTTAGCAATTGCTTGGTAGTTATCTAATGCTTTTTTAAAAAACTGTTTCGCAAGTGTCAATTCATCAGCCTCAATTGCGATAAGTCCTAAATTGTTATTTACAACAGATTGATAATTGATGTTATTAATCTCTTTAGCTATTTTTGATACTTGAATATACAAAGCTTTAGCTTCTTTAATATTTCCACTATTCCATAAAACAAGCGCACGACTATTGATCAGCATCATTGTTTGTTTTTTTGTATTTGCATACTTAAGTGCGCACTTTAAGCTAATATCAGCTTCATAATAATAGGATTTTTTTCGCAACCAAATCCCTAAAGCGCTCAAAATGGTTGGCAGATTTTCTTTAAAGTCTGGATGATTTTTTTCATGGATCAATACTGCTATAGATTTATTTAATTTATCCAGTTGATTTGTGGGAACAGCCGCGCGAACTAGTAATAGGTGCCAATGGAACATTTGTTCTGATGATAAAGAATTTTTAACCTTATCAAGTAATAATAAAGATCGTGAAGGCTTAACATATAAAAAATCTTCTATTTCTTTTAAAATCTCATTTGTATTATTAGACTGATTTGACACAATTGAAAAATGGGACAGCATTAAAATCAGATACATGAGAGTTTTCACAGTATTCCTTATTTTTAGTAAAGCATTATTTAAATCTAGAACGACTGATTGAACTTGTAAACCTTGTTTGAGTCATTTAGTGTTTTATGTCGGAATTCCAGTCATTTATTTAACAACAAAACCGATACTTTTTTAGTACGTAAATATTCAACAAAGACTATGAATATTAAGTGTTTTATATAATTTAAAGTTAACATGCTCTAGAAGTCGTTTACTTGTAAAAGGTTAATTTTAGAGTCTTTAATCGATGTGTTTATAGAGTTTTTTATATGGTGATGATGTATTTTTAGGATAAAGTTAAACCGTATACCTACTTGAATAGTTTGTAGAATAAAGTTCCTTAGTTCTTTATTTAGAAAACAGTACGCTAACTTTTAAGGCTCTAAAGCTTCGCTTATGAATTGCGCTCATGCGCATTGGCTATTAATTAAATAGGTCCAAATATTCATACTTCCCCCTAAAACAAAGCCCTGATTAATTCAAAATGAAATTGTTAACCTTACTGGCGTAAATTTAAAATAGATTACTTAGCGAGTTAAGTTTTTTAATATCAAATAAGTATTTAACAACAAATAAGTTCCTAAGTCTATAAAAAATAAATAAATAAAGTTTTATTTTACTAATTTTAAATGTTAGTATCTGCGCGGAATTACAATTATAGGTACAGCAGTGTTGTAATTATTTACGGAATTACCATCGTGTTCTATGTATCTAGTATTTTAGATAGTGAAAATGAGGAATTTCTTGCTATTAAAGATATATAGGATTTGTAATGTTTAAAAGGATTTTAATTTTAGGGCTTTTGATTTTAAGCCATGTCGCTTTATCTGAGCCTAATTTTGATATTCGAATCTCAGGGAAATTAACCACTAATAACCTGCATAGTTTTGTTTTGACAATCGATGATTGTACTTCTATATCCTACGTTGAAACCGAAATGGAAGGGAAAACGCTCTTATTACAATCATCCGTAAATCAGTCTTCCTTCATAGGTTGTGAATTTACAATTCCGGTGTCTTCTGATACGCCTTTCACTCCCCAAGCAAAAATCACCTTAAAAAATGGGACACTACTAAATTACACTGAAACTTTTGAAATTGAGAGCAATGCTCCTGTATTTGAATATAAAGGGTTATCTATAAATGATAACGATAATACTCAATCAATTTCAGTTCAATTTGATAGCTCAGATGATATTGATATTCAATATGTTGCTGTTGATATTGTTGGTTTTAAAGCTTCATCACTTAAAAATGTCGGAGGTATAATAGATGAAGTAAAGCCTTTAGCTTTTGCGAATAGTCAAGGGTACAAACGTATATTTCCAAAAATGGATAATCAAACTGGTTTTATATTAGACATACCACTTATTACCACATTAACTAAAAATCAAATAGCAAGTGATGGCTTAGTCTTAATAGATGCATATGTTGTCGATTCTTCGGGAAATAAAACCGCATTTTCTTCTATTGAAACAACGGGTGGAGAGATAGAAGAAAAAGCTATTTCTTGGACTTCTCAACCATTAAACATTGTTATCACAGATATTTTACAATCTATTTCTATAACTCCGATTATTAATTTTGAATTTCGAGGAGAAGTTGAGATGATGGGCTCTGGAAGAGGTGTTACTTATACCTCTTTAGATCCGGAACAAATTTTTATTTCAGATTCAGGAGTTATTTACGTTGATTCAGAAATTGAGAATATTGATAGCAAAGTCATACTGTCATATCCAGGTCTGCCCGACTTACAGATAAATGTTCAAGTGGATTTAAGTAAAGAATTAAAAAGTTTGCAGTTTAAAGGTTTTTCAGATGAGAAACTGATAATTCCTTCTTTAAACCAAAGTATCGTTTTACCTGAAATTGAAGCAATTTTTGATGACGGTTCTTCTCAGGTTTTAGCAGACCAATTTCCATTAACATTATCTCTCCCCAGTTCAGCTAAGGGAGTGTTAGAGCTATCAGGTAATTCAATAAAAGCATTAAAACCAGTATCTATGAATGCTCCAATACCATTAAGTGTTAAATTAACCGGTGATGCTAGCGTTGCTGGTTATTTAAATATTGTTGCTTTAGATGCTAAACCAATTATCAGCTTAGATATAAAAAATAAAATAGTGTCTGGAGAAGTTTTAACTATTAAAGCTAAAGCAACTGATGATGTAAAAATTCATAAAGTTAACATATCAGTTGATGGCACTATTATAGCAAGCCCATTAAGTGCTCCATTTAAAGTCGAACTACCAATCACTGATGATCTCATAGGTCAAACTCTAAAAGTTGAAGCTGCTGCAATTGATAGTGCGGGTCAATTATCTCCAATAGTCACTCAATCAGTGCAAGTTTTAGAAAAAAGTGAAATAAATTTACCTGAATTTAGCTTTGAATTACCATTAGATAATCAAAGGGTTATCGAAAAAAGTCCACTACTTTTCCAAATTACGCATGAGTTAGGCCTTGCAAAATATGCTTACGATAAACAGTCAGGTATAAAAAAGATTGAATTTTATTTAGACGGTGAGCTAATTGGTAAAAGTAAAAGTCCTGGGTATATAATTCGAAAAAAAGAAACAGTTTCAGGTCCAAAAGATTATATTTATGAGAACTGGACTTATGAAGGGATTACGCCGACGAGTGTACTCACTGAAAAAGCTTTACCTGTTTTTGCAAAGATATTTATGGGTAAAAATGGAGAGAATACAGATACTAAATTATTAAGATTACTAAAAAATTCTCCTGCTCATGTATCAATTTTAAAACCTCATGCTCAAAAAAATGTAATTGCGGGGCAAAAAACAAAAATTGAATTAACAGTATCAGACGATACTTTATTTTTTGGTACAGATGTTGAAATTTTATTAAATAATGAAGTAATAAAAGAAATTCGCTTTGCAGATAAACAAAAACAATTAACTACCTCTTATGAAAAAAACTCAGAAATCATCTTTGATAATATTCATATATCAAATGAAAAATTAGGTGAATCTATTCTGTTTGAAGTAAAAGTAACTGATTTTCATGGTGAAATTTATAACTCAGAACAAATCAAACTAAATGTTAAAAATGACCAACCCCCTACAGTAGGTATTAAAACTCCATTTGAAGGCGATTCATGGGTAGCTGGTTTACCTATTGAAATAATGGCTGAAGCATCTGATGATATGAAAGTAGATAGAGTTGATTTTTTTGTAAATGAAAAAATAATAGGTTCTGATATTACTCCTCCATATAGTATTGTTTACCAAACTCCAATAATAACTCAAGGAGAACAGGTACTTGTGGTCAGAGCCGAAGCAACAGACTCAAGTCAGCAAAAAGCGTTAAGTCAAAATGTAAATGTGACTCTTGGTTACGATCAACAGTCTCCTGTAAGTCATTTTGTTTCACCACAGATAAATGGTACCACTGGCAATAATAGTACAGTAAATGTAGTAGAAAACACTTCACATATGGTTAAGGTAACAGGATATGACAATGTGGGCGCTAAAGCTTTTAAATTAACAGGGTTAAAAAAAGAGGGGGCAATTTACAAACTAACAGGTAAACCTCAAGATATCATCACAGAAAATGATATTCCATTGCAGCTCCTCCCTGGAGGAGCACATGCATTTTCAATTGTAGCATATACTACAATGCCGAATTTTATCGGGCATGGTGGTAGTGATTTTGATGTGTATAGTTTAAACATTGAAGTACAAGACGAGAGAGGTAATATAGGAAAATCTGATCTTCAAATCTCAGTAATAGAAGATTCTATTCCGGAAGTTACTGATATACAGGTGACAAAATCACAATACAGAATAAATGATAATTTAGATGTCACCATTTTTGCAAAAGATGACGTTGAAATTAATACTATTCAATTAAAGATACTTAACTCACAAAATGAACTGTTATCCGAATTATTATTAGATTCAAATAATGGATTAAAAACTCACGCAAAAACCCATGGTACATTTACTTTTGATCTAAAAACTTTAGATCTTGAAAACCAATCACAACAATTAAAATTAGTTGCTATTGCAAAAGATAGTTCTGAACAAGAGTCAATTCAAAAGAGTAAATCTATTAACGTTGTCATAGACGATAAAGGACCAATTTCTAGTATAAATAAACCAGTACCAGGCTCTGTTATACAAAAAGGGATTGAGCATGAAGTTCAATGGTCAGTAAAAGATGCATCTCAGATAAAAAACGCTCAATTAATGGCTAATGGTATAATGATTGACTCATTTTCTGGGAGCGAAAATGCTTTTTCAAAATTAGTTAAATATACAGTAAACCAGATAGGTAAAGTCGTTTTTGAAATTAAAGCATCAGATAGTTTAGATAACTCATCAGCCAAAATTTGGGAATACGCAGTAGAAGAAGCAGCGCCTCCAACAGTAAAAATAACGCAACCAATATCTGGTGAGCAAATATATGAAGGTGAGAATTTTGCCATAAACTCAGTTATTAATGATGATGGTTTGGTTTCACAAGTAACTTATGAATTACTTGTAAATGATGTAATAGTAAGAACTGAAATAGTTAGCCTTGACTCAACTAAAAATGTTGAAAATTATTTTAGCACGTCGATGCGATTGCCTAATATCTCCCCTAACTCTGTTGTGAAGTTAAGAGCTATCGCATTAGATAATCATAATTTAACAGCGAGTAGTGATGTAGAAATTAATGTGTTGAATGATATAAATAGCCCAAGCCTAATTATATCAATACCTGGAAACGATATAGATCTATTACCTGGAGAATATTTAAATATCGAAGCCATAGCAATTGACGATATATATATAAAGGATATTCAGGCAATATTAACTGATGGAGAATTAAATGAAGTCGTACTAGCTTGGGATCAATTGAGTAGAACTGATTCAATCAAAAGTATTAAAATCCCAGATCCAATCACAATTGGCTCCACTATAATTAAAGAAAAATTTCAAACTGATATTGTCGGAAAAATTAAGCTTCAGTCTCATTTATATAACAATATAGATATGCCTTATCAATTAAAATTAAGGGCACAAGATGAGGGGATCAATGTAACTGAATCTGCAAGTATTACATTAACATTAAAACCTGACAACGTACCGCCAGAGGTAACAGTAATATCACCTGTTGATCAATTTGTTGCAAATCAAATTGTACCTTTAAAAATTAATATTAAAGATAATGTTCAGCTATCAGGCTATAAAGTATATTTCCAGGATAACAAAGATTCACCAATCGTCTCAGGAACAGGTTTACAGGTGTCAGAAGTTCTTTTAAGCCCTGAGGATGATAGTTCTGAGCTTAACATTAATTTGAATGACTTTTCACCTATTCCAGAAGAAGGTAAAGTGATTTCAATTATTATTGAAGCATGGGATAAAGAAAACAATAAATCATCTATCGTACATCAATTTAATATTGTTCAAGATAAAAAGCCATTAATTACTGTATCAGCACTACATCCCAAAAAACCTGTACAAGGAGGGGTGGTATTTTATCAAACACAAGTATCAGATGATTTTGCTCATGAAAACGAGCCAGTTATAGCTGCAGCATTAACAACAAGTTTTGATTTTTCTGATAATAAAAGGAAAAGTCGATTTTGGCGAGATTCAGCTCAAAGTATTGAAGATAAAAAAGATGATTTTCTTGTTTTTGGATTAGATTATCCTGAATCAACGAGTAACTGGGAATTGAATATAAATGATGAATATTTGGTTAAGTTTATACCTGGTGAATTACAAGTATATAATAGGGAATTTGATTTAAATAAGGTACTAAAACTTAATTCAGTAAATAATGATGTCGTTAATTTCAAGCTTAAGTATATCACAGATAGTGTCTGCCCTTCATTATGGCAAGAATTAACAATAGATGCGAATCAAGGAGTTAAGTTAGCCGATATTTTACCTTATGGTGTAACTGAAGTTGTTTTAATACCAGTTCTTGAATCAGATCTGCCTCATCCCTTTATAAGACAAATTAGAGTTGATCTTCAAAAGCAAAGTGAACTGAAAGTATTTCCTGGAGAATCACAAGCAAATAAAGTTTTAACAAAAGAAGCAAGGATAAGTATTGAATTAAAAGATGTGTCTGTTATTGAAAATAATTCATGGATAAATATCGGTCATTTAATTAAAAATAATGGTGATAAGTATAATAAAGTAACTCAAACCACAGGCGATCTTTCGCTATTGTCTGATTATAAAAACATTGAAAAGCTAAATGTTTTAGTTGCAGCGGCAGACCGTAATACCGCTCTGAATACACCTCAAGAAATTCAAACTATTCAATCTATTGAAATAGATATTGATATGGAAAGTCCGCAGTTAGCATTAAATAATCCTTCAATTAACTCAAGTATTACAGCAGGACAAGTCTTAGATATAGATTCAATCATTCGAGACAACTCAAATCAACTTAGAAATGTTGAATATTTTTTTAATGATCAGAAGATTGCTGAACAAGGTTCTAGGTTATTCAATCCACAATACAATTTGTTGTTACCAATAGCCACAGATCTAATCCCTGGTAGTCAAGCAAGCTTGCGTATAGCGGCAACGGATATGTATGGAGAACAAGCAGAAGAAATACTGTATTTTCCAGTTACTAAGAACCAAAATCCTGAATTATATATCAATAAATTTAAATCTCATCGTTTAATAACAGATACGCTCCGATTAAACTATGGAGAATTCTGGGTGAGACAAGGTGGAGAATTTAAGGTTTCTTATGATGTTATTGATGATACAGGTATAAAAACAATAGAGCTTATTAGGTTATTACGTAATGGTTCTGAAGAAGTTGTATACAAGAAAGACTACCCATTAACATGTTCAGAAAAACCCATTACAACAGATGTTGTAACATTATCTACTATATTTTCATATGCTGAATTACAACAGTACGAAGTAAGGATCACTGATAATGTGGGTAACCTAAATAGTAACCGTTTTTATGTGCATCCATTAGAAAATATAGTCCCAGGTATTCGAATAACATCTCCAGCCGAACAATCTTATATAACAGCTGGAAGTTTTAACCTTAAAGTTCGCGTTGTAGTAACAGATGATATGCCGATATCGGATGGAAAAGTTGTTATGTACGCTAATGGTTTAAAGTTACAAATGTTAGCCGATTCTCTAATCGATACAGAATTAAATTCAACTGATATTCAATTTCTAAATGAAATCTATGATGACTTTCAGCGTAACTATGGTACTGATGTTGCAAATGACTACGCTAAAATCAACAGTGCGAATGTAAGAGTTTATGAAAGTATAATGCAATTACCTATTCAGCTAGTTAAAAGTAACCAAGAAGTTGTTTTAACCGCGAATGTAAAAGATTCTGAAAATAGTATTGGAAGTGATGAAGTGATCTTTATTGGTGCTTCAGATGATATCCAACCTGAGGCTGCAATTATATCTCCAGTAGGAAACCATTTTGTAACTGAAGCGAGTGATTTCGAATTACAGTTTAGAGCTTTTGATAATGTAAAAGTTGCAAGCCTCGAATTATCTATAGCATACGGCGTAAATTCAGCAAATAATTATATAAAAAATGATTATGAAACTTCTATTCGTATTATAGATTCAATTCCTGCAAGAGATTTTGAAACTATCACCAGTCAAATCGATACACCGATTTATTTGAATAATGTATTTGTGCCGAAAATAAATGATTTATACACAAAGTTTCAAGGCCTAGCTTTTAATGAAGAAAATATATTTGATGTGTGGGTTAAGTTACTAGCAAGAGATCATTCAGGAAATACTTATGAAGTTGAGAGAGCTTATAAAGTAAGGGTAGATGAAAGACCTGTAGTTGACATTGTAAGTCCTCTAAGTGGGGATAAAGTTGTCGAGAATAGTTTAGTTTCCGTCAATGTCCATGCTTATGATGATGTCTCTATCGCTTATGTCAATATGGTGGTAACTAAGGGAAATAAAGAAATATTCCACAAGAAACTACGCCAAGGACCCTATACATTTACATTTGAGGCTCCAGAATTAAGTGAGTCTGCAGCCGACAATCAGTTAGTTATTAAAGTTAGTGCAATGGATCACTATGGAATTAATAATAATGATCCAGATAGGCACGTTGCAACGGAAGAATTAATATTATCTATTAAAGGCGATGAACCTCCCGTAGTCGCCATAGGGGCACCAAACCAAGGCGAGGAATATATTGAAGGACAGCATGTTTTAGTACAAGTTAATGCAGCTGATGATATAGGTATTAAAAACGTAAGCTTAATGGTAAACGGCTTAATCACAGGTGAAAGTATATTAACAGATGCCCGGGCACCTTATGAATTTTTAGTTGAAATACCATATGGGCAAAAAGCACGCGATGTAACATTTATTGCCACAGCTACAGAGCATCGAGTTATAGAAGAACCTCGTATCGTTAAATCTCAGCCAGTAAATATTTTAATAAATAATGATATTACTTCACCTGAAATTACTTTTGAGTCACCACTATCAGGACAGGTTGTGGTTGAAAAAGGTAATTTAAATTATTATTTATTGCCTACAGATAATGTAGAGGTTACATCGGTTAAGCTGGAAATATTTGCATTAGATAGTTCGAGTGGAGACAGTAAGTTAATTGAACAAAAATATTTATTAACTCCACCTTATTCTGGCGACTTCCAATTAAGTACCATAGAAAATTATTTAGGTACAACTCAAGATGGTGTATCAACATTAACATTAAAGATGGTTGCAACAGCCTTTGACGGTGCTGGTAATAAAGGGAATAGTTCTGTAATTATTACATTGATTAATAATTCTAAGCCTGTTGTAGAATCAATTAAACTTATTGATCCTCAAGGACTAAATTATGAAAATGATAATGAAGTGACGCAAGGAAGAGAATTTTTAGTACAAGTTTCTGCTACTGATGTTGAAAAAGGAGTTGATAGTATTCGTTTGTTTAAAGCAATAAACGCAAGTGAGCAAACGGAATATACTTTAGTAAGCGAAGACAACGTAGCGCCATTTCAATTTAGCCAAGATACCTCAACTTTGATACCTGGTGATATTTTATCTTATAAAGCAATAGCTAAAGATCAAGATGGCTATTTTTCTCCCTTATCGAGTGCATTCGAATATAAAGTTATAGCCGATAAGCCACCTGAAGTTGAAATAGTTAAGCCTTCTAGTGATCAATCTTATGTGATTTCGGGTGAATCAATCGAAGTTTTTGCACAGGTTAATGATGATCTAGGTGAGAAAGGAATCGACCGAGTTGTATTTATGATGAATAATGAAATTATAAATACTCAAACTAAGACATACAAACCTGAAACATTATCAACAGTCAATAATCTGTATCGCGCAATAATTACACCCCCTGAAAATATAAAGGGCGTAAATATTCAAGTTGTTGCTTACGATAATCTAAATCAGTCAGGATTTTCGGATGTGTTAACTCTAGGAATCGTAGAGGACACAGTTGAACCAATAATTTTAGCTATATCACCTATAGACGGAGATATACTTCAATCTGGTACTAATCTTATTGCAAGTGTTGTAGTTCAAGATATGGGATCTGTAGAGCAAAGAACCGTTGTTCAAGAATGGGTCCGAGAATATAAAAATAACTCTAATCAATGGCAAGTGCTAGCTAAAACGACAAGAGAGTTATTATTAAATGATGACCTCGCAGATGAGAATGGTTTGCCTAAGAGTGAACCAGAAAAATATACTTATACTTACTTAACAGAATTTACTGATGGTAATATTCTAACAGATCAACAGTTTGACTTAGAAAGAGTAAGAGTTGTTACACGTATTAAAACAAATAATCATGATATAGAACATCAAACTACACATGAAATTTCAATGCCCATTAAAGAAAGGAAGTTTTGGCTACCAAGTAATGAGGCATCTAAAAGCTCAGAATCGAGAGCTGCAGCTAAGAATGTATATTATTCAAATTTAGCACAGTTTTCAGACTTAGGTAAAATACAAAGTTTAACATCATCTTGGTCTATTTTATCAACTTTTCAGGTCCAAAAAGGGTTTAGTCTGTATGAAGGCATTGAAAATACAAACGAATTAGATGAATTTAAGCCATATACAGGACTATTTTTAGCCGATTTTTATGATCATCACGGAGCGAGTGAAAATGGTGAAAGATATATATTTTCTGACTTAATGAATGGAAGTGCTGAAATTTTTTCTGGAACAATAACTGATATATCAGCACAGGATAGTATCTTATTAGCGACTAAATCAGGTGATACGTGTATCACTTGTAAATATGAACCAAAATTTTATCAGTTATTGGTTGATGAAATAAATAAAAATGATGAAACAGGTAAGGTTTATTTAGATAAATCAGCTGAATTACTACTATTTAATAAACGTAATGAAGATGAGCAATTTGGTATTCCATATTTACTAGCTGGTTCTGTTGAATTGCCATTCAATGATACATATGGAGTCGAAAGAACGGGGGAGTTAGCACTTGTTGCCAATGGTTCCGGAGGTGTACAAGTAATTAATATTAGTGATATAACTTCACCTTATCACATTGGCTATATTAAACCGGATGGATTTACACGAGATGTTAAAGTATCTGGGCAATATGCATATATTACTGCTTCATATCAAGGTTTAGTTATCGCTGATATAGCAAACCCGCAAATGCCTATTATTGCTACCTTAGATATTGCTGGTATTGCAAATAAAGTAGAAATTGTTGGAAAAAAAGCTTACGTAACTGATATGGGGTTATGGGATGGTGCTGGCGCATTACATATTATTGATATTAGTGACCCGGTTAACCCTGTTTTAGAACTCACATATACTTTAAGCGCACAGAGAAAAGATTTTAAAAGTGCTGGCGCTTATGATGTTGAGGTTGTGGGTAATAAAGCTTATGTATCCACTTTTTATGTAGATCAAATGGGCAAAGCTATTGAAGGTTTAGTTGAAGTTATTGAACTTAATCAAATATTAAGTTCGGCTTTAGATCCTAGTCATCCTGTAATTACGCATAGGCCTGCTTCAGCAAACGATTTTGTAACAACGGATATCGCATTAGCGCATGGCAGAGTTCAATTAGCAACGGGCAAACAGGGTATTTCTGAAATTAGTTTTCCTTCATTGACTGTTACGGATCATTCACCATCTTCAGGTTCACAGCATATTCAAACATCTGATTTAGAAATTGATATTAAGTTTTCAGGATCGTTAAGCCCGGCATTAAATTTTGAAGAGTACATATCCATAACTCATGGTCATCCAACTATAGGTGAAGATGTTAGCCATTTATTTGAATTTAATTTTAAACAGCTTATTGATGGTTCTAATTCATATAACTCTATCCTAGCAAAATTAAAACAAGGTGAAACTTTACAAAGTTCAGCAAAATACTTTGTAAAAATCAAATCAGGATTAAAACCTCTTTCTGGTTACGCCTTAGCGTCAGATTACTTTTTTAATTTTTCTACAATTTCTGTAGAGTCAAAAAATATACCTAAATTCTCTAGTATTACTCCTAATATTGGAGATATTGCTGGCGGAACAGAAATTACAATTGTAGGCCATTATTTCTCACCAAATATTGAGCTTAATCTAGGTGGAATCCCTTTAAAAATTAAAAGTTTAACTAAATTATCAAATGATAATGAATTTGATGTTATAAAAGCCATTACAGTTCCAAATTATCCAGGTCCAGCTACTTTAAAGTTAACTAATCCTGGTGGGGTTGAATCGGTTATCAATGGAGCATTCACTTATGTTGATGAATTAAGATTATCTTTTGTAACGCCACCATTTGTTAGTGTTAGCCAAAAGGGTGAAAATAATTTTGTTAGTTTAATTGGGCATGGATTCAACCCAGGTATTACAGTCAAATCTTTTAAAAGTGATGGCACAGGTGAGGCTATTATTCAAACTATAGATGGAGATGCTTTAAGTTTATATAGTGCAGAACAAATTAATTGGCAGGTACCTGATTTTGGCGATAATTTCAGAGGATTTGTTGATATTGAAGTTACAGATTTGAGAGGAAGAAAAGCGACACTATCAAGGGCATTATTTTATGGTGGTTTAGTTATAGACCGTAGCTTAAAAACTGAAAAGCCACTTAGCCTTACCCAGATAAAAGAATATAATTCTGGCGGTAAAACCAAGTTGATAGATCCTTTAAAATTACCTCCTGGTAGGATTACTGATATAAAATCAGAACCAGATTTAAATATTATTTATGTTCTTGGACAAGGAATAAATGCACCTGAAGTCTTATCAGAGTCCTCTGTAACAGAAATGAATTATGTAGAACAATACTATGCACCTGGTTGGTTAGCTTTGGTTAAATATAATCCATTAAAATTAAATGAAGCCGCTCCAATGCATGGGCTAGGGTATTATGATTTCCCTCAAACTTTGCAACCTAAGAAATTAGTTATAGGAAAAGATAAAGTTTTTGTTTCAGCAAAAGCAAAAAGTTTTCCTTATCTAGATTTTGATTTTGAAACTAATGCATATTTACTGGTTTTAGATAAAGTTAAAAAATTACCAGGTTCTAGCAATGATACGGAAAATAGGAGTATTACAAATAGCATACGTCTACCTGTTTCAGATGCACCTGACTATATGAAAATTAAAGATAATATACTTATTGCAGCAACATCAAATAAATTATTGATTATCGATATTTCAGATCAAAATAATCCCTTCGTTTTAAAAAGTTGGGAGCAAGAAATAATTGATGGCGCTAAAGTTAATTTAAGAATTCAGAGTATAGAATTAAAAAATAACCAAATATGGGTTACTGTACTTAATTCATCTAAATTTGGAGCCCGTTTCAAAAATTTGGTATATGATTTAAACAAACCAAATATACCATTAATAGCAACAAATTATTTATCATCTCCTGGATATATCACACCTTTAAAAGGTAACTTTAATGATGTTCAATCTCAGCTTAGTAATTGGAATATAGACACAGTAAATGCACCTAAATTACAAAGAGAATTCAAAGGGTTTGGTTTTGAACTTTCTACAAATAATAATGAAACAGTTCAAACAATTGGCACAGATACTTTGGCATTGCAAAATATCAGAGCAACAGCTGAAGAGATGAAAAATAATGAAAATGCGCATTCTGAACTCGCTATTTTCGACCTATCGAAGTCAAATCATATATCATTACATGATGTAATAAATATATGTGACAATACTTGCTGGCCAGTAAGTATCGATAGGTCTGAAGATGGTGTTGCATTGGTTGTTTCTAAATATATGAATGGTGGGACTTATAAGCTAGATCTTATTGATTTACATACACAAGATATAATGGATACTTATCCAAGAGCATTTCAAAATAATGTTGAAACAGATGTTGTAATTAATATTACTTTTAGTCAAAATTTAGATTTCAATGGCGAAACAGTAGAGCAATTTTTACAAAAATATATCAACTTAATAAAAGAGGATGGCACTGAAAAAGGTGAATTAATCGCTTTTTCAGCTGAATTTGATCAGCACAATTCAAATAAAATTATCATTACTCCAATAACAACTTTGTTACCTTTAACAAATTATAAATTGAAACTGACAAGTGAAGCTTTAAGTCGCAGAACAAAGGGGCTTGTCGATTATTCATTTGATTTTAAAACAGCAAATTCTCCTGGAAAACCATTCAGCATAGATGATGTTATACCTCATTCTGTAAGTACTTCAGGAGGAACTGTAACTGTTACATTATCAGAAGCTGCAATAGAGCCGCGTTTTTATATTGCAGGTAAACTATCAAAAATTGTTGAAACTCATGAAGTTGGAAAAATTTACAGTATTTTATTGCCTGAAAACGAGAGCGGTTCAGCTACATTAAAAGTGGTAGATAATCGAGATTTTTCAAGCGAAAAAATTGGTGCAGTTAATTTTATAAGTCAACTTAAAGTTTTATCAGTTAGTCCAGATGTTGGCAGTGTCACAGGTGGTGATAAAGTCTTAATTTCCGGGAATGGATTTGAACCAGGAACACAAAGACTCACCGTCAAATTTGGCGGAGTGCCTGTATTAAATCAAACAATAAATGTGATTGATACAAATCATATTGAAGTGATCACCCCAGCAGGTACATTAGGTCATACAGATATAAGTATTGATTATTCTGACGGCCGTAGCAGCCACATTAATAATGCATTTGAATATAGAATGCCTGTTAATTTCGAAGTGGATGGTATCGGTCGAATATTTGATACAGTATTTGATCCGTCTGGAAATTATATGTTTTCTGCTGTCGGAAAACATGGGATATACCTGCATGATTTAACAAAAATACAAGACAATAAAGACTCATTAGCTGCAAAATATGCTTTACCTTCAGGCTATTGGGCATTAGGAATAGCAGGATTTTTTGAACGAAATAATGATCGAGTGTTTGTAACTGCTGCGAAGTTTGATTTTGATGGCAAGCCTTTGAAAGATTCAGGGACACTTTTTATCTTTGCTATTGATAGTTATGATATAACACAGTCTACATTAGTAAATCAGTTACCTTTAAATAGCCAGTTTGCGAAAGGAATTATAGCTGAAAATTACGCTGTATATACTGCGTCTGCAGAAAAAGGATTCATTAATGTTGATACTTATTTGCATTCAAAAATATATGTTTCCAAAGAGCTTGAATTAAACTCGCAATCAGCATTAGATGTTTCAAAAATAAAGCTATCAGAAATTTCATCACATTATGTTGTCGCAACAGGTGATTTTGATTTTAAAAATAACCGGTTGGTTAATACAACTTTAGATTCTGGCGGTATTTATTTGGTTGAAAATAGTGCTAAATCAGGACTAAGTCATGTTAGTGATATTAAAATTCCTGCTTCTAACGTTGTTAGCCAAGGTAGTTTTGCGTATACAGCATCAGGTGATTTAGGCGCGGTAATTATTGATTTCTCAATACCAGAACAACCTCTTGTATTACGAAGAATAGCAGATTATGGCCATGTATATGATATTGCAATTAGTGGGCATATTATTTATCTCGCATTGGGTGAAAAAGGTATCAAGGCGCTTGATATTTCAGATCCTGCTAACCCTATTGAAATGAATGGTTTAATTCAACAACAATATAATGTCGAAACTTTAATTGTATCTAATTATGCTGTCTATGGTGCTGCACATATAGACGGAGATAAAGGCATATTACATAAATTAATTAGCTTTAATGACATTGCATTAAAAATTATAGGAGTAACCCCTGAAAACTCGGTTCTGACAAATGATAAATTGATCCGTGTTCGTTTTAATAAAGCGATTGATTTATGGCAGCAGAACATTAATAAAGTTACTTTAAGTAAGTCAGATTTAAGTATATTGACACCTAAAATAGATATTTTGAATAACGATGTAGTAATTAATTTAGATAATCAAATTGTGGACCATGGTGAATCTATTTTATTAAAGATAAATGCAGGCATTAAATCTGTTAAACCTATATCTGGCAATAAAACTAAAACATTATATGAACTAAAAAACTCGAAAGAATTTACATTTAAATATCTCAACCAGTCAATTGAGCAGATAAAGTTAATTGATGTAATTCCAAGAAGAGTGCCTATAAATAAGAGTGAAGAACTAACTTTAACTGTTTCAGGTTTACCTAATCAATATGATAATTTAACACTTTATGTAGGCGGGGAAGCTGTTACTAATTTTCAAGTACAAGTTTCACCAGAAAATGAAAGCCTAACTATTATCAAATTTAAATCACCTATAATAAAAGTGCCTGGCCTATTTGATCTCACGTTAAAACTGGATATCAGTTCTGCTGAATTATTTTCTTCTTTAAAAGGTGCAATAGTTGTTGATGAAAAGTTAATGGCAACTATAAGTTCTCCTTTGTGGACAGATATCAATGGGGGTGAACAAATTAATGTTTGGGGAACTGGTTTTGAGCCTGGTACCAGTGTTACCGAAGGAACCCGTATCAAAGTTGGTACATCTGTTGCTCAAAATGTCAGAGTGCTTTCTACAGAACATTTAATTTTTACGGCGCCAAAAAACAAAACTGGCTTAAGAAATATATTCATTTCGAACCATAAAAATAATGAGCAAGATACAAACTTAGAACTAGGGTATGGCTTAAAGTTATTAGGACAAACTCAAGTGACAGATTCTGCCCCAACAGACTTATTTGTTGAAAAAAATAGTGGTATAGCAATTACAACTGGAGGCTTATTCAAAGATGGGTCTTCAGAACAAACTTTATTTGGTTACCCAATACCAGATAAAACGCTTGCGTATACTGTTGATATAAACGATGTATATCAGCCTCTTACTGTTGGAGGGCTACCTTCTTTACTAAATACCACTGAAGGAAAGAGAGAGTTAGAGCAACTGATCACACTGAGAAGCATTGAAGCAAAATCTATCACTGGCGGTGAATTAAGTGAAACTGAAAAAAATTATCTGAAATATCACCAGGTAGATGACATTGGGTTTAGTTTAGATGCACTAGATATTGAAAAATTTGAACTTTCTAGTATTTATGGTCCAAAAATTAGTGAAAGAGCACTATTAAGTACTGGTAATGGAGGGATGTTTGTATTGAATCTTGATGAAGCTACTAGTTTACAAGCGCTTAATCGAGAATATATAGCAAATAATTCAGGTAAACAAATAACCTCTACAATTACAGGTAAAAATTTAAGTGTATTTAGTACAAGCTATGCAGCAGAGCTAATAAAGCCTCCTTTTCCTATGGGATGTGAATCGGCTCCAGCAAAGCAAACAAATTCAGTACTAACATCTTTGAATCTATCTGACCCCTCAGATCCTATTATTATAGGTTATGATTATCAGGCTGAGGTAGGAACAAACTCATTGTATCTAGACTCTCAAGGTTGGTTATTTCATGCTGGTCGTAAGGGAGCAATGGCGTGGTCACCAGGTAGAGAATGTCCGTTTATAGATAACTATACTGCTGACGTATCAACCGATCTTGAAAGTGAACACTATTCTTTAAATGCTATTAATTTATTCGATCCACAGCTTAATACAAGAATAAATGTTAGTGGTAATATCTATGATATAAAGAAATATGGCAAACATTTCATAATGGCTATGGGTACTCAAGGCGTCGCTATAATGTATGCGGATGCCTTTGAACAAGCTCAATGGTTAACGATAGATTCGTCTATTCAGTCTCAGAAAGGAAAGGCAATAAAATTAACTATTTTGGGCTCGACTTTATTTGTATCGCAAGATATTGGTGGTGTACTCATTTATGATATTAGTAATATTAATAATGCAAAATTAATATCTGCAGGTACAGATTTAGAAATTAAAGCCATTGATTATTACAAAGGAAATTTAGTAGCAGCCAGAGGAAAACAAGGATTAAGTACAATCGAATTACCAGGGGCTGTTGTAACCAATGCAAATATTGAACAGATGGGTTTGTTAGGTGAAAACGAAGAACTGATAATAGAATTTAATGAAAATATTACTATCGAATCAATCTCTCAGCAAGACGCTGCTAAATTGATTGATACAACAAATAATCAAGAAGTTTCATTTTCATTTAAACCAATAAATGAGGTAAATAACGCAGCTTCAAAATTTACAGTAATTTTTGATCCTCAAGTAGCGCATGACTATCAATTAAGTATTTCTAAAGCGAATACGATCAGAGCTACTGACTTATTAGCGCCATTTAAACTTAGTTTCTCTGTTGCGTCAGGCAATAAGCCAAATATATCTTGGGTTGAAGGTGGTGTGCATCGTAAAGGGCAAAACTCTGAAGTGACAATTCATGGTTCTGGTTTTATAGATGAGGCAACTGTATTTGTTGGCCCCTATAACATACCAGCAAATATATTCAATGATCGTATTACCTTTAATACCGCAAGTTTGAATTTATTACCTCTGAATTCTGGTCAACATGCTATAAAAATCAGCCAAAATGGATTTATGGATTGGCATATGGGAGCAATCGTAATTGCTGATGATATAGAATTAAATAGTTTAAAAATGAATATCAATTCTGGTCCAGTTTCAGGTGGTTATCAGATTTCAATAACATCGGATAAAAATGTTTTTTTACCGGGCACAAAAGTGTCTTTATTAAAACAAGATGGTACAGAAATATATACAGAGCGTACTGATGAAGGCGGTTATTTAGTTAACCTATTTGATGATGTTGTCACAATGAAAAAATTCAACTTTAGAGCGCCACTTGTTTTAAGTCCTGAAGTTATAAAAGTCTATGTCAATACACCTTCTGAAAGCACCTATGTTGGTGAGTTCTCATATCAGCAGCAAAAAGGGATTTCAGTTAATTTACCTAATTACCCGCCAATGGTTATAGGGGCAATGGCACTTCGCCAAGATGATTTATTTGTTGGTGTTTTAGAAGGGCAAAAACCAAATAACAAACAACCATATTTAATGGAATACGGTTTTGAAATTTACGATACAAGTTTATTACAGCAACCTGTTCGTCTAGCACAACTATCTTTAAAGGATAGTGTTACGAGTATAGAAGTTGCAGACAATCTGGCCTTTGTAAGTGCTAGGAGTCAAGGGATTGTTTTAATTGATTTACATGATTTAAATAGCCCATTTATAATCCAAGAACAAAAATTGGGTGGATATAATGCAAATGATCTTGCTTTAAATACTTCAAAAGGCATTTTAGCTATTGCAGCAGGTAGTGGTTTTTCTGATGGATTTATAAGATTTATTAATGTTAAAGACGATAAAATGGGTCCTCCATCAGGTTATAGTAATATAAGTTTCAACGAAGGGGATTTACTTGGTGAGCCTCTACAAGTCGCTTGGTTAAATGAAGAGCTTTATGTTGTGTATCAGCGTGAAGGACAGCTATATCTAGCTATTTTTAATAAACTGTCTGGTGAGCTTAATTATGTAACTCAAAAGATAGAAAGAGGTGATTACAAAGGAGGGGCTGTAAGTTTACTGTTATCTCAAGGGATCATCTCTTTAAGCCATGATGATCAATTATTTAAATTAGAATTAATAGATGATAAATATCAAACAGTATATTGGGAAGAAACATCTAATAATAGTGTTTTACTTGCTAGTGGCGGTACAGGTTATGTAACAACATCCCATGGCTTTGTACAATTAGTTGAGCCAGGACTTAATTTAGTTGGTGTATCTCCAGCTGCAGAACAGATCATCACAGTTCAAGATACAATTTCTATAAAGTTTGATAATCTAATAAATACTGATGAAGTACATATTAATGAAAACATAAAATTATTAGATGTAAATGGTCAAGCATTACCTGCTACTTTAATACATGGTATCAATACGTTACAAGGCGGAATAGTTAAAGTAGAATTTTCGCAAAACTCATTTGATGGGCTAGATTTATTCTCATTAATTATAGAGCCCGAACTCGTAAATATTAATAACAAATCATTAAATAAAAAATATGAGTTTAATTATGGTGTAAGTCAAAATTCAAGACCAACTATTGATAGAATTAGACGTCTGAGTGATCAACAAGAAGTGGGGCATTATTTCCATGCTGATGGGACAGAGAAAGCTGTAATTAAAGGTCGAGGTTTTGGTAACGATAAAAACTTAATTGAAATTTATTTAGGTGAATCAAAGCTATCAGCAGATCAGATAACTTCAATCAGTGATAACGAGATTGAATTCAATTTTCCAAAACTTTATCTAACACAATCTGTAGCTCCTTTAGCGGTAACTATAAATAAAAATGATATTTCAACTCAGCAATTAGGTGCTGTTGTAATAATGCCTAAGTTGGTATTACAAGACTTATACCCTCCTACTGGACCACCGCAAGGTGGCAATTTTATAACTGTTCGAGGGTATGGGTTTAATCCGGCTACACAGTTTAATATATCTGGTACCCCCGCTAATAATGTAAAAGTAATATCTTCATATGAAGCAAAAGTAATGATGCCGTCAGGAAGCTTTGGTTTTGCAGATGTAACAGCAATTAACCCGCAATTTAAAGATGAAATAGCTTTATCTCCAATCGATTATTTTTATGCTTCAAAGGAAACAGGGAAGCTTGACCTCGCTAATAATAGTGAAAACCCTATCGTTGCAATGAAACTTCATAAAGATATTATATACGCAGTAACTGGTGGGAAATATTCAGTATTTGATCTTGACGGTAAAGTTACTCAAACATTAAAAACTAAAAATTCAGAATTGATTTTAGTGGATACTACAGATCCAATAAAGCCAAAAATCATCACAAGATCACAAGGTGAACAAGTACAAAGCTATCATTTTAAAACTCAATTATCACCTAGTGGCTTTGTTGATTTAGCACAATTAAATGATATGTTATTTGTAGTTGGCGCAAACAAGCTGTATCAGTTTGATATTAGTCAAGCAGCTTATCCTATATTAATAAGTGAATACAATATAGACGGTCATGCTAGGAGTATAGTTACTAGCGATAATATTGTTTACTTAGCATCTACTTCTGGGGTTTCTGTATTCAAAGTAGAAAAGGATGCAAAACTTCGTCAGCTTGCACATATGTCCAGCTCAATGCTTGGTGGTTGGCCTTCGAAAATTAAAATAGAAAATGACCGATTGTGGGCTGCTTTGCCTTCATCTAGAAAAGTGGTCGCAATAGAGCTCAATTCTGGTCATTTCAATAAAATAAAAGATATTCCGTTGCTGTCAAATATAGGCCAGAGATTACCTGTGTCTGATATTATGATCGTTAATGATAAGCTTTTAATATCAACTGCAGAGCAAGCAAGTGTAGAAATCTTTGATATTGAAACATCTAACCATTTAGCTGGAATAAATCTCGCCTACTTACTTCGAAATGGAAACATCTACGCAGGAGATTTGAAATTACAAGGTTCAATGTTGTCTGTTGCGGCTGAAAATGGAGATGTACAGCAATTCAATATTAGTCATTGGTTGAATCATAGTTACAATCAATCGATCGAACTTGATAATTACTTTTCAGTTACAGGCTCTGTAAACAGTTTGTCATTTAGTCAAGACAAGTTATATGCCGGCGTATCATACGCAAGGAATAGTCGTGGTGAGCCTGTAGAAAGCCCTGTATCTGTTGGAAAAAGATTTAGTCAAATCGGTGGCGGAGTGTTCAGCTTTGAACAAAAAGGTTTGAGTATTTTATCTCATCAGCCTAAGCTGGCTGGTGAACTATCTTTAACTGAAGGCATAGAAATACAATTTAATAAATTGATTGATCATGAACAGTTTATTAATCATGCTAATAGTTTATTTGAAGTAACTATCGATAATGCTGTAGTCGCTGGAAATTGGCAAAAAACGACTTATCGTTTGGGCAGTAAAGTTATATTTACCCCGGAGTTTTCATTAATAAAAAATAAACGATATGAAATTAATGTAAATTCACAAGTATCGGATATCAACGGAAACTCACTAAACTCTGATTACAATTATTATTTTTATACTTCAGATACTCTGAGACCAAAAATAGATAATATTTCACCTGCATCAGGTTCATATCGTGGTGGTATTGAAATAAGTGTTTACGGTAGCAATTTCTCACATGATGCACATCTTCAGATAGGTGAGCAATCTATTCCAGCAGAAAAAATTAATTATGTTGGAAATCAAAAGTTAACTTTCACATTACCTAAATTACAAAAGGCTCCTGAGAATAATTTATTAACTGGAATAAAAGTTATTCAAGGCAGAATGAGTGATTTTAAAGATGGCGCATTTACTTACATTACAGATCCAGCAATAGATAAAATTGGAAGATATAATTCCGTCAATAATAGCGTTGATGAAAATGAAAAGAAATTCTACTTTAATGATAATGTGCTATTAGCGATGGAAGGTAAGGGTTATAGTGAATTTAGTCGAATTTATATAAATGATATACCAGCCCTAAATGTTGAACTTAAACGACACAACTTATTAAGTTTCCAATTACCGACAGCAACATTAGGAGAGTTAGATATACGAGTTGAAAATACTCAGGACTCTACTTTCTTTGCTAGCAATAGTGAAATAAGTATTATTTTACCAGCGCAAACGATACATTCTCAGCTAAAAAGTTACAGTCATAACAAGGGTGTTTTAGCGACTACAGTTTCTAATTCTCAAACCGTGATATTACAAAAGTTTATATCATCAGTACCTCAACATTTGGGACAAATAGAACTTGATACAGTCGTCAAAAATTTATTTTTAGATAAAAATAAATTGTTAATTCAACTTGATGATAATAGCTTAATTATATTTGATATTAGTGATCCTTATATACCGAAAAAATTAAATCGAATAATAACAAATCAACTAACACCAGAAGCTAATGTTACATTTTATGATGGTGTAGTACTTATTATTGACCAAGCTCATATATATTTAGGTTATGAGCATGCAAGCCAAATGCAGCAACTAAATGTTATTGCACAAGATGCACTTGTTAGTAAAAATTTCTTGTATGTGTTAGAAAATGACCGAATATCTGCTTATAAATTAAATAATTTAAACACAGCCCTAGTTACAATTAATTTACCTGTAGTTGGTGCAAACAAATTAATTATGAACATGGGACGCTTATACGCGCTTTCAAAGAGCAAAATTGTCAAACTTGAAACACATAATGTAGCGCATTCAAATCTATTACAGATTGAATCTGATGGTGTTTTACCTCAAAGTACACAGAAAATAGATATTAATGGTGAATTAGCTGTAATCTTTGATGGGGAGTCTTTATCTTTATATGATATCAATCAAACACAAGATAAATTAAGTTTCAATAAATTAAGTGAAGCAGAGTTACTAAACGATGTCGAAAAGTTAAATTTTGATAAAGATATTATTACAGTATTAACAGACGTAAAAGAATTACAAACTGTTGAAGTACCTTTACCAAATTTGGTTGAATTATCTACTAAAACTATAAAACATAATTTACAAAAATTAGTTGTTAATTTTGTAGGTAATAGTGAATGGTGGCATTCAACTATATTGAGTGTAGCAACAAATTCAAAACAGCAACCAGGTTACACTGAGGTATTTAATTCAAGTATTATTTTTACACCTTTAGAACCTGGTTTTATATTAAATGATGAAATTCAGCTTGGGTTATATACTTGGCCTGAACAACCTATACAAGGTGCATTTATAGATTTTGATTTAAATACAGGATTAAGTACAAGCCTATTATTCGATAATAGAGAGCCTGTTATATATCAAATAACGCCAGCTTCGACCATTACAAATAGGATGACACCATTTATTGTCTCAGGCGAATATTTGTCAGATATTGACAATATTTCCATAGGGGAAACTATCGTTAATATGGCGGATTATACGCTTAATGATGGTGGTAGCAGTCTATTATTTAATAAATCATTTGATACAACAGGATTGAGAAACTTAACAATAAATAAATCGCAATATAGTGATACTTTAATTGCAGCCGTAAATGTTTCTCAAGCATTAGAAATAGAGTCCATTAGTACTGATAATTCTTTAGGTAATGATAAGTTATCAGATTCTGGTAATAATTTAATTACGATTGTAGGTAAGGGGTTTAATGGTCATTTAGATGTTCATATTGTTGCGCCTGAACTATCTGAAGTTGCTGATGCTTCTACATTAATTGACTATAAACTAACTGATCAAACGTTAACGATTATCTCTCCTGAAGTTATCCCAAACATTCAATATAAAATAATAATTAATAAAAAGGAAACGAATGAAATAATTGAATCTCAACAGCAATTAATAGCAATTGATGATACTGCACCTATAGTTACTCAATTTAATGAGTTTAACTATAAACAGCCATTAAGTATTCTATTGAATGAAAATGCACAAGTTGAAAGCTTTTCAGTAAATCAAATAATGTTTAATTATTCAAACGCGCAACCAAAGGACGTTTCTCAAAAGTTTGATTTCAATATTGTAGATAACAAAATTAAGCTCGCTTTAAAACCAAACTTAACATTAGATAATAATAGTAAATACGTTTTCTCATTAAATAAAATTACTGATAAATCAGGAAATAGAGTACTAGATCACAGTTCAATTTATAACGGAAATTTGGGTTATGAGTTTACAACGTTAGACAGACTTGCACCTAAAAACGTTAGTTTGATCCGTGAAAAAGATAGTTTGCCAGTCTCACCGACTATGACTTTAACTCGTGGAAGAGCATATACATTTATTGCAGATTCCATTGATAATCTGACCCATAAAGATCAAATTTCTTATCAATTTAGAGTTTCTACAGATGGTATTAAATATAACGCTTATAAAGTAATGCCTAATAACAAAGCTGAAATTGAAATTTTAGAGCAGTTCCAACAATTAAAAATCAAAATTAAGTCGATTGATGAACTTGGTAACTTTAAAGAAAAAACATTCTCTGCAGCTGTAATTGATCCAGTGATAAATATTTCACCTATCTCAACTAATCCAGAAAAAGTTGAAGAGTTAACTAGTGCTCAAATTTTATTAGAAATTACAGGTGATTTTGATTTAGTTAATAAAGTTGATATACAAATAAATGGTCAATGGCACCATGCTCAGTATATTAAAAATCAAAGTAATGGTCAGATTAGTATTAACTTCTTAAACCCGCGTCTATCTGAAATAGCTCCGTTGGAACATATTAATGTAAAAACTCAGGTTCATTATGGTTACGGCTCTGTCAAGCAACAAGAAGATACTTATAAGCTACATATGGATGCTACTCCTCCAAGTATTCGCATCGTTTCTCCAACAAACGGGGATCGATTACCAATTGGCGAAATAGCTGAAGTTATCATTCAATCTTTTGATAAATATGGTGTGACTAAGGTTGAAATGTCAGTAAATGGCGGCAGTTATCAAATTCTACCTACAGCAAATCTATTTACCTTCACTCCAAGCTCAGAGGATGCTGTTACTTTACAAGCAAGAGCCACAGATCCTAACGGAAATATTGGCATATCAGAAATAGTAACTGTAAAACCATTTGATGCCACTAAAGGTGAGCCAGAATTGGCAATATTAACGCCTCAAAATGGGTCAACTTTAAAAGAAGGGCAATTTGTTGAAATAGAGTTTCTATTGAAAAATATAGATACTGCTAATTTAAATATGTTAATCGGTGCTAATGAGAATGATAGCAGAAACCCGGAGTTAATTTCGATTAGCAGAGATGAGAATTCACCTGAGAGGTTTAAGAGGTTAATTAAACTGCCATTAACAGATGAAAATATTGTTGTGCTATTAAAATTAAGTAGTGGAGATCACGTCGCACGCAGCTTTATTAACATTGAACGTGATACAGGAATAGATGAAAGTATTAACTTAACGCTTTTACCTCAAACCAAGGTTTTATCAGGCACAGGTCTTAGAGTTATTGGCCAAGTTCCTTCTGAAATGACTGATTATAACAATAAATCTTATATAGAAATTACCGATAGCGATAAGGATTCACAGGTATTAGCTTTGGCACCAGTGGATGAAATTATAAATATTAATGATACCCAAGGCAAAGTTGAAATAACTGCACATTTACAAGATCTTTCAGAGCATGTAAAAACACAAAAAGTTGATATTGTTAAACACGATTATTTAGATAATGATTATCAATTAGTTGCTGACTTAACTGGTAAATCTGAAAGGTTTGTAGATGTTGTAGAACAAGTATCTATTGATGGATATGTAACATGGGTTGGGATCCAGTCAAAGTTAAATGGTTTTACAATAAATGCGGATCAAGAGTCTATTTATAGCCAAACCGAAGGCGAAATAAAAGATTTATTCAAATCAACCTCATCAATTTATGCACTTATAAATGAAAATGGTAATGAATATCTACTCGCTTTTAATTACAAAAATAAGCTGGCCCAGACACCTAAAAAGATTGACCTATCGGGTGAATTAATTGGTGTTAATGGAGATGTGGTATTTCTAAAACAAGGAAAGCTATTAACAGCAAAAGTCATAGCAAATACGTCAATTAAGACACAAGTGACAGATCTAATCGGTTACCAATTTACAGATGAAATTAAGTCTGTATCCGTTTGGAGAAACCAGATATGGGTATTAAGCGGTTCGCAGTTGACTTTATTGGAGATAAAAAATGGTCAAAAAATTGATCCAAAAGTAAGCTTTTCAATCGCGCCAGGCGATAAGTTAGCAGTCGTTGCTGGTGAAATATATGTTTGGCAAAAAGAGATTGTAACTCACTACTCACTTACGAGTGAATTAGAGTTAGTACACAATAGAAGTATTTCAGTTCATTCTAAAATTAACGGTTACAAAACTCAGGGGAACATTCTTTGGTTATCTACAATCGATGAAACACATGGATTTAATTGGGTTGCTATTGAAGAAAGTGAAGTTGTTGGGGTTTTACCTTGGCAACAACCTATTAGTATAGGGACTGGCTTCTACAAAATTAATGAGCAAAAAATACATCGTTATACATTAAATTCAACTAATCCACAGATCTCTTCAATGGCAGTTAAAAAAGATGCTACGACTATTTATATTGAAGGGATAGAAAAATCATTAGCTATACATGATTTGTTACTCATTGATGAGAATAATAACGCTATCCCTGCATACTGGTTTAATGAAAATACAATAGCTATTAAACGAGGAGATGTCGTTGGTAGCAAATTAAGTGTTTATAAACGCCAAAGAGATAAAATTGAATTTACAACTGAATTTAATTTAAATAATACACCACTTACAGAAGCAAGCTCGATAATAAGCGGCTTTCCTATTGAAATTGCCGAAGGTGCCATTGCGCCTATTAATCTAATATACCCAGAAAATAACAGAATATTTAACAGTAAAGCGTCAACAATAAATGGACAAAATATATTGTTGGAACAATCTAAATCAAATGGTTGGAGCTGGTTAAAATCAGGTCCTGTTCAAGAGCAAATCATTAATTTAAGTGTTAATGATATCGAGATTCAGCCTATAACTGTTAATGTAAGGGAAAATGAGCCTGGAGATGGTCAGCTGAATATTTCTGAGCCACTCAATAATAGTAGATATAAAGAAGGTGACTGGCTAACTGTAAAATATCTCAGTGAAAATATAAATGATGTAAGGTTTATTGAGCTGGTTCTGATGGATTTTAATGGTAATGAAATTACTCGATTATTTGGAGATAAATCATCTGGAAGTATGGCTTTAAAATTATCAGGTTTAGACTCATTAGATACTTATAAGGTGAGATTGAGAACATACTTTGGCGAACATTTTGACTATATAGAAGACAGTGTCGGTATTCGTGTTGTCCCTCAAAGAACAAAATTAGCATTTTCAATTGATGGTATTGCTGAGCGTGCCTATACAAACAGTAAAGTACTTATATCGACTAGTAGTAAAAATCAGATAGGACCTAAGGCACAAGTTACGATATATGATGAACTTGGCAATGTATTAGCAAGTGGTTCAGAGCCGTTAGAAATAACAGTACCAGATGTCGAATTTCTTAAAATCGAGGCTAAACGTCAAGATGGACTAGGTAATACAAATGAGGAAGTGAAGAATGTATGGGTTAAGGATGCATATGAAATATCACAGGATGCACCAATATCTTCATATAGTCATCAGATAGTAACACCACAGCAGAATTTTTATTTTGATGAAGAAAAGTTATTCAATGAACAAGGTGACTTACTAAATCGCTTCGATGGTAAAGTGCAAGCTGTAACCTATTTATATGATAGATGGCTAGTTGCTCTAGAAGGCATAGGACTTGTATTTGTAGACCCGAATAATGAATTTGAAATACTAGGGACATATTTGTCTTATGATACTTACAAGGATATTGAAGTTATAAGAGATACAGTATGGACCTCAAATGTAAAAGGTGAATTAAAACAATTTAAAATATCTGGAAATAGTTTAAAGCTTAAAAATACTTTTTCATTAGGGGAAATCAAGCAACTGGAAAAGGATGATGATTCAATATGGATAGTGACAACATATTCACTTGAACAAGTTTTACTATCAAAGCCTACAGAATTAAATCAAATTTATGTAGGTGATGAATTGAGTTCAATGCTAATCGCAAAAGATAAATGGTTATTAACGCTTTCAGGTAAATTAATTAAAATTAGTGTAAATAATGACCTGTTTACATGGCAGCTTGATATAAAAAACACATCCCAGTTAGGCATGTTTAATAATGAATTATGGACTTATGATATCCAAAATCAGCAATGGATTTTAATAAGCATATCTTTAAGTAAGCCATTTGTAATTGCAAGGTATGACATCAAAACTCAAGGTGAGCTATTTGTTTTTAATAGTAAACTCCAAAGCTCTCAAGGTGATGTTTGGTTGTGGAAATATAACCATGGTGAAATTAAAAGCTTGTTTAAATCACATAATATTCGTGGAAATACTGTCAATGTACTTTTAAAAAATGGGCAAGCAATTGCAGCAAATCAAGGTTATGCCATAACACGACAAGAGGACTTACCTCATTCTGAAATAAATGAGGTATACCCTGCACCGTATTCTGCAGATATAAAGCGGTTAAAACAAATTGGAGATCAGATCTTAGGATATGATGAATCTAGTGGTGTAATTTATCGTATTGATTCAGATACCCTTATAAAGAGTGAGAGGTTATTTAAACAAGCTGATTTAATTGATATGGATATATATCAAAATAATTTGGTTATTGCACACAGTGATAAACTAAAGTTCAAGTCTTTAAATAGCGAAATTGAAAGTGAATTAGTTGTGGCTATCGGTGAATCCATTGTATCTATTACAACAGATTTTGAATTTATATATGTTTCAACATTAAGTGGCAGCTTATATAAAGTTAGAACGGGTTCTCTTCCTATTGATGACTTTAATGTAGAAATAACAGAATTATTAGCGGGTGGAGAAGAATTAAACAACCTTCAGTTATTATCTGATAATTTATATTTCTCTAGTGATACAGGTATAGGGAAATATAATTTAGCTACAAAACAAAGTTATTCATTATATGATGAAAAAGTTCAATCATTCACGATACATCAAGGTGCACTTTGGTTTAGTCAAGCTAATGAATTTAAATATTCACCACTTAAAAATAATAATGCTATAAATACTGTTTATGTAGCTGAAAATGATATTAATTCAATATCAATAGATGGAGATCAAGCACTTTTAGGTCAAGGTTTATCTGGTTTCGAGCTGATTTGGTTAGATAAACAATCAATAACGCCTCATACAGGTCTAGCAAAACCAGTAATAAATCATATATATCAACTTGGAGATCGTTTGAGTATTGAACAATCTTCACCTCATAATCTAAAATCTGTGACTTATTACATAAATGATGTGAAAGTAGCCACAGAATTAACATATCCATTTTCAACTAATGTACTTATACCTGCAGAGCTTAAAAATGGGCAGATATTTAAGTTGAAATCTATAGCAATCGATTTAAATGGCGAAATAATAACAAGTGAAGAAAAGCAATTAATTCTTCAAAGTGATGACATGCCTGTGAATAGGTTTGAAGTATCATTAGACTTTAAACAACCAAGCTATATACCAAGTCCATTAAGGTTGGAAGCAATAATAAGCAATACAGATCAAGACGTACGTCAAGTTGAATTTTATTTAAGTGATTCAATTGATGGCCCATATAAAATGATTAGAAAACATTATGGGCCTGAATTTGTTGTTCGTAGAAACTTTGAGCTTGCAGACAGTGGTAAATATATAAAAGCACGTGCAGTTGATATTTATGGTAATTTTACTGAATCAACTCCAAAACGTATTGATAGATTAATAGACCAACAAAAGCCTATCGTAAATATTTCATTAGATTCGCCTTTAGCTGAACAAGGTAAAGTTCCAAATACTCATGATTTTAAATTACAGTTAAATTATAGCGATATTGGTAGTGGTATTGAACTGGTATTACTTAAGCGTGATGGAGCTGTTATTTGGGCTGGTTTTACTGATGGTGATATAAATATTACTGAATCTGGTCATGAGCTAGGTAAAACTTATGTTTATAGCCTAACAGCAACAGATAAAGCTAAAAATACACAAACTACTGAACTGCATGTTGAAGTTGTATCAGATGCATATCCTGAACTTGTAGATATTCAATTACCAACTGATGTAATTGAAAAAGGACATTTTACAGTTAAATTGAATATGTCGGATGATATTGATTTAAATGAAGTTGATGTTAAATGGCCAAACTATGAAAGAAGTTACGATATATCAGGCAAAAAATTCGAAAAAGCAATATCAATAAAAGATATCCGTCAACAACGTTTAGATAGTGATATTACACAAAACTTAGTCATTGCAATTAAAGATGATATAGGTCAAATAACAGAGCAAACCTTTAATTTACCAGTTAAAGTAGATACGAAACCTAATGCATCTGCTCTAGTATTGACAGCTCCTTATGCTGCAATATATGGCCAAGTAATCTCCGTAGATGTTGCTAATCTAAATGGTGTCGATGATGCTGGAGCTTCGCAGCTAGATGTTAAATTAGAATTATATTTTAATGGTGTATTACAGAAAGAAAAATTTATCTGTATGAGTAATGCACAATATTATAGATGTAGTGATAAAGCTCGTACATCAATTGAGTTACCTCAACAATTGGTTGACGGCGATAAAGTTGAAATCAGCATTAAATTAACTGATAGGCTTGGTCAAACGACAACGACTGAAAAAACTAGTATCAGCTTGACACAAAAGCCGAATTTAATTCAGTTTGATAATTTAAATCAATCAAGTATCAATCCAAAAGAAATTCAAAGTGGTCAATTAGCTGATTTTAACGTTAATGTACTTGATATTTCAGCAAAGCCTGTTCCGCTTCAAACAGTCACATTTAAATTAATTAGTAGTGATGGATTGGAAAAAATAGTTGGGAATATTGAGTCAAATGAGATTGGAAATAGCTTATTAAATTTTGATGCATGGGAACTCAAAGCTGGTAAGTATAAATTAGTAGCCAGTTTAAAAGATTACCCTAATATCAGTCCTGATGTCATATTAGTTGATATATTACCTGGCGAACCGGCAAAAATTCTTATTGATCATATACCTAGTATCGTCGTTAACGAAACGAGTCAGGTTAAGTTATCAATGACAGATCAAGCTGAAAATATAATATTTAATAAAAATGATTTATTTGTTGAATTGATGTTTGATCATAATGATTTCCATTTTGGCTTCGCAGAAAATATAACGGTTGTTAATAAGTATGACGACGCTGGTGTATTTGTAGGAGAAGTTGCCAATGTAAAACTAGACCAGGGTATTGCGATTATTAATGTATCAGTACCACAAAAATCTGATTTATATCAGTTAAATAAGCTTGGCTCTTTCCCTCAATCGTTAAAACTATTATATCAACAGCGACAAGGTCAAAATTATAGTGAAATATCAAGTATCCCTATAAATATAATCGCAGGAAAGGCTGCACAATTTGACTTAAGTATTTCTGAAATAACCAACCATGAATTTGGTAGATTAGACATACTTGAAGTTGATGAAATAGCAACAATTAACATGCAATTAACTGATAGTTTCGGTAACCAAGTTAGCAAAGTTAATGTTAATGGCCAAGAAGAGGACGCAAACCTTAATGTCACATTTAATTTGACAAATAATGGGTTATTTAAAGACGTAGAGCAAAACAATACTTATGTTATGAATGCGGGCTCTTTAAGCATTCAGGTCACAGATAACTTCATAGAAAAAACACATTTGAGCTTAGAAAGTGTTCAAGAAGATGTAGCCATAAATAAAATTGCAAATATGACGCTAGATTTTGTGAAACGACTACCTGCGATAAGTTCATCTGAAGTTCAAACAGTTGAAGATTCAATAATAACACCAATTAATTTTGGTTTTACAGAACCGGTGATTGAATCCGCTGTAAATAAAGTGTTGAGCATATTTGATATTAATGGCAATGAAGTTGATGGGCAATACACATTTATTGATAATCAAACTGTTGAATTTCTACCAAATAATGAGCTAATACTAAATACTCAATATCAATTTACAACAACAGATTCTGGATTAATTGGTTTAGCTGAAGAAGATCCTTTGCTACTTCAAACGCTTGCTTTTAATAGCGCTGATATGAAAATAGCAGCACAAACTAAACCTTATTTATTAACTGAAACACTAATGAGTTTGGACATGACTTTTGGCGAGAATATAGCCAAATCACATATTAGTTCTGGGCAAATTGTAATTAATGGTACTTCTCAACCATTCATTTTCAATCAAGGTAGTTTTACAGTACCTACAGTAACCGAACAAGAAGAGGGTAAACTTGTACCCGTAGAATTATCAGGTCATATATCGAATAGAATGTTAATCGTTGCAAATACAATTACGTTACCTTTATTAACTCTAGAGGGGGATTATGATGGTGATGGTCTCAATAATGGGCTTGAGCATACGTTATCATTAGACCCTACTGATCGTGACACAGATAACAACGGAATAGAAGATGGTCGTGAAGACTATGATAATGACGGTTTAGATAATTTGACAGAATTGTCATTAGGTTCTGATTTAACCAATAAAGACACAGACGATGATGGCTTATCAGACGGTGATGAATATCAATGGGGAAGTGATCCAACTTTACAAGACACTGATGGAGATGGCATTAGTGATGCGATTGAAATAGCATCAGGTTCAGATCCAACCGATTTTAACAGTCGTAGCATCAAACCTGAATTTGTTACAGCACTTCAGGTGACACCAAAAGAAGTAAATTACAATATAGGTGCACAATCTGAAGATATAATGCTTTCTGTAATTGCTCAAGTTACATTAGAGGGACGAAATTATTCAGTAGATGTTTCTGATCCTGGCTATTATGATCTTATTTTTACATCATCTGATACAAATGTAGCCGTTACATCATACCAAGGCTTTACACCAGTTGGCGAAGGTACTTCTGAGTTAAAAGTCAGTTTCGGACAATTCTTTGATACATCAAATATAACAGTAACTGAAACAATCTCTTTAGGTGATGTTATATGGGAAAATGAAAACGTTACTTTTGATGGACCTGTATTTGCAGATAGCGTAACAGTTATTGGTGATGTAAATGTTGAAATTGCAGGAGATTTAAATGTTGCAGGAAACTTTGATGTAAAACCTGTTTCAAATCTACGTTTAAACACCAAAAAATTATCAATTGGCAATGATTTATATATTCTTGGAGAAGAAATTAATCAGAGTGTTACTGAGTTAAACTTAGTTAATTTAAATTCTGAAAATGGTCATTTATATTTTGATGTTGAGATACCTCAAGGAGCAACTAACCTTGCAGTAAAATTGTCAGGAGGCAACGGGAATGCGGATTTACATGTCACTTCTCCTGATATGTGGAACTGTATTTCTGAAGAACCAAATAATGAGGAAGTGTGTTTCTTACATAACAACAATTGGCGTTCTACACATAATATAACTGTACTAGAATCGACTCCTTTTTCAGAAGTCAGTTTATTGGTAACGTACGATATTGTTAATAATGATCCTAAAGCATCAACTGTAGATATTATTAGTTCTGAAGATATGTATATATCAGGAGATCTAAATATGATTGGAGGAGACATAAGCCATATTGGCCATAATATCGATATAACTGGTTCTTTAAACTTATCGGACTTTAATACAATAAAAGCTAAAAATATATTTGTTCATACAAATACAACTATTGATAGTGGAAGGTTAAATTTAGGTTTAACAGAAGAATTTGTAGTCGACTTAAATATGCTACAGGAAGGATCAATTCGTGCGTTGCCTGCTAATCAACAAACCAAAGAGTTATACCCTATACATTTAAAAGTTGGACAGAAACTCACTGCTAAAGGGTCAATTTCTGTAAATGGTGCAGGATATCCTGAAGGTGTAGGCTTTGGTTTTGTTGATGATTATTGTATTGGTGCACATGCCGCAGCAACTATTGAATCTTGTAGTTATGGTAGTTACAAAAAGCCATTATACGCAGGGTCAGGCGGTGAAAATGGTGCTGGTGGTGGGATTGTCAATATAAAAGCAAATCGCATAGAAGTTGATAGTAATAGCTACTGGATTTCGATTGGTTCTCAGTACCCTAAATTTGCACATGGTAAAAATACTGGTGCTGGAGGAAGTGCTTTTATCGATGCCCATGAGTTCAAAGTTATTGATGCCGAAAATATAGTTATATCGCACTATTTTGGTGGCTGGGGTGGAGAAGCACATGCAGTTGAAAGTATCAGTACATCTGCAGATTATGATGAGCAAATAAAAGTAGGTAAAACGGTTAATTATTCACAATCCAATGGTAGGGTTGCAATTATTTCCGATAAATTCGATATCCAAGTGACCGGTAATGGAGGTGGTGGAGGTAGACCTGAAGATATACAAAATCCATTCAATTTAGATAACCAAATAGAAACTGTTTCACCTGAAATGGAGCAATTAAAACGGTTATCAACTTTGATTGGCATTTCAAATGAACCTGCTACAGGTACCGTTTATTTAGCGCAAAAACAAAGTGAAAACTCAATGTTCATGATAAAACCTTCCGAATCAGGTGGAGGTGAGGTTTTTGCGAGAAATGAAAAGCTAAATTCAATTGAAAATAAAAATGCAGTGAAGCCTGGTGATTTTGAAAAGATGAAACCAATTAATCAGTTGATTCAACAAAATCAAGCTTCTGGAAATTGGTCTGTTTTGGATTTACTAGAACCAGACTCAACCGTTGTTTTGTCAGTGGGTAGTCATCAGGTGAATGATATCAACTTAATTGCAGATGATTTATGGAATATTACTGTAAATGATGACCCTTGGGCTAATAACTTAAAAAGTTTAGGTCGAGAACTAGATGGTACACAAATACGATTGACAAATGATTCTGATGCTTCTGTTGACGCACAAATAATATCAAATACAAAAAATAGTTTAGTTGTTAAATCAACTGAAGATTTATCAAACATGTCTTCAGGTGTTATACAAGGCTTACATTCTTTTAACAACTTAGAATTATTTTATGCAACTGTAAGTTTTGGTAAAGATATTGTCGAAGTAAATGATGGTCAATATTACCAGACTAAATTATGGGCGGGATATATAGACCCTATAACTATTAAATCAATAATAGAGTCAGGAAATATATACTCTGTCGATATTTATATTGATCAGGAATTAGTATTTGATGATATATCTTTTAGAGCAAATTATAGTTCATTAGCAGCAAAGAGTATTCAATTTAATAATACCATGACTTTTGATGACCGTTTTGATATTTCCGCGAATAGTATTGATTTTAAACAAGATGCGTATATAAATTCTACAGTTGTATTCAATACATTTAAGAAACTAAACGTAGCAGGTGATCTTGTTATAAATAAGGCATTTATTAATAGTATTGGTCAAATTAATGTAGACGGTGATGTTACTGTGAAAAATAGGTTAAGTATTGGCTACCCTGGATCTAATTTCTCTGAAATTAGCCCTAACAAATTTGAAATAAAAGGAAAATTATTAATAAATGAAGAAGCTGGTATTTACTCTATTCAAGGTGATAAAACTGTAAGAGTCGAAGGAGAGTCAGAAAATATACTTGCGGGGAGTCATGTAACTTCGGCGTTATCTACTGCTTTTGAAAGTATTAAACCGACTTCTATTGGTAACTATAAAAATCCATTATCACCAGGGAAAAGCGCTTTATACCACAAAGGGTGCGATCAAATTAATAAGTGCAACATTAATACCTCACTTAAGTTTTCGGGTGGAGGTACATTAAATATTAAAGCCCAAATAATAGAGAATAATGGGACTATATCTGTAAGTCCTGAGTCGAATTCTATATCAGAGCAAGTCATTGCCGCTGGTGCTGGTTCTATATTATTAGAGGCGGATACAATATTAGGTAATGGATCTATGTATTCGGTAGGTTTTTCTGGGACATACAATAAAGTTGATACTTTAGGTAGCTCAGGCCGGATAGCATTAATAAGTGAAAATTACAATTTTACTGGGGATATTATAACAGGTAAAAACTATAAAGGTTTATCTAACACGGGCACTGTTTTTATCAAAGATAAAAACATGGGATATGGTAGATTAGAGCTAAAAACCGATGTTAATTATGGTGGTGATACAACACTAACAAATTGGATAAAGTTACCTGAAATTGGAAATCATGTTATAACAAAAGTTGAGTCGTTGGAAAACCAGCATTGGAGAATTTCTGTTTCTAATGCAAATTGGCAAGATAATAAAGGGTTCAACATAAAAGGTGAGTATGTTGATTTACAAAATGGAACTAACCAGTTTTATGAAATTATAGACTTTGACGAAAATAGCGTAACAATCAGTTCACCTGAGGATCTTAATTATTTAAATCAAGCTTCGTTTGAATTAATCGGTGTTCATATTTTTGATTCAATTTATCTATCAGAAAATAGCAAATTAGATATAGGTAATGATAAGTTAATTGTCTTAGATCGGGCTAACTCGTATCTAGGCGACAATATCTTTTTGAAAGCCTTAATTAATAATTCAGAGACTCTATCATGGCTGACAGAAAATAATGTAAATTTGTATCAAAAAGAATTTATTGCCCCAAATGATTTAGAGTTAAATTATCGTGAAACTAAAATAATATCAGCTGATAAGATCAAAGTTTTTGGTTCTATAAACTTGAGTAATTCTGCGAACTTAATCCTACATGCGAATTCAAACTTAGAAGTAGAAGGTGATTTTATTCTTGGCCAAAATTCTAAAGTCACAGGTGACCTTGAAGGAGCCAATATTGAAATCTTTGGAGATTTAATTTTAGAGTATGGGAGTAACTTAAGATTTAAAAAGCAGGTGAATTCTTTTATTGTACATGGAGAAGTTAAATTGAATACATCTGGTGCAAAATTAGAACTTGTTTCCCATGATGTAGAGTTTAAAAACTCCTTAAACGTAGGTGCAAATTCTGATGTTGAACTTAAAATATTGGGCGATTTAACGATTGAGAAAGACTTTATTTTATTATATTCGAATGATCACTCTTTGATTCAAGTTAAAGGTGAGTGGTTAATAAAAAATAATATGGTACTTGAACAAAGTGCACATTTGAAAACATTTTCTTTAGGTGGTATTAAAATAGGAAATAACTTAAATACCTATAAATATTCAAGGTTTGCATTATCAAGTCCACAATATGATCAATTAAAACAGTTATTAATTAATATCACCAATACTGTTCAAATCGATGAATATTCAACAATCACAGCGACTGCTGCTGGCTTTACATTTAAAAACTTTCCAGGAAGTTTAAAGTATAGTTGTCATGCTGGTGTTGTGAAAAGCCGTTATAGAGATAGAGATTTTAAAGATTGTCAGTATGGTTTTTATGCTAAAGCACAATTCGCTGGGCTAGCTGGTGATGGTAGCTACCTTGATTATCGTTTAGATACCGCTGGTGGCGGTGTCATTGTAATTAATGCTAAAGATATTGTACTCAATGGTGATATATCAGCTGATGGTGGAGTAAGAAATGGTGAAGCAGGTGGATCTGGTGGCTCTATTCATATTCAAAGCGATAAGTTAACAGGTTCTGGTACTATTTCAGCCAAAGGCAGAAGCGGAGGATCATATGATCCTCAAGGTGGTGGAGGGCGAATATCAATTTATACAAATGACCATACAGCATATACTGGAAAGACCACAACTGCGTCTACTGACTATATAGGTTACAGAAATTATGAAGCGGGAGCAGGAACAGTATATATTGCAGATGATATCGGTAAACAAGGGCATTTTAAAATAGACAATGGGATTACTAATAGCCATATGCTCCATGCTGATTCAGGTACTGTAATACGAAATGCCGGAAAAGGAGTTATAGAATGTGTGACAGATCTAAATGAGAATAAGTGGCTGATACAGCCAGAAGGATATTGTGATAGTACTGTTACTGCAGGTCCATGGAATGACTCTTTTGAAAAACCTAAACACAGCCTCATCGGACGTTCAATCGATTTAGATATTGATGATGAAACAAATGAAATACTCACAATCATATCAAATACTAGAAATAGCTTAGTAGTTGCAAGTAATAAAGATTTATCTTACCTAGTTGGTAAAACTTATCAGGGAATACATCAATTTAAATCAATTGAGCTTCTTAATAGAGCAAATGTTGATTTTGGTAATAATCGTGTTGAAGTAACTGATATCGATAATTCAAAAGTGATGGATAATATTCAGCTAAAACTTGGCGCTGCAAATCCAGCTTTTAAAGCTTATTTAGATAAAACCTCTGCAATTATAACTTGGCTTGAGTAATAGTATGAAAAAGCGCTTTTTATTTATAATAAAAGTGCTTTTTATTAAATAAATCTCACTATTTTTAAATAGTTAGGGTATAATTCGCCGGATTTTGTATTTGTTTTAGGTAAAGGGAGTTGTGATGAAAGGCTTAAAAATCTTGTTTGGTGTAGTTGTTATTAGTGGTTTGATTGCTTGTGGTCCAAAGCCAGAAAGTGTGGCAAAAGTTGGTGATAAACAAGTTACGAAAGCAGAGATAGAGTCTTATTTATCATTAAAGAAAATAAATAGTAAAAATGAAGAACAATATCAATCAGCAAAGCAATATTACTTAAAAAATTTAGCATTAATTGCAGCGATCGAAAAAGAGGGGAGTTTAGATCAACAAAAAATAGAAACTGAATTATTTGAAATTAAAAAAGATTTAATTTTAAATCGTTATTTGATGAAGTTTTTAGACACTGTTGTCACTGATACTGCAATGAGAAATTATTACGCTGAAAATCAAGATAAATACCAAAAAGAAAAGGCGAAAGTGTCACATATTCTTTTTAGATTGGATAAGAATGCTACTGAACAGCAACGTCAGTCTAAATATAGCAAAGCCATGGAAGCCTATAGTAAATTAAAAACAGGCGCTATGTTTAATGAAATAACATCACAATATTCTGAAGATTTAGTTTCTGCAAAAAAAGGGGGTCAATTAGGTTGGATGCAAAAAGGGGCAATCTCTCCTGTATTTTCAGATAAGGTATTTAATCAATTGCAAGCTTCAGAAATATCAGAACCATTTCTAACTGAGTTTGGTTACCACATTGTAAAATTAGAACAAAGCCCTTCGATTGTGAAACAACCTTTTGAAAAAGTAAGGGGTAATATTAAACGTATATTACGCCAAGTTGCAAAAGATGCAGAACTAAAGCGATTACAAACGAGCATAACTGTCATTCAGTAAAATTAAATTATTAAGAGTAAAAATAAGGAAATATCAATGCGAACCATAGGATTCTTACTCTTAGTAAGCCTTGTTGCTGCGTGTAATAAAACACAAACTGACAATACAATAAATGGTAATCATGCGCCAGATGAGGTTGTAGCTAAAGTAAATGGTGAACCAATTTATAAAACAGAGTTTGATTTAATCGTAAATCAAACTGTTGGGGAATTTGCAGCTTTACAACTGACTAAAAAGACAAAAGATAAAATTTTGCAAAGCTTAGTACTTAGAAAACTAATGAAAGCCGAGCAATTAAAACTGATGGAACAGGTTGAGCTTCAACATATTGAACTTCAAGTTGCAGCATATCGTGATGAATTACTTACAAAACAATATATCAGAAATAACATTTCAGCAGAGCCCGTTTCGAATGAAATGGTGAATGAATATTATCATAATAACTTATCTCAGTTCGGTAAAAAGCAGATCAGACGTTTCGATATGATCAGAGCACAAATAGGACATGATGAAAAACAAGTAAAGAAAATTAATAAATTTATACAAAATATATCACCTAAAGAAGACTGGCAGGCGCTAGCTAATATACCGGAGTTTCAAAAAAACTCAGTTAAAATAATTCGTGGCAATAGCGCTGATAAAGGGCTACTAAAATCTTATCAATCAATAATATCTACTTTAGCAAAGAACGAGGCATCAAAAGTCCATAGTATTAATGGTATTTTAGTGCGTTTTAAAGTAATAGATTTAATAGAATTACCTGCAAAGCCGTTAATAGAAGTAAAAGAAGATATTCATAAACGTTTAGCACCGATACAGATTAAAAACGCGATTAAAAATCAAGCGCGATTTTTAAAAGATAAGTCAGAGGTTAAGATCTATGCCTTTGATTAATATATTTAAAGCAATAAAAAAAATATCCTTATTGATTTTCACCACTTCCTTACTAACTGCTTGTTTTAATTCAGATGAGGGCAAGAAGTATCAAGAAGGCATAGTACTGAATGATCCTATTTCTGCCGTTGAATTTAACTATTTTTCAGGTGATTACAATTCTATTGAATCTTTAACTCACGCTCAGCCTGACATTATGGGAATAACGCCTGAATTAAATTTAGATGTTGTGAAAAAACAAAGTAAAGGAGCTTATTATTTTAGGGGATACTTTTATGTTGAAGAAAAAGAACAATATCGATTTGAAACACGACAAAGTGGTCTCAGTTTATTACTTATAAACAATGAAGTAATTGAAAATGAGGTGAATCTAGATATAGGTTATCACGAATTCATTTATTGGCTGATACCTGAAGATATTGATATTCAACCCCAAGTATTCATACTCTCTGAAACAACAAGTACAATAGATTTAGCCGAACACAATTTATTTTTAACACAAAATAATTTAAGTCAAGCTGCCGCAATTGATTTTGAACCTCAAAATATAATAAATGGACTGTCATACCATTATTATGAATTAGATGGTATTTCATTTGAGTTATTAGAAAATTTATCACCAATTGAGCAAGGAAATTTAAATCAGTTATCCCTAGTTGAAAAAAATAAACATAATGATATGGCAATGATATTTAAGGGATATTTTAATGTTGAATCAGCTAGCTTATATAGCTTTAAAGCTAATTCCAATGTGCCTTTGCGTATCTATATTGGAGAAAAAGAGTTAATAAACCAAAATCTAATAGGGTCATCTTTATATATCAATTCGATTTGGATTGAGCCTGGAATTTATCAACTTAGGGTTGAAGTACTTGGGAAATCAGAATCAGACGCTATAAATTTACTCTGGAAAAAGCAAGAACCTAATATCGAGTCTCAATACCTAGCAATTGATGAGCTAGGCCTTACATCAGAAGAATTTACTAAAATTGAACTAATAGCTGAACCTGAAAATGAACAATGGGAACTTGGTATAAATGGTCGTTATTACTTTTCAAATCAGCCGGCAAGTATAAATGAAATTGATTTGTTTATGCCAAATACGGCAATGCGTTTAGATAAATTTGAAATAGAACAAGAGCAAATTAATTATCCATACTCAGCATATTTTACAAGTCAGGTACAAATACTAGAAGAAGGCAATTATACCTTTTATTTAGAGCATGATGATTTATTAGAACTGAAAATAGCTGAGCAGACAATTTCTAATAAAGTAAGTCAAAAAACAAATATCAAAAATAATTTAAATAGATCACACTCCAACACTTATTACTTAGACCAAGGATATTATAAATTAGAAGTTTTCTATCACTTAACTGACGAATCTAATTTACCAAAAATTGAAATAGCGCCGACGGGAAATATACGTTCAAGTTTAAGTTCATTTAAATTCTCTTCTTCAACACAAGAAGTTGCAACAGATTTTGATGGTGATTTAGTTTCTGATGAAGAAGATGATTTTCCAGACGACCCAACGGAGTCTTCAGATATTGATGGCGACGGAATAGGAGATAATACAGATGATGATATTGATGGTGATTCTGTATTAAATGATGATGACGCATTTCCAAATGATCCTAATGAATGGTCAGATTTAGACTCTGATGGTATTGGTGACAATTCTGATACAGATAGAGATGGAGATGGTGTTTTAAATGAAGATGATGTATTTCCAAATGATCCCAATGAGTGGTCAGATTTAGACTCAGATGGTGTAGGTGACAATTCAGATACAGACAGAGATGGTGACGGCGTTTTAAATGAAAATGATGCATTTCCAAATGATGGAACTGAATGGGCTGATTTAGATAATGATGGTATAGGTGATAATTCAGATACCGATAGAGATGGTGATGGTGTATTAAACCAAAATGATGCATTTCCAAATGATGCGACAGAATGGTCTGATTTAGACAGTGATGGCATAGGTGATAATTCAGATACAGATAGAGATGGTGACGGTGTTACAAATGATATTGACCTCTTTCCAAATGACGCTTCTGAATGGGCAGATTTAGATAAAGATGGTATTGGTGACAATTCTGATCCGGATAAAGATGGCGATGGTGTTTTAAATGAGGAAGATGCGTTTCCAAGTGATCCTAGTGAGTGGTCTGATTTAGATGGTGATGGTATTGGAGATAATGCCGACCCAGATAGAGATGGCGATGGTGTTTTAAATGAAGATGATGCTTTACCTAATGATAATACAGAATGGTCTGATTTAGATGGGGATGGTGTCGGTGACAATTCAGATCCAGACAGAGATGGTGATGGTGTTTTAAATGAAAATGATTTATATCCAAACGACCCAAGTGATTGGGCTGATATGGACGGAGATGGTATTGGTGATAATGCCGACCCTGATAGAGATGGCGATGGGGTAATAAATGAACTTGATGATTTTCCTGATGACCCGCTAAGATGGAACAACGATCCTGATGCAATAGATACAGATAATGACGGTTATCCTGATGATGTCGATGCATTTCCAAATGACCCGACAGAGTGGATTGATACTGATGGTGATGGTATAGGCAATAATTCAGATCCGGATTTAGATAATGATGGCTTTGCTAACGAAGATGATGCATTTCCTAATAATCCGAATGAATGGAAAGATACAGATGGTGATGGTGTTGGAGATAATTCAGATCCAGATTTAGATGGTGATGGGGTAGATAATGAGACTGATTTATTTCCAAATGATGGTACTGAATGGGCCGATTTAGATGGTGATGGCATAGGTGATAACTCAGATCCTGATAAAGATGGCGATGGCGTGAATAATGATGAAGATGCTTTTGAGAATAACTCATCAGAATGGGCAGATTTAGATGGTGACGGCATTGGTAATAATTCGGATCCTGATAAAGATGGCGATGGTGTTTTAAATGTAAATGATCTATTCCCAGAAAATAAAAATGAATGGGCAGATTTAGATGGTGACGGCATTGGTAATAATTCGGATCCAGATAAAGATGGTGATGGTCATGACAATGAACAAGATGCATTTCCTAATGATGCTAGTGAATGGTCAGATATTGATGATGATGGCATTGGAGATAATGCAGATGTAGACCGCGACGGTGATGGTGTTATTAATGAACAAGATTTGTTTCCTAATGATAGCAGTGAATGGTCTGATTTAGACAGTGATGGTATTGGTGATAATTCCGATCCAGATAAAGATGGCGATGGTGTTTTAAATCAGCAAGATGCTTTTCCTGATAATCCTAATGAATGGTCTGATTTGGATAAAGATGGTATTGGAGATAATTCAGATCCTGATAAAGATGGCGATGGTTATGATAATGATAAGGATGCGTTTCCCGATGATCCAACGCGTTGGCATGAACAATTAGAGGTTGAATTAAAACTTACTGGGGAAGTTGGCATCATAAACCTAAATTGGCAGCATGATGAAAACGAATTTTTACATGAATTTTATGTTTGGCGTGCTCAAATAAATACGGCAATGGTTAAAATTGCAACATTAGATAACTCTGTTTTGCACTATTCAGATACTGATGTAATTCAAAATAAACAATATCAATATCAAATTGAAGCACGTGCAATAAATAGTACTTTAGGTAAAAGCAATACACCACAAATTTACACAGCATTTAATAATATTTCAGTCGAAAACTTAAGCATAAAAATGGGTGAAACAGGATTATTACTAAGCTGGGAAGCGTTAGGTGAGTTAAGCGTCATTATCGAAAAACGTCAAGGTGTTGAGACATGGGTTCCAATACATATGTCTGATTCAGTGAACAGCTTTTTAGATGATAACGTTGAAAATGGACAAATATACCAATATAGGGCTAAAACTCGTCAAAATTTTATCGACCCAGATTCTGGTAATGAATTTTATATAGATGGTCCGCCAAGCAATGTGCTATCACAACAAGTACTCTTTTCCTTAAATGTTGAATTCATTAATGCCAATAATATGCAAGACAATATATATATATGGTATACACGCACTAGTGAAAATCAGCAAATAGTGAGCATTAAAGGTAATGTTTTAAATGCATTAGGTTCTACTGAACTGACTATAACATCAGCTGATTTAAAGGAGGAACATACAATTTCAAATAATGAATTTACGTTATTTGTACCTGTTGATAGTGATCACCTTATGTGGCAGCTAACAGCTCAAAGCCAATCACAGCAAACTTTAAAAAATCCGGTTTATTTAAAATTTAAACAAGATAATGAAGCCCCTGTATTGACAATCGATCAGTCAGATATGACCACTGAACTCAATAAAGTAACTATTACAGGTGTTATTAAAGATGAAATTGGCCTCGAGCAATTTTATATGTCGTCAGATCGATATCCAAAGAGTCAGTTTGCATTTATAACAGACAATAGCGGACAGTTTAGTGGAGAAATACCACTGGTTTTTGATGATAATTTAATAACTGTGACTGCAACTGACAAATTAGGAAACCAAATAAGCAAACAATTATTAATTCAAAGACTGTCTCCTAATAAGCCCGTTATTGAAATAAAAAGTCATGTAAATAACCAAGTTGTTAATACTAAAAATGTTTATATAACTGCTGTTATCAATACAAATAAGCCAATAGAGTCATTGGCTGCATATTTAAATAACAGCTCACAAGGTGATATTACCTGGGTTTCTGATAATCAGTATAGTGTTAGCTTTAATCAACTTGAACTTGAATTGGGCGATAATCTGATAGAAGTAAATGTAAGCTCGAAATTTGGTAATGATCATAAAGCGATTAAATTAAATTACCAGGAGTTATCGGATACGAGTAAACCCGAAATACAAATTTCTTCACCGGTAAATAACAGTCAAATTAAGCAAAGTGAATTCGAAATTAAGGGTTATATATTATCGGAAGATGAAGTTAATTTAACAGTTACAAACCAAGCTTATACTGATGTTGCTTTGAATGTTTATCCGGATGTCACTGGTAGATATATATTTAGTTATTCTGCAAAACATAGTGAAGGACCTTGGACATTAACCGTAACAAATAATGCAGGTAGTTCAGAATTAACACTGAACTATACATTAGATCAAACCCCGCCTGTTATTCAACTACAAACACCTTTAGTAGAGTCTCCAAGTATTAATCAGGTATTACAAGTACCATTTACTATTTCTGGAGTGGTGATAGATGACGAAGCTGTCACTTTTACTATCAATGATGAGGTTGTAAATTTATTACCTACAGGCATATCAAATCAATACAGTTTTGATTTAGATATAAATTTACCACATAACGAAGAAAGGCCTCTTGAATTAAAAGCAACTGACTTTGCAGGTAATTCGACAGTAAAATATTATATTGTTAATAATCAAGCAAGTACATCTATCGATATTATAGCGCCAGCTAAAAATAAACAGTATTTAATTGAAGAGAATACGTTTGATTTACAAATTGTTGCTCAACTCAATAATGCATCAGTTGATTCAGAATTATATATTAAAATCGACGATCAACCTGAGCAAAAAATTACAGCAATTAACACCCTAATTAATACAAGTATTCCCTTATCTAGTGAAACACTATCAAAAGGGCCAGAGCATATCGCTCGCATTAAAGCATATGATATTAATGGTCAACTACAAGGTGAATCACAGGTCAATTTTGAAATTAATAAACTAGCTGATGTGCCATTAACGGTAATACAAACTCAACCTAAAAGTCTAGAGTCTCAAATAGAGACAAACGCATTCATAGCATTTTATTTTAATAAAACAGTAGATAAATCTCTTATAAATATAGAAGTAACAGAAACAGTTCATGGACAATCATATATTGATGAAACAGAACCTGGCACTAACTTGCTTGAACCCAAAGGTGCAAAATTACAAGAGGTTAATAAAAATAATGAGCTTGTTACCGGCAGTCTAGCCAGTTTACCAGGAGATCATAGTTATGCATTTTATCCAGACAATGGTTTTGCTTATGGCGCAGCAATTAAAGTTAAAATTAGTGTAAGTGATAAAGAAATGAGCCGATTTAGCTTTAATGTAAAACCGTTACCAACTTTACTTGATGGTAATGTAAAAGACAGTTTTGGTGCGAGCGTGTCTGATATTAAAGTGCGTTTAAATGAACTCAATCGCCAAGATATTACTGACTCTGATGGTACATTTTCTTTTGGTTATATTGATACTGGTCACGAAAATATTCAGTCAGGAGATTATACATTAGAGATAAATCCAAATAGAGAAAACCCTAATTTTGGAAACTACATACGCTACATAAATATAGCTCAAGGTAAGCGCAATCGTCTTGGTGTTTGCTCATTACCCGTGATCAATAAAACTGTGCCATTTAGCCAAGTGAAATCTGGGCAAGGTAATACCACATTAGCTAATGGAGATTTAAAAATTGATTTTTCATCAGCGCATATCAATACATCACAAGGACAAAATACTGCAAACGTACAGTTTAGCTTATTAGAAACTAGCACAATTGGAATGCAAATGTCGGCAAATACTCCTGCATTGTGGGTGTTTTCAGGGCAACCACAAGGAATACAGATAACAGGCGACACACCATTAACTATCACAGCCGCTAGTTTTTATGGTAGTTATCAGTATTTACCTGACGATGGTGATTATTTGGTGCTGATTGGCAGGAAATCAAATACTGACATGTTAGATGCTGTTGGTGTTGGTATAAGAGAAGGCGTAAATATACGCTCCATAGGTACTGTTCACTTGAGTAATTTAGATTACATTGGTTTTGCTCGGGTTCATAGTGAAAAACAGCTCGTATTACAAGATTATGTGCAAGGAAAAATTGGCTTAGTGCAACTTAAAGCAATGTTGCAAACTAGCGTCAATCCATAGGAAGTGATTGTAATGAGAAAATTAATATCAATAATAATAATATTCATAGTACTGATAACTGCTAGTTTTAGTAGCTGGTTTGCACAGGGCTGGGGTTGGTTAGATGTACACAGAGTAAGGTTTGGTCATGTACTTGCTCGTGGCTTAGATATGCAAGACGGTAAAGTATCTTATGTAGAATATGGCGCAGATGGAAAAATTGTACCTGGTTGGTCAACAGTTCATAAACAAGGGTTTTATATATTATCCGGTCAACATATCAATTCGACATTTAATGCGTTAGATGCTTTTAAAAATGAGTACAAAAAAGTACGCGTATTAAGTATTGAGCAATATAACAGTGAAGAGTTCAAAACAGTAGGTGGATTAGATTTACCTAAAGTAACACTACCCAATTATTACAAAAGTGTCGTGATTAAACCTACAGAATCAGTTATTCACCCAACTGATGGTCATATATTGTTATTATCTCGTTTTGATTTAACTAATATGTCAAGTGTGTCATCAAATGTTAAAGCTGTATTGTTTGATCCTACAGGCAAAAAAATCTATGCATCAGATAAAAATATCGCTTTTAAATCAGGTTTTTATGATGGTGATGAAGACGAAATCAATAATGGTATTCCACCAATATTAAAATCATTAAAAGATAAAAAACTTTATGCACCATTCGAGGGGGCTAAAGTTGAAGTTTATGCTTATCAAGGTTACCCAGATTACAGCGGTGAAGACGGCAGTTATAAAGTGCAATTTGGTTTAGTGCCTTGTCCGGGATTTTACTTTCAATATACCACCCCAGCATGGATGACCTATGAATACATTGCCTTTACACCAAATGGTGTAAAGCCGCTATTAGATGTATCTAAAATTCCGGGGTACGATGCTTGTATTGGCTATGATGCCTACATGGGGCAGACTGATTTAGTCGGGCTTATGGCGCATGTTGAAGTTATAGGCATTATCGCAGGGATTGCGATACCAGTGATACCAAGTAGTAACTTTTATGTTGATACGGGTGTAATTTCTGGTGTTGCATCATTACAAAGTAACGGTGTTACCGTAGAAGAAGGACCTACAAAATATGTATACAACCAGCCTGATTTAGATCCTGTTGCCAATCCAAGATATGATTTTGATGGCGATTTTAAATATGATTTAGCAGTGCTGGGAGATATTGAAAACGAATTATTTGTTTGTAAAAAAGACTCTAAAGATGCTGAATATCAAGGTGTATATTTAAGTTCAGAACATAGTCAAGGCGTCGCAATTAACTGTGAAGATTCTGAGCCAGAAGCGACCCAACCAGATTTATATCGATTAGCAGACAAAATGCCTGATTTTACAGATCAGGGACTACTTGAGACCATTTCAACTGATGATTTACAAGACACAGATATTCTAATTTTTAGAGAATCAACAGGTATGTTGATCACTGAACGTAAAGGTATTAATGAAAATGAGCTAATGGAAAGTCGTAGTTATTACGAAGCTATTGGTCGTGGATTTATATATCAAATGATGATCCGAGGGCCAGCTGCTACCGCCCAAAGTTACCATCCCAAAAACTGGGGTGAAGATGGTTTTAATCGTTTTCAATCTAATGCCAATATGAATCCAGCGCTCCATAACAGAGAGTCAGATCACTTAAAGCAAGGCGAAGTGCTAAGAACAGTACTCATTAACCGTAAAACAGGATATATAGGTTCAAATAGGAATTTGTATAAGAACCAATACCTTGGTGGCTTAGTATTAGATAACTTAAATAGAGTCAGTATGCAGGCGCCTAATTTAAAAATAAAGGCAGAGCGCTATTATAAGGTTAATGAAGGACCTAGTGCATCTAATGAGCAACAAAAGCATATAATAGGTTACGAAGGTTCTGCAATGAATAGTGATCAAATGATCACGATAACGACACAGTGGTATGAGCATGATGGTACACCTTTACCTGATGGACTTGCTGACTTTGGTTATACAGGACGGTTGGCAAAAATTGATGGTTCAGGCTCTCTAAGCTCTGGCGGGGTGATGGAACATTTTGATATAAAACCCGGCACACATATAGTACAAATAAAACTACCAGATGATGCTACGCCGGCAGATCATTATTATATACAAGTAAGCGGCGAACCTAAGCGCGCGAATCCATCATTTGCTGATGGCGGTGCAAGCGATAGTGGGCCATTACAATACCGCCCGAAACATTATGTACCCTTTAAAGTACCTGTTTTAGATCAGTTAGCCACACTAGAGCAAACCTACCTATATAAAAAATTAAAAGAAGAGGGGCAGACAGACAACCTAGAAAAACCAGAGCCAATATATCGTTGGGTTTATCGCCCTGAATTGCAATTTAGTACCTATGACTTAGAAGTAAATAGTATTCTAAGAGCGCAGCAAGATGGTCAAACTTCTGAAATTTATCAAAAAGAAGTGCCAATGATAGCGGCGGGTGACAGCTTAGTTAAATTTATGTACGACCTAATAGAAAGTAATCATGACGCATTAGAATTCTTAGGCGAAGGCCAAGAACTGGTATTTTCACTTGGGGCCAACGAAATCAAAGCTAAAATGGGTCCGGGAAACCAACTGATATTCACTAATTTAGAGCATATAGCCGCATTAGACGTTGAAGACTTTGTAACACTTAGCTTATATAACAATAACGATCCGACCAATGTATTATGGGAGTATGCCTTTGAGGCAGTAGCAGTCGATACCCGGTGGGCAGGATACGACAATATTGGTGAAGATGGCACAATATATGTTTCAGCAGATGATCCTGTTGTGCCGGTACAAGCTATTATTTTAGGCTATGCAAATAGAGAAAATCCTGCTCCACTTAAGCTTAAATGGAAACCCAATGGTGCCGCAACTGTTGAAGATGAAGATTTAAGTTACCAAAGACAAGGTGTATTTCCTGCAGATATTCATATGAATACTCAAGCTGGTGCACGTGCTGAGCCTTACGCATATTTAGATGCTGACAATGTCGTAAAACTAGGTGCAATAGAAGTCATACCGGGCAAACCACATCATATTAATTTCACCAAAAACGAAGGTGAAGTATTTATAGAAGGCCATAAAGGCAAAGAAATAGAAGTGTACATTGAAGATGCCCATGGTAATGCGGTAGCTGATGGTACATCTGTAAGTTTTGCAATAAATGGTGCAGCTAAACTTGAAATGGCAGATGACGGTACAATAAACGGTAGAGCAAAAGCGTTTATTGTAGGCGGTAGTATGCCTGAATCTGACAATACTCTTTTGGTCAGTGCAGGAGATGCTACTAGGCAGTTAACTTTTCCAGTATCCCCACTTACAGTGACAATTGAAGAATACCCAACTCAAATGGAACCAAGAAGTAGTTATCCTGTCACGGTAAAAGTCACTGAACCCGGTGGCCCAGCGGTTTCGGGCATGCAAGTAGTTATGCATGCCAGCGCTGGTAAGTTTAAACATGGCAGTCGCAGTACTAATGCTAATGGTGAGTTAACGCTTGAACTTTATAGTGGATTTCATTCGCTAGACAATATAGAAATCACTGCGAGGGTAGGGTTAGTTAAAGGGGATTTAGCCGTAACCAAAGTAGCGCCATCCATAGATAACTATGCTGATACCAGTGGCACTATGCTCGTAGGTGATGAAACCAGTAACGGCTATTATGAATATGATCGTTTTGATGGCGCAAGTTTAGGTTTAGCATATAAAACAGAAGCTAATATCATGCTGCATGGTTCAGCTGGTCATACAGAATCATTAAAATTAGGCAGTCTTGCCGAACCCAATATTCAACCAATAGCAGCGTATATTTTTAATGATAATTATGAAGATAAAGCTGTTGATTTTAATCAACAACATCATGGTGTAAATAACCATATTACGCTCGTCGCGGATAACCCAACTGGTACAGGCAATAGCTACCAATTTAATAAACAAGCTATTTTAAATCCTGCCAATGTATGGGAATCAAGTCGGGTTACTGTGGCTCAAAGTGAGCAGTTTAAACCTAAAAATAGTGTTGGTTTTCGTTTAGATATAAAACCCTCAGAGTACGGAGGCTCAATATTTGATTTTGAAGGCGGTGTTCAAAACCTAACTTTAGAAAACGATGGTCATTTAACGTACAGCTTATTTACTAAAAATGGTAAAGCGACTGTAAGCAGTGATGCACCTATCTCTCTTGAAAATTGGCATACAGTGGCGGGTAAGTACCACAATGGCAAACTGGTACTCGAAGTAAATGGGCATTTAAACTCACAGGATGCAACAGGTGAACTCGCTTATTCAGTTACGCAACGCGGATTAACGATAGGCGAAAACTTTAGTGGTAAGCTAAGCAGCTTTAAAGCCTATGATTATGATGCCCAGCCACTCGTGACATTTGAAGATGGCACCACAGAAAAAAATTATACCTTTGCTGCGGACGAAACCCTTGCAGCAGTTAAAGTGATTAGTACAGGTAAACTAAATCAAAATGGTGAGCAAGCCAGCACGATTAGAGTTGGCTTACAAACACAGTCACAAAATAATTTTATCGGAGTAATAAGCAAGCAGTTTTATGGGCAATTTGCTTCGTTTTATACTGAAACAGAACAGCCACCGGGTTACCCACCCGTTGCAATGAATTATTATAAAAATTATACACCTTTCCCCCTTATGGGGGTTGCCCACGCTGGCTTTTTTGATTGGAGCTTTGATGATGTTTGGGACAATCTTAAAACGGCTGCCAATGTTTTATTACCTTTTGAAGATATAAAAACATTTTACGAACAAGTAAATTATTTAATTGATGACGATAAACGCTTTGACCCAATGGAGCTAACTATCAGTGGTATTGGCGTGCTTACTATTGTGCCAATATTAAAGCCACTCATTCCGGTAAAAAATGCATTAAAAGCTTTCTTTAGGCCATTAAAATCATCAAATCCTAAATTCATAAAAGCTATTGGTCGGGTTTTGGGTCGCGTTGGCGATGATGTATTACAAGGTAAATATGATACCGCCTTTAACTTAGGGCTGTTTATGATGTTAGTAGGAGAAATGCTAGCAGATGAAGAAGCCAGAGCAGGCTTAATGGTGATGATAAACTCAATACAAAGCGACGACGACTTTTTTGCTTGGTTAGATTATTTAAGTTTACCTGCAGATGGCTGGGAAGGTGATGGCGAGCCGCCTGAAGTGGGCTTAACTGCTGCTGTTGATTTGCAACCAAATTATTTTAGCCCGCTCAATGGCGTGATAGGTGTGGCATATGCGGATAGGAAAAAAGGTTTAAACTATGGCCGAGTTAAATCTGCTATATTTGCAAGAGGATTACTGAGAGCTGCACGCCAGTTAAATGGAAAAGGAGGAAAATTAAAAGAGGGTAAGCTGGTCGATTCAGTTAAAAATGTCACTAAATATACAAAAGAAGCAGCAACTAAAGGTGAACGAAAAATTGCATTTTCTCCGATATCGTTAACCGGATTTTTAGCCGGTGGTAATGCACTACGCAGATATATTACTAAAAATAATAATTTACGTATGTCACCTTTGACTATTCTGGCAATACTCTCTTATCTAGAATCTCGTAATGTCCCAGTCTGTGACGCAGAAGCGATTGGTAATTGTATCCCACTTTCTGCAGGTATAGATAATGAATTAGAAAAGCTATATGTTAAAGCTTTTACGTCATCACTCAATGAGAACATCGATAAAGTGGGTGGTAAGTTTGAAAATGGCCATTTATTTCATGTTGGAATGCTTGCTTTTAAGCATTTAGTTTACGAAACAACACTAAGAGATGAGGATAGGGTAACAGCAATTGAGCAAAGATTTAAAGTGTATTTATATGCTCGAAATGACTTTGGTGTACTTGAAGAAAATGGAACTAGTTATGATCGTTTTTCTGATATTACTTTAAATGGAAACAATTCAGAAAATAGCACGATTATAGAAATAAAATCTTATAAGCAAGGTGAAGCAAATGATATCCCAAGGCGTTGGAAACGTTTTGATGTGAGTAAAGGCGGACAAGGTTTACATAAACAATTTTATTTAGACCGCGTATTAACGTCAAAAAGAGAAGGCCAAAATATATTGGTTAATGAAATGCAGTGGTTTTATCAAAAATTTCAACGAACTAAAGAATTACAAGGATATAGTGAAAAAACCTTAGATAAAGTAGCACAATACGCTCGAAAATTACCGAAAGATGGTCGAAGCAGTGCAGGTTTTGCTAGCTTAGGATATGACAGTGCGAAAGATAATAAAGTTTTTACTGTAAAAAAAGCAAGAAAGATATTATTACATGGTGATATAAAAACATTAATTCTAACGACCGGTCGTAATGTTATGCTTGACGGTGTTGACGAGGATTTAATAGAAGATTTGATTGAAAAAAGTGAGCAATTTTAATGGATAAGTATTTAGCTGGCTGGCAGCCTGATGATAAAGCCTGGATGAAAGCCCGAAAAGCAGAATGGAAGTTTGTTAAACCAGTAGTGGAGCGATATGGTACTCGTGACAAAGCAGAGTTTAATACATTAAAAGAGTTTTTTTTAACGGGAAGTATCAATTTTGCTAACCATAATAGTTATAGAGCTGAGGCTTTAAAAGAAATGAAGCCAAATGTTGTAGATGATTTCGATTGTGCACTTTATGGAATACATTCCAGAGTTTTTCTATTATTACTCTTTAGCCCAATACAAACCGATGAAATGTATCAATATGTGATTAATACTGTTAAAGCGCGGGATGAGCATTGGCAACAGAAAATGGCAGATGCCGGGAAAACGTATTTATCATGTGCGAGATTATTTCATGGTACTGCTATTCCTCGAGAATATAATACTAATAATCGATTTCCTCTCGCTAAGAAAGAAGTTCTTATGTATAAATATTTGCACGGAAATAAGTTAAATGAAGACTATAAATTTATTTTTGCAGAAAACAACATTGAGTATGTTAGTAATATTTTTACCAGATTAGTACCAGACCTGATGACTTTCTGTTCAAGGCCTTATGTTGACGACAATGATTATTATGAGTGGTATTCAAGTTATATTGAATCTTGCTTAGATTTTTGCAGTGAGAATCTTGAAGTAAATATGGTTGCACCTGACATAGCTATTAAAGTTATGGTTTTTAGCGTGTTAGATATAGTCGAAAATCAAGAGATGTATGTAACAATAAAAGGAAGGGTTGCTAAAGGTTTTCTTGAGTTATTTGAAGATCGTATTGAGGATTTCCCAAAGGTTTGCGTCAATACAATAAAAGTCGCATTAGATTCTTGGAAAAATGGTGGTGGTAAAAAAGAGTGGCTAGAACTCAAACCTAAAGCATGGAATTCGTGGAAAAGAGCATCTTGGTTAGACGAATCTCTATTTGATGAATTTGGTAAGCCTTTAAATGGTGATTTACAGTAATAAATAAAAATAGACATATATGGACACTTCACACTTCACACTTTGCAAGCACGATCTGTTTAGATCTTGTAAAAAACACAAAATAAATCTTTTATTCTTTTTGTTAGTCAACACCTGCCAATGTGGTTTTCTGATTAATTGATATTAAAAATATCAGCACTGACATATATACAGGCTCTGTTCTTTTCTAAGAAAGAAAGAAAGGGACAGGCATAAAATATGGCCATCTAGATATATTGAAATATGATTAAATAGTATTCAATTTGTTTGGTTGGCTAACATGACGAGAGCAAGGCGTAACTTAATAGATTTAACTTCCAGCAGTTATTATCATGTTATTTCCAGATGTATACGTCGCTCGTATTTATGCGGTGATGATAGTTATTCGGGACAAAACTTCGATCATAGACGGTATGAAAGAAAGGGACAGGCATAAAATTTGGCCATCTAGATATATTGAACTATGATTAAATAGTATTCAATTTGTTTGGTTGGCTAACATGACGAGAGCAAGGCGTAACTTAATAGATTTAACTTCCAGCAGTTATTATCATGTTATTTCCAGATGCATACGTCGTTCGTATTTATGCGGTGATGATAGTTATTCGGGACAAAACTTCGATCATAGACGTATTTGGATACAGGATCGTATCAAGCACCTTTCAACAGTATTTTCAATTAAAATAGCAGCTTATGCTATCATGAGTAATCATTATCACCTTGTTCTGAATGTAAATAAGCAAGCAGCTAATAGCTGGGATGATGATGAAGTTATTAAGCGTTGGTACCAACTTTATAATGGTAACGTGTTGGTCGATCGCTATTTAGCAGGAGAAAAGCTAGATACAGCTTGTTTATATCGCATTAAAATGTTTGTTCAAAAGTGGCGGGAGCGACTTTATGATCTAAGTTGGTTTATGAAAAACTTGAATGAATTCATTGCAAGAGCTGCAAATAAAGAAGATAACTGTACAGGTAAATTTTATTCGTTGCCGTCCTTGTCACTCACCCTTCGGGCCAGCTAAGCTGTTTTAATTTATTCCATATAAATTTATGGGAAGGGCGTTTTAAATCACAAGCACTGCTAGATGAAACAGCCATACTGAGTTGCATGATATATGTTGATTTGAACCCTATTAGGGCAAAAATGGCTAACTCTCTGACCGATAGCGATTTTACATCGATTCAAGAACGGATAAAACAATTCGCGTCCTTTAAAAAATAAGAAAAAAAATCGCATAAAAACAATGAAATTTCAGTTCCTCAACAACCATTAAAATTACTACCATTTGGTTCAAGTCAGAATGAGGGTACGATTCCTTTTACTTTATACGATTATTTAGAATTAGCAGATTGGAGTGGGCGACTGGTCAACCCAAAAAAACGCGGTTCAATTTCAGAGAGTGAACCTAAAATATTAACAGTGATGCGTATTGAACAAGATAGCTGGTTTAGCACCATACAATATTTTCGAAGTCAGTATGGGAGCTTTGCAGGATCAAGAGCATCAGGATAAGTGGTATAAAGGCGTAGGTTAGTAATTAATAATACCAAAAGATATTCCCCTCTTTTTGATTAAAGGTGAGTTTTGTTGGCAAAAATTCAGTTATAGTAATCTTTTGACTGAAATTAGCATGATATGAAAAAATAACTTCCTTAGTTTTCACCTCAATTGGTATTTATGATCCAAATTTTTGTGACTAATCATTTTTTAGGACGGCTAAATTTTATGTCTGTCCTTTTAATTTCCTTTTAATTTCAAGCCTTTCAAAAGCATCAGCATATTAGAAAATCAGATGTTTCAGTCTTACAGCAACCCAAACCGTTATTAAAATTCGGCTGTTCAGTAGATAAAAATACACTTTCTTTTACACTGTTTGATTATTTGGAATTAGCTGATTTGAGCATTCGGTTAATCATTCCAAATAAACTTGGTTCAGTTAAAATAATCCAACCTGCATTATTAACTCAATTGAAGATAGAAATAGATACTTGGATAAATACCATTCAACATTTTAGGCGGTAATACGCTAACTTTGAAGATACAAAATTTTCACTAATAAGCTGTGCATTCATATCACCACAGTTGGTATAAAGGGTGTGTTTAGTATTAAATTATAAAAAACATATTTTTTTAACAGCTATGGAATATGTAACAGTGCACTCTCTATTAACTAAACACGTCTACATATAAATACTCAGCCCTTAAAAACGAAAAACCTTAATTAATTCAGTGTATAAAGTGAAATTATTTACCTTTATGGCGTGTATTTAAAGTGCATCGATAAACGAGCTTAGCCTTTTAATACTAAATGAGTCATTTTAATAAATTTAATATTCTGAAAATCAGCAGTACAGAGTTGGGCGTCTAATTTCCTTTAATTTATTTTTAATTTTTACTGCTTAAAGTCAAATTTTAAAATTTACAATTCAATTGTAAATTATTCAGAAAAAGCTAATCAAATACAGATGGTTAATTAACTTTAATTGTAGATGTTTAGATGTCTATAGATCTGAATGATATAATTTCTCAAAACTCAATATTAAAATGTTCTTAACAATTTGTTTACATTCAGGTGTTCCCAATATAGATTTATGGCCAGTGTTAGTACCTATAAAAATACAAAAAGGAAATACAAATGAAAATAAATAAACTATTACCGTTTTTGAGTGTGATGTCATTGTCTGCATTTGGTCAAGCTCCACTGACAGAGGCACACATGTTGAAATATACGTCAAAAGCACAAAAAACGACAATAGGGGCTTCTGCTTCACTGAACCTAAAAATTAATCAGCATTACACTAAATTGAATCAAAACGGTCAAAAAGTATTCACACAAACGGTTTCTCACCCTAATGCAAGTTATATCAAATTACATTTTAAAAATGTTAACTTAGCAAACGGTGCGAGCTTAGTGGTACGTTCAGAAGATGGGCTTGAGCGCTATGAATACAATCAAGCAAACATGAGTGCATCGACAACAGCATTAGGTGATGACGGGGTGAGTTCATTTTATGCTATGTCTATTTCTGCAGATAAAGTAATTGTTGAGTACACGACTTCGGCGGCAAATAATGCACTGGTATTAGATGCGAGCGCTCAGCAGTTAAATCCAGTAATTGATAGCTATTATCATGGTACCGAAAATGAATTATCGCAATCTGTTGCATCAGATGTTGGTATTTACTCTACATGTGGAGAAATGGAGCGCAAAGATGTGCAATGTTGGGCTGAAACTAATCCAACCGAATACGAACGCACTCGCCCAGTAGCACGACTGTTAATGGGGGGATCGGGTTTATGTACTGGCTGGCGTGTTGGCAGTGATAATCGTATGTTTACAAACAACCATTGTGTTGATTCTGCAAGTGGGCTGGCAAATACCGAGATCTGGTTTAATTATCAACATACATCTTGTAACGGTTCGACATTAGATTCCGTGGTAAAAGTAACAGGCAAAGATCTTTTAAAAACTGATTACACGCTTGATTACACCTTATTTAGTATTAATGATTTTGCTAAAGCAGCACCATTTGGTTATTTTGGCTTAGATGTTCGTGATGCAACACAAGGTGAGCGTATTTATATTCCTCAGCATGGTTCAGGTAATCCAAAAGAATTGTCGATCGAATCAGATCAAGATAGTACAGGATTGTGTTCAGTAAATGATGCTAATGCAACAGGTCGTGGAACGGATACTGACCTTGGGTATTATTGCGATACAATAGGTGGTTCTTCTGGCTCACCAGTTTTAGCTGCACAAACTAATAAAGTAATAGCGCTGCATCATTTAGGTGGGTGTACTAATAAAGGTGCAAAGGTGAGTTTAATTTGGCCTCAAGTTGCGAGTCATTTTAATGGCCAAATACCGGATGGTGATAATGGGTCAGATCCGGTTGACCCTGTTGATCCAGTTTTAACCGTTCTAGAAGACGGAGTAGCTGTATCTTTAAACGGCACAACTGGTTCTGAGCAGTTTTTTAGCTTAGAAGTTACAGAAAACAAAGATAAATTGTCATTTAGTACTACAGGTGGTACTGGTGACGCCGATTTATACTTAAAGCAAGGAGCAAAACCATCAGAATCATCCTATAGTTGTCGTCCATACAAAAATGGTAACGAAGAAACTTGTACTGTTAACAACCCTGAAAAAGGTACGTGGTTTGCAATGGTCAAAGCATATCAAGGCTTTACGGGTGTTGCATTGAAAGCGCAAACAACAGTGGCTAATAATTGTGGCAGTAATTGTTTACAAAATGGGGTGTCAAAGAGTAATTTGGCGGGAGATACTAACTCACAAGTTGTCTACACCATCGAAGTTCCAGCAGGTGTTACCTTAAATGTAAGTGCTTCAAACGGCTCAGGCGATGCTGATTTATATGTTAAAAAAGGTGCAGCACCTAGCACAACAAGTTATGACTGTCGTCCATATAAAAATGGTAATAATGAGTCATGTGACATTAGTTCAGGAACTGGTGGCACTTACTTTATTATGCTTAATGGTTACAATGCATATTCAGGCCTTACACTGATAGCAAGTTATTAAGCGATAATAATCACTCTGCAAAAAACTAAGTAAACAAAAACGGTGCTAATAAGCACCGTTTTGTATTTACGTTTTAATGTAATTACTTAATCAAATTACACAGCGTTAAGCTTTAGCTCTCGGATCTAGCGCTTTTGAAATCAAGTAAATAAGCTGCTCTTTGTGCGCGGCGCTAACCGTGTCACCTTTACGACGCTTAATCATATCTTTGATTTCTTTTAGGTTATAACGTGCTAATGCTTGAATACTTTGACCACTTGCACCTTGCTTATTGTTACTTGCAATTTTAATCAAACGGTTAACATATTCACGCTGAAGGTTACGTCTAAAGCTGTTTACATCTTTTTTAGCATCAGCTTTAAAAATTGCTTTGGTTAATTCTGCAAATACTTCATCTAACTTAAACTCGTTACCGTATAGTTCAGTATCTACAATACGCTTTAACACGACAGGGTGTAGTACGTGGTTTAGTACCGACTTTTGTGTGCGTAATGCCATATCGTGGAACTTAGGATCTTCAGTTTTTGAGTAATTAAAGAAGAAACGGCGCTGAATTTGTAAGTGCTGTGCGAGTTCTTCATCAACTGAGAATGCATCTGGTGCAAATACAAAGTCACTGAGTACTTCCATTGCACGTCTTTGCTCTTTTTCTGGCACTGGCGTGAATGGCGTTTTAGCATTTTCTTGACCAGCAAACCCTCGCTCTACATAAACACCGCCGATATAGCGTGATACTACACCAACATTGTTATGATATTCGCGATTGAGTACGGCATAATCAGTTACTAATCCTTGGTAAGATTGACCTTCAACAACTGAGCGTTTTAATATGTCAGACACTAATGTATTTACTTTATCTAAACGATCATTAGCATAACCAATGGCATCATTTGATAAGTCATAAATATTAACGCGAGGATCAATTGCTTTACCTGGCGCACGCATATCATCAGCATCATTACCAAACGCATTTCCAGACTCTGTTGAACGCGCTAATATTTTATCTAGACGTTGTTGCTCGGCTTTTTCATCCTCAAGTGGTGTTGAATAACCATATTCAATAACCCACTCATCGTATGGTCCAGTCATGGTGGTGTAGTAAGAACCTTGCTTTTTACCATTAGGTGCAAAGTTAATAGCAGGGTATTCCATTACTGAGCCAGTTAAAGGTAAATTATCGCTTGGCATAATTGATTGCACTTTATCTTTTGAGTGCAATTGGCTTGAACGCATGTTGTGGTTTAAGCCAAGTGTATGGCCAACTTCATGCAATACAAGGTAATGTAAGTATTCATCAACAAAACGTGACTTGTCAGCGGCACTTGCTGCTGATGCATTCAATGCAGCTTGTCCAAATTGTGCTGATTCTACCAGAGCTGAATGATCCTGATGGTGATCGGCATTATGTGCGCTGTGTTCGCCACTGAATATATCAAGTGCATTTAAACGACGCGTAAAGCCAGATAGCTCAAGCATAATGTCAGCACCTAAAATTTGTCCTGATTTAGGGTTGGCAAAGCTTGGCCCGTAACCAGAGAAAACAACTTTTGGTGATGATGTCCAACGTAATACATTGTAGCGTATATCACCTGCATCCCATTTAGCATCATCTGGTTGTACTTTCACTACCATTGCATTTTTGAAACCCGCTTTTTCAAATGCAGGATTCCAAGCTAGCGTTGCTTTTTTAATGATGTCTCTGTACTCAACTGGCGTGGTATTTTCAATCCACCATACAATTGGTTCAACCGGTTCTGAAATAGCCGCATTTGGATCTTTTTTCTCTAAATGCCAACGGTTAATCACATCACGATACGGTGTTGGATCTTGTAAAGCCGTCATATCGTATTTAGTTTGACCAAAGTAACCCACTCGTGGATCATCAAAACGCGGTTTAAAGTTATTCTCAGGCATAGCAACTAAACTATGGCGAATATGCAAGTTAATGCTTCTATCATCTGTATAAGCAAAGTCTGCTGTGCCAGGGCGTGAAACGCGTGGTCTCATAGGTGCTGCGCTGTCGTAAACGTATTCAATGCTTAAATCAGTATTTTGAGGGTAGTTATGCAGCGCCAAGTATTTTGTTTTATCTTTACTTAACTTACCTAAAGTACGTCTTGAGCCCGGTTTTTGTTTCGGGTTTTTTGACGGCTTTATTTGATCCAGTGCTTCTGTTAAAAAGATACTTTTTGCATCAATTAAAATATCACCCGTTTTTTCATCATGGGCTTTAATTTTAACACTGGCAATAATTGGGCGGTTAATATTCGCATCTTTAGCGCCACTGATTGCATTGTTGGGATCAAAGTAAAAATGTTGGTTTTCAGCACGAATTTCTATACGGTCAAATACACGATTAAATGTGTAAACTGAACTACCACGATAGCCGCCTCTAAAACCAAAGTTTCCTGAGCCATCCATAATTTGAGAAAAATGAATAAATTCGCTGTTTAACTGAGATTCGTTTAGCTGAAGTAACACAGCGCCTGATTTTTTGTTTTGAAATAATTTAAATAGGCCATCATGTTGCGTGTGATCTTTTGTGATTTCAGCAATTGTTTTTTGTTTTTTGTCTTTTTTAGTTTCTGCTTTAGTCGCACTTTTATCTGCTGCAATTGTTGAGGCACTATAAAATGATGTGGTGATACACGCTGCTACACTAAGCGCGAGTACTTTTTTGTTAAATGTCATAATTATTCCTTACGGGTACAGTAACGAAAATATAACTTTTTACACATAAAATAGGTAGTAATGTAGGGTGAATTTCATAAAAAACACGTTAAAAATGACTATTTTTCTGGTGATTAATTCGTTTTAGCAGTTTTTATGTGGGTAATGATATAGTATCACACATATAAATAACCTTTGTTTTTACAATTACCGCTTAAAAATTCCTCTAAATATATTATCTATAACTATTATTTTCATTAAAACGCATCAATTTTGATTAAAAAATGTTTTATTTGAGTTGCGAATTATCCTCTTTTTAGCAAGTAATTGATTGTTATTTTTGCAAGCACATTTGTCATAAATAAAAATCATTATCATTTACATGTCTTGCAGTTATTGATATGTTACAACATATCAAAAGTTGCTGTTGATTTATAAAACTAATCCATAAGACACTTGTAGTTTATGTGGCTACGAAGTTTTAAGTTGCCGGGCACCTGATATTGAAACAGTGATACTAAACATTTAAATGATTATAAATAGGATGAAAACATGAAAGTACTTAGCTCATTAAAATCAGCAAAAACAAGACACCCTGGCTGCCAAGTTGTAAAACGTAAAGGGCGTGTTTATGTCATTTGTAAAGAAAACCCGCGATTTAAAGCTGTTCAAGGTAAAAAGAAAAAAAAGTAATTTTTAAAATTGAATATTAAAAATGTCGTACACACATGTTGTACGACTCATTACTCTATGCAACGCCTACGTACATAAAATTTAACTAAATTAACTATTAAAAGCCGCTTGTCATTTAATTCATTACTCTCAAATTATTTAACTGATGTGATTATTGTTAAAATATAATCCAAACGTCATCCTCAAACGTATAGCACTTAATTAAAACAACATATATGTTCATTTGGATAAAGAGTATTAATGCATTTTTCAAAATCAACAGATAATAGTGCTGTGATATGTCGATAAATTTAGTCTGGTTCAAACGAGACTTACGTTTATCAGATCATGAACCATTGAATAGGGCAATATCTGATAGTATTCGTTCAGGTCGGAAAATACTGCTGTTGTATATATTTGAAGACCTTCAACTAAGCGATAGTCATTATTCAACGCGGCATTGGCGTTTTGTATACCAATCTTTAATGGATATGCAGCAAGCTTTACCTGATCAGTCACTCTGGATAAAGCGCGGTAATGCGCTAGATATTTTTGATGAACTAAATAACAATCTGGATATTAATTGTATTTTTAGTCATCAAGAGATTGGATTAGGCAATACTTATCATAGAGATATTCAATTACAAAATTGGTGTAATTATCATCAAATCAATTGGTACGAGAGCAAAACTGGTGCAGTAATTAGAGGTTTATCAAATCGGAAAACTTGGGACAAGACTTGGTCTGCAATGATGCGAGCTAAAATTGAACCCACCTTAATCACACAGGCTAAATTTGTATTACAACAAGATAAATTTACATGTTTAGAGTCAGCTTGGTTAACCCAAGACACTTTAATGCAACAAGGCGGAGAAACACAAGCTCAAAAAGTGTTGCACAGTTTTTTTGAGCAACGCGGCAAGTCTTATGCGTATTCATTATCTAGTCCGCAATTGAGTCAAACACATTGTTCACGGTTATCACCCTATTTAGCTTGGGGAAATATGAGTTTAAGGCAAGTTTATCAAGCAACATTACAGCACTGGGATCAAGTGGGTTGGAGGCGTTCACTGGTGGCATTTAGTTCTCGGTTACATTGGCATTGTCATTTTATTCAAAAATTTGAAAGTGAACATACTATGGAGTATCAGCATTTAAACCGCGGTTATGACAATTTACCTACAGATACAAGTGCTAACGCAGCATTGAATTTGAATGCATGGAAAAATGGTCAAACAGGTTATCCGCTGGTAGATGCCTGTATGTTGTGTTTAAAGAATACAGGGTATATCAATTTTAGAATGCGCGCGATGCTGGTTAGTTTTTTAACCCATAATCTTGCACTAGATTGGCGATTAGGCGTGAAGCATTTAGCATCTGTTTTTTTAGACTTTGAACCAGGTATTCACTATAGCCAATTTCAAATGCAAGCGGGTGTGATGGGTATTAATACCATTAGGGTGTATAACCCAATTAAGCAATCTAAAGAAAAAGATAGCGAAGCGCATTTTATAACGACTTGGATCCCTGCTTTAAAAGAATTGCCACTGCCTTTAATACATGAACCTTGGCTCATGACTGATATGGAGCAAATTATGTATGGGTTTATTTTAGGAGAAGATTATCCAAAGCCAGTTGTAGATATTGTTAAATCAGGTAAAACAGCTAGAGATTTATTATGGAAATGGAAGAAAAGTGATTTAGTCCAAAAAGAAGGTTATCGAATTATCGCGCGTCATGTGAGAAAGAATTAATACTATGGCACAACGAGAAAATAAATCTAAAGGGAAGGCTGTATTACCTCAAAAACTATGCCCAACTTGCAATAGATTTTTTAGTTGGCGTAAAAAGTGGCAAAGAGATTGGGACAATGTTATTTATTGTTCCAAACGCTGTCGCAAATATTAATACTTGGGTTTAAGTCATTTTATAAACTTATAAAAATGGGTAACGTGGTTTGATAATTTTATTAATCGGTTATTTAATCTGTTTTTTGTTATTTCTAAGATAAATAACAGCTTGAACGCCTTGCTGAACAGTGCGATTATGTAACGTAAGTTTACCACCTTGCTGCTCTAACATATTACGAGATAAACTGAGACCAATGCCTTTACCTGTTTTTTTTGTGGTATAAAAGGGCACAAATAAATCATCAAAATTGCTGATCCCAGCGCCACTATCAATCACCATTATTTCAACGCCGTTATCTTTTTCTTGGCTTTGTAAAAGCACACTTTGACCGGTTTCACTGGCTTCAATCGCATTTTTTATTAAATTTACTAAAACTTGTTCCAGTAAAACTTTATCTGCAATCACCTGTTTTGCCATTATGTCAATTTCAATATGAGTATCGAACAAAGTCAAAATACGATCAAAACACGCTTGTACAGATATGAGCTCTAAATGTACTTCATAATCTTTTGCTAAAGAGGCATAACGATTAACAAAGGTCATTAAACCACTACTGCGCGTGGCAATCACATCTAGCGCTTGGCATACGTCTTTATCTTCAGGTTTAAGCACATCTGTCAAAGATTCAGCTAAAGATTTGATAGGTGAAAGAGAATTATTTATTTCATGACTCAATACACGCGTCATTTTATGCCAAGCTGCTTGCTCTGTTTGATATACGATTTGTTCAATATTAGTAAGTACAACAAGCTGATATTGCTCATTTTTCATTGTAAACTGACTATGCCTTAACTGCCATTTTGCTGTTAATTTTTGATCTTCTAACTGCCAAGGAGATTTATTATTTTGTAGGGTATTTGTTTGTTTAAATCCTAACTTTTGTGCTTGAGTCCCTTTAATATTTTGCCATGGTTGTCCGCACCAACTTGAAAAGGCATCATTGGCATGTTGTAATCGATTAGATGCATCAAATACGCCTATCGGACTGGCCAATTGCTCTATTAGTCTGAGCACTAAAACAGCTTGTTGATCGTATTGATGTTTTCGAGTTTGTAATTCATCTGCCATTAGTGCAACTTCATCACTGAGCATTTTTATTGCACCATGATTAAACTCAGGGTTGGCTCTTAAAGAATAATCTTCTTGGCGCACAGCTTCTAAAACTGAAGATATATTAAAAAAAGGTGCTAACAAGGTTTGCCTTGCTTGCCAAAAAAATATCCCTAAAATAATACAAGTAAAAACGGTTACACTAACAAAAGTAAGTAACGATGCCTGCGTTATAACTAATAGCGCCAATAATAAGCCTATAACAACTAAGGTGAGGCCTATCGCACTAAAGCTAAGAAATTGCTCTAATGATTTAAATTTAAAACGGGTTGCTTTATTATTCACTTTGGTACCTAAATGATCTAAAAGTTAAACTTTTCAAGGCGTCGATAAATTGCACTTTTGCTGATCCCAAGCAATGCGGCGGCATCTTCTACATTATTTTTTGTTTGTGACATGGCCATTTTAAGTAACTTTTTTTCTGCCTCTTCTAAAGTCATGATGCTGAGTCCAGTACCATTATTTTGCTCAGATTGAATAACAGAGTTTTGATTATTCACATCTTTTATACCTGTGTTTTTGCTTGATTTAAAAGCTAATTCATGGGTTTCTATTATGCCAGAATCATTCATTAATACTGCGCGGGCCATCATATGGCTAAGCTCTCTGACGTTGCCTGGCCAAGAATAATGGCATAAATGAGTTTGAGCATCTTGAGTAAGGATCGGTTGAGGTAATTGATATTTTTCACTATGTTGTTTTATGAAATATTCCGCCAAAGGGATAATATCATCGACACGATTTCTAAGGGCTGGTACTTCAAGTTCAATGGTATTGAGCCTAAAATATAAATCAGTACGAAAGGCGCCTTGGTCTATTAAAGTTTCAAAGTCTGCATTTGATGCACAAATGATGCGACAATTGGCTTTATAGGTGTGATTATCACCGACACGTTCAAATTCATTGGACTCTAATACTCTTAATAACTTGGCTTGTTGCGCCAAGGCTAAAGTTCCAATTTCATCTAAAAATAAAGTACCATTATTGGCTGCTTCAAAGCGACCAATGCGATCTTGTTTGGCATCGGTAAACGCGCCTTTTTTATGGCCAAATAACTCACTTTCAAATAAAGTTTCTGTAATTGCGCCAACATTAACATTGATACACTGACCTTTTCGAAGCGATGCGTGATGGATAAACTGTGCAATACAGCTTTTTCCTGTGCCATTTTCACCTCTTAAAAATACTGTCGCATCAGTTTTAGCAATACGCATAAGTTGCTTTCTAAGCTGTTGCATTTCATTGCTGTGCCATAAAAGTGGATTGTGTTTGCTGGGTGAATCAGATAATTGGTGCGGCTTGCTCGGCGCACTTTGTTGGCGTGCAATATCTGCCAATGCTAATTGCTTTTTAACCATCATAACCACCGCATGGTTATCCCAAGGTTTGGCAAAAAAATCTTTGGCACCTAGTTGCATTGCTTCTACAGCGAGATTGACACTAGACCAAGCTGTCATGGCAATGATGGGCGGGCTTGCGTTAGATGTTTGGTCTCGTAAAAAGTTGAGTCCTTCTTCACCTGATGTGGTATCAAACTCATAGTTCATATCAAGTAAAACTAAATCGATGTTATTCTGGCTTAGTAAGTCCTTAGCTGTTGCTAAGTTTTCAGCTTCTAAAATTCTATAGCCATGGTTTTTGAGTAAGAATTTTAGGCTAATTCTTACATCGCCTTTATCATCTACGATTAAAATGGTTTTTACTGTCATGACGTTATCTTTTTTAAAAGTGAAGCTTATGTAAACTGCATTGTTTATTCTAATTTTATGTTTGATTATCAGTTATTTACTATCTAATCAGTATTTTATGTTATCAGCTTTATTTAAAAATACAAAGCTTGGCCTAAAACCATAGGCCAAGCTATTGGTTTTATTCGCTTCTGAGCGCTTTTAATGGGTCGTCTATTACTACTTTTCTAACAGGTAGATAGCAAGCTAAAACTGAAATGCTCATAATGACTGGCAAAGCGATTAATAAAGAAGTTAAATCAAGATTGATATTAGCTTGCCAAAATTTATCATTTAATAAATAGGTGATACATGCAAGAAAACATCCGCTTAATACGCCAATAAACACAGGTTTGATATTTTGCTTAATTACCATTTTAATCACTGTATGTGTATGTGCACCTAAAGATAAATGTATGCCCAGCTCATAACGTCGCATTAATACACTGTAGCTTAAAACACCATATACCCCACCAGCAGCTAAACTTAATGCCAATAAAATGAGGCTGATTGTTAATAATGCTGTCAGTTGTGTTTCTCTTAAACGAAAATCTAACAATTCATTTAAACTGCTAAATTGTGAGATACTTAGGTTAGGATCAATACCTTTGAGCAATGATTTAACTTGTTGAGTTTTTAATGGCGCCGTTGTTTTGATCTTAAAGCCTAAGCGTGTTGGTGAATACGGTAAATAAAATCGTTCAGTCGCATAGCTACTTCTTCGGTCGGGTACATAAATATCACGTACCACACCCACAACAGTTAAAGGTGTATTTATTTCAGTTTGTAATACCTTACCAACCGCTAACTCATCATTAAAAAGACGTTTAGCTAATGATTCACTGACTATCACCTCTGCAGGTGCAGGTTGTTCACCTGATATTGGTGTAAATCCTGTGCCGTTAACAAATTCATGCTGAAGTAGTGCAAAGCTATTTGTATCAAAAAAGCCAACACTAAAGATCCCTAACATAGTATTTTTGGCATCATATAAGTAAATCTCCCAACCCATATGTAAGGGAGTAACAGCTGTTTTAGCAACATCATTGACTTGTGCTTCAGCTCTTAGGGTTGATTTGATTTCATTTGATAAAGTTAAGTATTGTGTTCTTTTAAGGCTACCAGCATCAACACGTAAATAATGGACGTTTTTACTATTAAAACCTATGTCTTGATTTAATCTATTGATTGCTGGCGTTAATACTGATGTAGCACCAAATAATAATAGAGTAGCGAAACCTATTTGGCTAGCAACTAAAACATTACGAGTAAAATGAGATATTTGAGCGCCTGTGCCTTTTCCGCTGCTATGTAAATGGTTGTTAAGTTGTGAATAATCTACTTGTTTTGCACCGATCCAGGCCATAATAAAAGCAATCAATAAGCTAATAAAGGCACTGATGAAGATAGTCATTTCATCAAGCTCTAAACGTTGTAAGCGCGTAAACATATATTGTAAGTCAGCGTCTAACCATACCATGATCCAACCAGCTAAAATAAGACCAAATAAACAAGCTGTTAGACATAATATTAATGCTTCAGCAAACATGCTCATAAATACGTGTTTCGGTTGTGCACCAAGAGCCGCTTGTATGGCCATTACATTTTGTTTTTGAGCAGCACGAGACAAAAATAAATTAGTTAAGTTACTAATCGCGATCAGTAACAGTGTAATCACACCAGCGAGTAAAATGAGTGCCATATCTGTGCTACGGGCAATAATTTTTTGTTTCAGAGGTAAAAACTGCGCACCTATGCTGGTATTAGCGGCGACACCTTCTCTTCCTTGATATAAGGCATTTATTTGTGGGCCAAGTTCACTATTTGCTTGTGTTAAACTCACGCCTGGTTTTAATCGCGCAATACCGTTTATGCCTCCTGTGATACTATCCCAATTTGAAGTAAGAGAGACTTCTTCATCAAAACTGATGAAAGCATCAACTGGAAAACTGCCAAATACTTCAGGAGCAACAAAATCTTCACTTGTTACACCTATTATTTGATAGCGGCTTTGTCCTAATTGCGTATATTGCCCTACGATATCAGATTGACCTTTAAAGTGTTTTTGCCAGCTTTTATAGCTTAAAATAATCACTTTTTGCTTATCATTAATGCCCTCATTGTCATTGAAATATCGTCCTAAATGCATGGCAGGACGAAGTAGACTAAAGTACTCAGGGGTAACGCGCATACCATCTAAATACGGGGCTTGTGCTAAATCTGTTAATCTATCACCAAATAATGACATCAGTGCCATTTCATCTATCACTGTATCATTGTTGTAAATGTGAAATTGCGCAGATAGAATTTGAAAACCGTATTGCGTTTCGCCATTGATGGTTTCACTTTGATCAGTTGTTATTAAATTGTCGGCATTTGGGTAAGGCAGTGGTTTACTCAGTACTAAATAGTTAATATTTAGTACTACAGCCAGTGCAGCTAACGTTAAAGATAAAGTAGCAATAACCGTAAAACTAAAGCCTGGTAACTTAAGTAAGTTGATAAATGCGAGCTTGATGTCTTGCTTAAAGAAGCTTTTAATTAAATTCATACTGCCAGCTCCATTTTTAGCTCATCAGCCATAATGCCATCAAGTAAATGCAGTTTGCGTGTCGAAAAATCAGCATAGCGAGGGTCGTGTGTTACCATGCAAATGGTTGTACCCGAACGGTTTAATTCTGCCAACATTTGCATAATAGCATCACCATTTGTTGAATCTAAGTTACCTGTTGGCTCATCTACTAATAGAATATCAGGATTGTTAACAAGCGCTCTTGCAATGGCAATGCGTTGCTGTTGTCCACCAGATAGCTGATTTGGTTTATGTTGTGCTCTGTGACTCATTTTTACTTTTTCAAGACACTCTTTTACGCGATTATTCACCTCTATATCGTTTAACGCATCCGCTCTATACCTTAAAGGCAGTGCAATATTGTCATAAACGCTCAGTTCATCAATTAAATTAAAAGATTGAAAAACAAATCCGATATGTGCATTGCGCAATGTGGCACGTTCATTAATTGTTAAAGCACTGGCATCTTGTCCTGCGAGGATAAATTGACCTGATGTTGGTGCATCTAATAAACCCAGCAAAGTGAGTAGGGTGGATTTACCACAACCTGAGGGCCCAGAAATTGACACATAATCACCATCAAAAATCTCTAAGTCGACACCTTGTAGGGCATGGGTTTGCATCTCGCTAGTTACGAAAGTTTTAGTGATCCCAGTCATTTTTAGTTTGCTAATTTGATTCATTTTGATTCCTTTATTTTTATAGATTTTTATTTAGCGATTACATCAAAGTTAGGGTCGAATGTGCTTGCCAGCGAGACATATCCGACAGTATAAACTGCTCAGCAGCTTTAGCACCGGAAATGATTTCAATTTTATCATGGGTTTGCGCACCAAACTGCAATTTGATCTGTTTGGCTTCATCGATACTTTGATTTAATCTGAAAAGGTGAGCACTTTGGTCTTGTTCAACACCGATCGGTTTATTGATATAAAGTACATTCTTGCGAAGTCCGGTATCTATTTTTCCTTGGATATTTAACTCAGGTCTCGCGTTGTGTGTTAAAGCACTGTTTAAAACCACTTCAACTTCAACACTGCCATTGTTGATCACGGGATCAATTCGGCTTACAACGCCATTTATGATCCCACCTCGGGTATCTATTGCGACATTTTGTGACAGCTTAACTTGCTGCATTGTTGACTGAGGTACACTTAAAAGGGCGTACAATTCATCTGTACTACCAACCAAAGCCAGTTGTTGGCCAAAACTGACGCTTTGTCCTATCTCAACACTTAAAGATTGCACGACTCCTGTGATCCCCGCTGTTACCGTTAAAGCGTGAAATTGTGATTGCGCTGCATTTTGAATTTCTTGTTGCGCATCGATATTGGATTGTGCAATTTTAAGATTGGCAATATGCAACGCTCTGAGCTGTTCAATACGTTGTTGCTCTATTTTTAATCGTCTTGTTAATTGGCGATGCTCTAATAAACTGCGCTGATAATCGATATTAGAAACAATGCCTTTATCAATTAGTTGTTGTTGTGCGTTAACTTCAAGCGCTGCGCTCTCTAAAGAAGAACGTAAAGTTTCTAGTTGTGCTTTTTGCGCAAGTAACTCACGTTTTTGATTGATTTCAAGTTGAGTGAATTGATTTTGACTTTGATTAACGCTGCGTTTGGCCTCTGAGAGTGCTTGCGATATCAGTGGATCGGTTAATTTTAGTATTACACTGCCAGATTCGACCAAAGCACCTGGCTTTAATATAATTTCATCTACTGTAGCATTACTTTTAGCTGTTAATAGTCGAGAAGTTTTTGATTTTAAACGACCATATGCAGATACATGTAATTGTAAATCGCCACGTTGTACTGTACCGGTCCAGATATCATTCTTGTTTACTTTACTCGCACCACTTGGTTGTAATACAAGCCATAAGATGAGCGAAAATAATATGATTGAGAGGCTTGCCCACTTTAGCCTATTTGATTTTTTATTCTGAGTTACTTTAACGTCCATCTGATATTCCTTACTATCAAGTATGAAATATCTACTTCAAGTGCTGTGCCAAAGTGTAAGTTGTTATATTTAAAGGGATTTTATTGAATTTATATTTTATTTTTTAATCTGTTTTTACGAAATCGACAAAAATTCCCGAAATCAAAAAGATCAATTATAAATGAATTGATATAAAGTCGATGGAAAATATTACAGAGTTTTGTTGGCTAAACTACTTAAATGGAGGATGCAATCAAGTCATACAGTTGCTAGTAGATAAATACTGTTATAAACGTAAATTTTATGTGATTTAAAACTCACTTTTACCTGATTGAATATTCTCATAAATTGCAATTCCGGCTGCCCTTTTTTGTAAAGTGGACCGCGCGTCGTTGGCTGTTTGGGCATCAAATGAATTAACTTGTTGTTCATTAGTTTTATTGTCATTTTGTGTGCTTGAAGTATAAAAATCCTGGGATTCTTGAGAGATTTGTACATAAGTATCGAGTGTCTGTTTTTGAAGATTAGTTTGGTAAACTGCAATTCCTACATCCACAGATTTGTCTTTGATTGCTTGATTAGATGCTTGTATATCATCTTTATTGATAGGTGTACCTGATTGTTTGGCATCAATAACTTCTATCATAGTATTTCGTTTAATAGCCTTTTGCACTACATCTATATAATCACTTGCACTTGAATTGATTGTTGTCACTTTAATACCATAATCTTTTTTAAAACACCATTTAATTATAGTACAAAAATCATACTTTTTGTGTTGATACACTTTTTTACCATGGTTTAACTTTATAACAATTTGTGGAATTTAAACAATTGATTTTTATATTAATTGCCAGGTTTTTATTTAGTAAAAGCCAAATTTAGTTGCATCTCTTCTCGTTATTAAATGTTGAAAAATTTAAAAATCACCCTTTCTTTGTATGTATTATAGGCACGAATAGTTTTATATTTTTCTTGGATAATAAAAACATGTCAAAAATAATAAAAAGGAAAAATTATGAAAAAGATAATTACAGTTGCTAGTGCAGCAGGATTTACTCTACTTTCATTTGCAGCAACAGCTGGTTATTGGGATTTTGCTATATATAACTACGTTGATGATAGCGGTAAAGTTGTAGGCACATACTATAGGCCTTGTTTTGAACGTCCTGGTGTATTGCAGGGCGAAAGAACAAATAAAAAAGTATTGGTTGAGACTGGCACTTGTAGATAAATAAAATAATATTTGATGTCAATATAACTTAGGAATCATTATGAAATTAACAATAAAAACAGGTTTAATTGTTGTGCTAAGTATTTTAGGTACATCTGCTGCTTTCGCTGCTTGGTATCCAAGTAATCATCAAGAAAGGCAATATTATCATGATGCGGCTAAAACACAGCATGCAGGACATACCATTCAATGGTGTAGTGGTCGTTTTAGCAAATATGGCCAGATCACAGAACATTATACAATTGAAGAAAACTTTCCTTGTAGAGGTGATGGCTTAAATTAGTTATTAATAATTAAAGTCTATTTAGGGCCTAACCATTTTCAGGCCCTTTATATTTTTATGTTAATAAATATCATATGTGGTTAGATATCATCTAATATCTAATATCTAA
>NZ_JAHKQC010000056.1:0-47038 GCF_018860845.1 Pseudoalteromonas sp. C2R02 | reverse complement strand
TTAAGGCTCATATGTGTTAGGTGTTTTTTACCCAACCAATGCTAAGTAAATACCTATTACCTTTTACAACTTTTGAAACTTGATGTTCGCTTACATCTGGGCGAAATAATTTAATCCGCTTTGTTTCGTAAATTGGATTCGTGCAAATAAACTCACCGCCCTTATCTGCACTTTTGATTACGATATTTAATCGATAATGTTTACCTGATACAACTTTATCCGTATGTGGTGCTATTTCACTCCCTTCAGGAAATTTGAGCAGATAAGTATCGAATTTTACAGGCCAAGTTGCTCCACAAAGTAGCATTTTATCGTACCCCGACTTTTGCCTGCCTCGTTCCCAACGAAATAGTTTACTCAGAAAAGACATGCGGACTCTCGAAACACCTAACGCCCATTTAAGGGGCTGATAATTGTTTGCTAAAATGTGTAGCGAAGCGAAACCGAGCAAACTGTTAGCAGTCCCGCTTTAAATGCTTGTTATATGCCGATTACACCACTGATACAACAATAGGCAACGTGTCTTCAGACGTATACTCAGGATCACATGCATTATCCCAATGATAATGTTCACCGGCTTTAGCATCGGATTCAAAGTCGAAAAATGAACCAAGGGCTTTAAGACTAGCTACATTACCAGTAATAACTAAACCTGTTTTCTCATTGAATGAAGCACAAGCAGGTTTAAAGCTAATTGAAATAGTTAGCTTTCCCTCGAGAAAATCATAAGGTTTTGAAGAACCAGAAGTATCAAAGATAAACGTTTCATTATAATTCTCCGAAGCGCTTATAAGTGACTGATGGATTTTTGCTAACTCATTAATGGAGCCAGAAATTTCAACCTCATCTATAGTTCGATATAACTTCATACTTTCCTAGGCATATAACGCCCGCATAAACTGCGAAGCAAGTTGGACGCTTTTTTGCGCCCTTTGTTTATTAGCAAAAAATCGGACAGTTTGCGGAGTCAGATTTGATGCGCTTGTTATGTTCATGACTCGATAAATTGCTTACCCATATTTAATGCCTTACCTAAACCATAAAAGATCTCGTAACGACAATTAGTTTTCACTCTAGGGTTAATATTTGACACATTACGATCTTTGAAGCACCAGAAGAAGAATTTTTTACCATCCTCTGCTTCTTCAATACACGAGATAATGTTAAGTTCATATAAGAATTGTAGGAAATCAACCTCACCACTCAAGAACGCAGGACGGGTATCAGTATGCTCATCAATAAACTCTAAGTATTTGTTATAAAATATCGAGTATTCTGAAAAAGAAAATTTATAATCGCCACGCAAGAATTCAAAAAACTTTAAAAACCACTCATAATCTGCGTCTGAATAATAGAATGACAAGTGGTCTTTAGCCTCACCCAGTAAATATTCTGAATACCTACGCCTAAAATGGGGATCTCTAAAATCATCTTCGATGAAATAGTTTCTCTTTGTTCCACTTTCTTGGTGTAATTCTTTCAAAATATTAAGCATAGTAACAATATCCCGAGGTCTAAAGTAAGAGAACCTTAAGAATGAAATGAACGAATGCTCTTCTTTCCCTTGCACACTTACTTTATAAGGAAAGTAATGATCCCAAAACGATTCTTTATCTAACTCTTTATTTTGACCAATCGAAAGTAGTCTATTGGGTATCCTGTAAAGCTCGGATTGCTCAAACCTATTGTATGGTATACGCCAATCTAGCAATACAGCATTATCTCGAATTCGATTGTTTGCATTCTGTAAACCAATAGCATTGAAGATATCAGGTCGAAGTAAAATGGTAGCTTTTAGACGGCCCTTGGAGTCATTAATAGTAGAGAATAAATCATTATTAATTTGCCATACTGCATTCGCTAGGCCTTTGACACATTCAAGGTAGTCTGCATAATCGATACCTGTAGGTCTTAAATCTATGCCATCAATAAAAACTGTATGATTTTTATTGAGTTTGAGAGATTTTAATGCATCTTCGAATTTCTGTTGAATATATAAAAGGTTAGTTTGGTATTTCGCTTCACTAAATGTCTTCTTGCGTTTGATGAGTCCTTCAACATTTGCATATTCGTTTAGTAAGCTAGCTGATAATGAAGAGTCGTGAACAAACTCAATTGCATTCATTATTTCAGGGGAAAACGCACCTTCGTAATAATCGTCAATTGCACTATTTACCGCTCTAAATTTAATATATTTATTAAGTAAGCTTTCTTTTCCTTCCGTTTCATACAAATGTTTAGAAACCAAAAGGAGAATAATTACTTTCCAAATATTTGTATAGTCGGATAAATTTAGGTTCTTTTCTTTTTTTAGCGTAACAAATTTCTGGTACTCGGTTTCACCTATATAATTCAATGTCGAACGAGTATTTTTATACTCGTTATTGCTCAACCATACTGCGTAGGCAGTTTTCCCTGTACCCTTATCACCCATAAGAAAGTAACTTGACAATTTCATCAAATCATCAAGTTTATCGTTTTTAATAAACAACTGACTAAATGCATTTTTATTTTCACGACGACGATAATTGATGGCATCGTTAAAGCCTAGATTTAGATCCTTAATAGGAAGGTACATATTATCTCCTTTTCTCATTTCGAAACTCCCGTGTATGGGCGGTACGGATGAACATAACGCCTCAATAAGAGGCTAAAAATTGTTTGCTAAAATGTTGAGGAACGAAAACAGCAAACTGTTTTTAGTCCTGCTTTATTGCCTTGTTAGCTCTCGCGTACACCGAACCATGAATTAGGTTTGCGATAAAACAAAATTAAACAAAGCACTAGTAATAATACTGGATCTAAAATTGATTGATATACGGTGCTGCCACGAAACACAAAAATACCTAGGTTAACTAGAAAGGCAGCAAACATAGCTATCAACGCGAACCTAGACTTGAACAAAATACCTACAATCAAAAATGAGCTCAAGATTGAATAACTGAATTGATGCACAGGCTCAAAGACGCCCATTAAAGTTGGTTCTACTTTGGAGTAATCAGTTCCCCAAAAGAGCAACCACCACACAAAAATTTTACAAAAAATTATTATTGATATGATCACATACGGTATTCGGTTTCTCATAATCCCTCAAGAGAGCTAACAGCTTATTAGTGCGCATTTCAGGTTATCTAGAATTGAAACAAATCTTTTACGACACTATTATTTTATAATTTTACAATAATATTAATAGGTTACCACCTCTTTTATCCGCTATCAAATGTAATTCTGTAATATAAAAGTGAGCCATCACATATTTATGCCTCGTTAGGGTTCATTATATAGCTCCTTAAAATAAAAAATATCAATAAAACAGTCGCTTGAAAATTTACAGTTTAAAAATAGTGCCATCATAAAATTACATAACGTGCCATATGCTTGATTAAATCACTACACTCACTTATACCTGTATATAAATACAGTTAATATAAAGTGAATATTTTATGTCACGCTCCCCTTTTTTAGAATCAGTTCGTACTGAATTAAGAACGAGAAGATATAGTTTAAGAACTGAAAAAGTCTATTTAATTTGGATTAAAGGATTTATTCTTTTTAATGAAAAGAAACATCCAAAAGATATGGGGAATTTTGAAATTGAGCGTTTTTTAAATCATTTAGCTGTAAATCGTCAAGTGAGCGCTGCAACACAAAATCAGGCTTTATGTGCGATTATATTTTTGTATCGCTATATCATTAAAAAAGATATTCATGGATTAAGTTATTCATTTACAAAAAGAGAAAAAACAATGCCTACAGTGCTAACGCATGAAGAAGCTATAAAAATAATCAATCATTTGCATGCTAAACACTGGCTAATTGCATCTATTTTATATGGGTGTGGTTTAAGAATAAATGAAGCATTACAATTAAGAATTAAAGATATAAATTTAACTGACAACACATTATTTGTTTTTAGAGGAAAAGGATGCAAAGATAGATACACTTTATTGCCTAAATCAATCAAACCTGCTATTGAAGAACAAATCAAGCAAGTAAAATTCATCCATAATCAGGATGTAAAAGAAGGGTATGGTTTAACGTCTTTACCTCCTGCTTTAATAAAAAAATACGGTAATGCAGTAAAAGATGTAGCATGGCAATATCTTTTTCCATCTACAACTCGGTGTACTCACCCATATGATGGATATATCTGCCGCCATCATTTACATAGCTCTGCATTTCGAAAGCAATTGAGAAAAGCTGTAATACAAAGCCATATAAATAAGCAAGTTAAAGCACATACTTTTAGACATACATTTGCAACACAATTACTGAAAAATGGGTGCGACATTCGCACAGTTCAAGAACTTTTAGGGCATACAGACCTTAAAACTACTGAAATCTACACCCATGTTATAGGTGAAAGGTTCAGCCATACTATCAGCCCAATTGATCGATACTAACTTGCATTGTGTAGTTGTTGTGCACACTTTTTAATGCTTAGCTTAAGCTTAAATAAAAGCTATCATATCAACTCAAATCAACTTTAGCCGCTGAGCCTGAGAATTTGGCTAACCAGTTATCAAAACGACTCACTGAGTGCCCTTTATCTTCAGCACTTTCTTTTCTACGGATCCCGTTTCGCACAATAAAAGCGCCCGGAGTTCTAAATGGCTCAGGTGGAAAAGATGCTAATTGGTTATCAACCATAGGATGATGTGACCATTGATCAGTTTTACCCAAAGCAAGTGATGCGAGTATTTTACCACCTAAGTAAGATTGCACTATACCATTGCCTGAGTAACCTGCTCCATAAAATATATTTTGCGAATTTGGCATATGACCAAAAAATGGAAATCCTGTTACGCTTCGATCTGATGGTCCAGTCCAAGTACGCTCTATTTCAAAATTATGATCTTTAAAAAAGTGTGCTAAAGATTGGTTTAATATCGTTTTATAAGCACTGTGTTGATCAAATTTATTTCTAACAATATTATTGTAACTAAAGTAATTACCGCCCTTACCTAACATTAAGCGGCCGTCTTCAGTTGTACGATAATAATTTACAAAAATGCGAGAATCAATGACGGGCGCACCGTGATTTAATCCGAGTTTATTTAATATTTGCGGCATAGGTTTAGTGATAATCATGTCAGAAGACACTAAAACAACTTTGTTACTAAACTGCTCAAATAATTTAGGTAACCAAGCATTTACGGCAACAATAACTTTATTAGCTAGCACTCGGCCATTGGGCACATTAATGGTAGCAGGTTCACCCGCTACCAAACTGGTCATTTCCGTATTTTCGTAAACTTTAACATCTAGTTTTTGTGCAACACTTTTTAAACCTCTCACCAATTTAGCGGGCTGAATACTACCTGCAGCTTGTGAATAGTTGGCTTGTAAATTTTCTTTAGAACCCGTTTTCTCATGTATTGCATTTTTATGAATAGCGTGCCACTGATTAATATTGTGTTTATCTAACTGTGAGATAACGGGTGACAAAGCATTGATTTGTGCCTTATTTGATGCAGTATAATATGCGCCATCAACCCTAAGTTCACATGAGATTTTATGGGTATTACAAAATGTTTGAATATCATAAACAGCTTGCTCAGATTGCTTTACTAGTTTAATCGCGTTTTGTGTACCATATAAATTAGCTAAGCTTAAAAATTTAGTAGACCAAGTTAGCATGGCGCCGCCATTTCGACCTGATGCACCTTGCCCACATAACCCTTTATCAATCACAACAACGTGTTTATCTGGCTCTTGTAACTTGAGTTGTATTGCACTCCAAAGCCCGGTAAATCCACCACCAATAATACAAATATCCGCTGTGATATTACTTTTAAGTTCAACTGCAGATGAAATATCTGCAGTTGAAATTGCTTGATCGAACCAAAAAGGCACAAAGCGCATTATGGACGCTCTCCTCGCGCTAATCTTGCATTAATTTCATTTAAAATTGGCGAAATGTCTACTAAAGAGTCTATTACAAAATGTGCGCCTGCATTGCTGAGTTCTTGATAAGCTTTTGCAGTTAAACTCTTTAGGCTTTGTGCATCACACGTTTGCCATTCTTGCTCTGTTAAGCCAACCGCATTGCCGCTAAGCGCCACACCTACAGTCCACATACCAGCATTTAAACCTTCAGCAATACCGGGTGCAGAATCATCAACTTTTACACAATGTGCAACATTATTAATTGCTAACTGATTCACATTTTCTAATGCCATCCATGGGCCAGGTCTTGAGCCTGCAGCTAATTCATCACTGGCAACACAAGCATCTGGTTTATAACCATACTCTGCTGCAGCCACTTTTAAAATATCCATAACTTGCTTTGGATAGCCTGAACAACTGCCTATTTTAATACCTTGTTGTTGTAGTTGTGTTATTACAGGTAGCACACCTTTAATTGGCGCTGCATGATCTGCTACTTTTTGCTTCTGCAAAGGCATAAAAGTTTCATAGATATGATCAACATCATTTGCTTGCATAGCTTGACCAAACTGTAACTGCCAACGTTTATCTATTTCAGGTAATTCACCTAACGTTTTGATATGATCCCATTTCCCCATGCCCATTGGTACACGTGCCTCTGTTAAGGAGATATCAAAATTAAAAGCCTGTTTAAATGCTTCAACAAAAATGGTTGTTGGTGCCACTGAGCCATGATCGACCACAGTACCAGCCCAGTCTAAAATAAGTGCTTTTACTTTATTGTTCATTTGTATTCCTAAATATAAAAATTAATCTCTAAGCAACTGATAAAGATCTTTGCTTAGTATTATTCAAGTGAGTAATATTTTTTTGTACGAGTATGCGGTGAAAATAAATGCCAGAGCTGAACACTAATATGGCTGCTATCACTGCTACTGCGTAAATGGTATGAATAAAGAAATTTAGCCAACTGATGTCGGGAGTGGCAAATGTGCGATATAACAAAATACCAACGCTGCCAATATACCCAGCTGAATCAGCTAAATAGAGCAAGAAACCGGCATTTGCTGTCGCCCCAACAGCAGAAATCATCCGGTCAAATAAAAAGCAGTTGTAGGGTATGTAAGCTATATATAAACCCGCCCCTAACCAAACCATCCATGTTTTGGCTTCAATTAATTGCGCTTCAAAAGCGACTGTGGTGCCAAACAACAAAGCAATGCCAAATAAAATAAAACCATGATTACTATAAAACGCAGTTTTATTATTTCGTATTAAAACCATAGCGCCTAAGGCAATCAGCACGATAAATGCGATTCTGATCCCTGCGTATGCAAATATTGCAGGCTCTTGCCCATAACCGAGTGCATGCCAAATCTCAGCCGAAAAATTATCTCTAAAATCACGCAAACCGGTAAAAAGTAAAAAACTCAATATTAAGCAACAGATCCCAAATGCATATTTTTTAAAGAAAGCCCACCTTTGTTGGCCATTCATTGGCGCTCTATGTTGCCTTGCTTTTTCATCGGCACTATTAGGCTTAGGCAATAAACATAAACACCACACACTTAACATTAATAATGGTAAAAACAGTGCACCTGTTGCTGCAGGCATCCAAAGCTCTAAAATGCCAACAGACTCTAACAACCATTTACCTACTGTTCGAACAACACCCGGAGCAAGAATAAAAGTGAGACTTAAAACGGCGCCCAGCATTTCAGTTGTGCGGCGCCCCTCTAAAAAGCTAAACACCACTCCCCACACCATGCCAAGTGCTAAGCCATTAAAAAATAACCATATAATATTAAAATCAACGGGCGTGATGGCAAATAATACTAAAGCGAGTTCTGCAGCTAAAATCATGGCTAAAATCGCTTTACCACGGTTTTTATGCTGCATTTCTGCTATCACTTTTATACCAATAAATTTTGCTAATAAATAACCTAAAACTTGTGCCAAAATTAAAGCGACTTTGTAAGTGACTACCGACTCAAAACCTATAATGCTGTCATATGTTGATGCCGTAAAAGGTTTTCGAAATGCATACATGCTGAAATAAGTCATAAAAGCACTTACGCCTGCGAACAATACAAAGCCAAATCCTTGGGCTTGATGTAGCCATTTGGGAGATATTTTATTCATACTTTTGCCTCATTAACCCTTTACTATTTGATTAAACATGCCATTAAAACAATCGCTTAAATTCAGTAACGGTTAGATAAAATCATAAACACACAACGCCATTAATAAAGCGTTGTGTGTCATCGTTTTTATTTAAAATGAATATGTCACACCCAACATGCCGCGCACACCGTAATACTCAACTTGTAATGGTCGATCTTCATTACCTAAGTAATATTTCAAAGGTTCGTTAGTGAGGTTATTAAGTTCTAAAAATACCATGGCATTTTCGCTTAAGAAGTATGACGCGCTGAAATCAACACTGGTGTTATCGCCATAAAAACTATCTGACTGATTATCAGAGCCATGCTCTTGAATATATTGACCTTTATGATTAATTGCTAATCGCGCAGTAAAGTCATTATTATCAAAATAAACAGTAAAGTTATAAAGGTTATCTGCTTGACGAGGAATGCTCACTTTTTCTTCGCGATCTGGTATCGACATTTCTGAGTCCATTAAAGTCACATTCGCCATAATGCCAAAAGACGAGAGCTCATTTGCTAAAAAGCCTAAATCACGATTAAATGTCATTTCCATTCCACCTAACCAAGCACTATCGCCATTTTCAGGGCGAACAATATTAACCCCTTGCTGAGATTTATAGTTACCTATACTTGATGCTTGAAAGATAGGATCCTGAATGTCTTTATAAAATACACCCGCAGACAAAACGCCTACGCCATCAAAGAAATGCTCAACCATTAAATCTAAATTATTAGAATAAGTAGGATCTAATGTAGGGTTGCCCGACTTAAGTTGGTTGTCAGCTTCTGAATAGGTTGCGCCAGGTGATAATGCACCAAAGTCTGGTCGGGCAAAGCTTCGTGTAAGCGCTAAACGATAGTTGGTATAATCATCACTGGTATACTTAACATGTAATGCTGGCAACACTGATAAATAATCATTACTTTGATTATTTTCTACCACAGTATCTTCATCAGCTAAATAGGTATAACCACTCACTTTAGTATCCGTTTGCGTTAATCGTAAACCGGATAAAATTTCCCAATTATCAGCATATTGATAGGTCGCCATAGCGTAAAGAGAAGCATGGGTTTCATCAACATCAAAATTACGTCCAAGCGCCCCGCCGTTTTCAATTAGCGCTGACTCAGATTTATCTAAAATAAAGTTTTGCTTATTATTATTCCAAAAGTCAGCTAAGTCATCGGTACTGGCAACTTGTGAAAACTGATTGTGGTAATCGCTATTAAGCTCATTTAAATAGTCATTTCGTCCTGGCTGATCACTTAGATTAAAATCTGCAAGTGTTGGGGTAATGCCTTTACTTTCGTCCCAAGCATAAAATTCATCAGCATAGCTGGCAACACGCGCTTTATCTCTAAATTTTGCACCAAACTTTAACTCTAATGATTCATTTAATTGATATGATAAGTTTGCTTGTGCGACAATTTTATCTTTTTCATTTACATCAATTTTATATAATTCGACCCATGCCAACTTAGTTTGACTCGGATCCATGCTAAAGCCATTTGGTAAATGATTACTAATATTATTCCAAGGATCTGAACCACCATCTACAGTGTTATACGCATAGTTTTTACCTGTACCACGATCTTCTAGCCCTTGATAACCGACATTTTTTTGATCGAACCTAACAACAAAGTAACTATTATCGTCAGCATTTGGCGTATTGCCATAGCGAAATTCATTTTCATAACTCGATAATTTCCAATCAAAAGTGGTATCAAAACCAAAGTAATGCTCACCTTGTAGCTCAAAGCCAGTCATTTCAGTGATTAATTCGTTACGAATATGCTGAACTTCTACACGATCTTTATCAAATCGCATACGGTGTTTATAATGCGTTTCATCGTCAATTAAGGTGCCGTACATAGCACTAGCACTGATTTTTCCTTGCTCTAACTTATACTCCATTGAGCCATTTAAGCCGTAGGTTTCTCGCGTGCCCGTATAGTCTCTAAGCTCTAACCTACGGATCCCCAAACCATCGTTACCACGGCGCGGTTCATAATTATCGGTAGCCCAATCGCGTTTCCAAGCAGTTGCATTGATCAAATAACCCAATTTATCATTTTCACTTCTATCACCGTACAAAACATTAGCTGAGTAATTCCCACCCTCAGCTAATTGATTCTTACCACCAGCAACACTCACTTTGAGCATTTGTGCATCAGGTGCTTTTTTTGTAATAAAGTTAACATTTCCGCCAATTGCATCGCCTTCCATGTCTGGCGTAATTGCTTTAGACACTTCAACAAATTCAATTAATTCACTTGGGAAAAAATCGAATGCCGTTGCACGGCTGGTTGTTTCTTCTTCCGCGGTAGGTAATCTATCACCATTAATACTCGCTGAACTCCATTGAGAAGGTAATCCGCGAACAGCGACAAAACGACCTTCTCCTTGGTCACGTTCAATTGAAATACCCGGAATACGTTGAACAGCTTCAGCTGCGTTTCGGTCAGGCAATTTACCAATTCCATCAGCTGAAATAACATTGATAATACGATTAGCGTGTTTTTGGCTATTTGCTGCAGCCATTTCACCACGCTGGATTTGCCCTAAAGCAACCACTTCTTCAATTTCAATATATTGATCATTCAGTGTAACAGTACCTAGGTTTTTGATGCCATCTTGTGTCATTTCTACATTAATGATTTTCGACTGATATCCTAAATAGCTAATTTCTATTTGATGTTTACCCAAAGGTAATTGATTTAATTCAAAGCGCCCTTGATAATCAGTTGTTGTTATAAACCTAGAACCTAAAACATGTATTTGTGCACCAGATAAATTTGCGTTTGCATCTTTGATCACGCCTTCTAACCGGCTATTTTGTGCCAACACGCTCTGGCTTGAAAGCAAGATCACGGCAGCTGCTATTGCGTTTAGTTTTCTCATGTTACTAATCCCTCAAAATTATTTTCACTTTCTGGTCTAGTCCAAACTTAATGCAAAAAATGATAGAATGTGAACATGACGATTTTATGAAGAGTTTGGAAATAATCACCAATCAATAAATGACATAAAACTGAAATAAAAACTTCATTTTCATCAGGCATACTTGTGTGAAAAGTTACTGGTATAGACCAGATGGAGTTTTGCAATGAATGAATATCTATTATTAACACCCGGACCACTGACGACTTCTAAAACAGTAAAAGAAGCCATGCTTAAAGATTGGTGTACTTGGGACGATGATTACAATAAACATGTTGTGCAAGAGATCAGACATAAACTCGTAAAGCTGGCGACCAAATCGAGTGACTTTACCAGTGTACTGATACAAGGAAGCGGCACAGCGAGTGTTGAGTCAGTTATTGGTTCAATTATTAAACCCAGTGAAAAGTTACTGGTGATTAATAATGGCGCTTACGGTAAGCGCATTGCTCAAATCGCTGAATATTTAAATATTGAACACACCGTATTGAGTTTTATAGAAACGCAAATTCCTGATTTATTACAAGTACAACAAGCCCTTGAGTCAGATAACACTATCACCCATGTCGCTATGGTACATTGTGAAACCACCACAGGTATTCTAAATCCTGTTGCAGCCATAGCTGAGCTGGTAAAAAGTTATGATAAGACCTTTATTTTAGATGCCATGAGTAGTTTTGGTGGTATAGATATGGATATCGATGATTTTGGAATTGATATCTTAATTAGCTCAGCCAATAAGTGTATACAAGGTGTGCCTGGTTTTGGTTTTGTCATTTTAAAACAAAATATTATCGCACATGCTAAAGGCATTGCGAGATCATTATCATTAGATTTATATGATCAATGGCATACTATGGAACAACATAATGGCAAATGGCGATTTACCTCGCCAACACATGTTGTTCGTGCTTTTTATCAAGCTTTATTAGAACTTGAGCAGGAAGGCGGAATAAAAGCAAGACAAGCACGTTATGCTAAAAACCAGAGCCTTTTAATATCAGGTATGGAAGGTTTAGGATTCAAATGTTTGGTCACACTTGAAAATCAATCCCCTATTATTAGCTGTTTTTATTCTCCTGAACATCCAAATTATGATTTCTCAACTTTTTATCATAGTTTAAAACAGCAAGGTTTTGTGATTTATCCGGGTAAAGTGTCTGACGCTGATTGCTTTAGAATTGGTAATATCGGTGAAATATATCCTGACGATATTTCAAGATTAATAGAAGTTATTAATCAAAGCTGTTATTGGCTTAAGTAATAGAAAATAATGATTAAGCTTTTATCAGCATAATAATAAACTCCACTATGCTTGTTGTTGTTACTAAAAAGGATTAAGTACCTTCAACAAGCATTTCAATTGCATCATGTAACCAATACTCATAATTATAATCGACTAATAAACCATGTTCATCAAAACGTTTTCTGATTATTTTTAAACAAGGCGCACCGCTATTTTTTTCTAAAATGTCAGCATCTTCATTAGATAATGCGGTAACACAAATAACACATCGCTCCGATGTAATTTTAACATTGTAATCCGCGGCCATAATATCGGTAATAGATTCTGATAGCGCTTTAGATTCAAAATCTTCAAACCGATTACGCTGACAATAAATAGCTTCAATCATTACGGGTCGTTCATCTAACAACCGTACTCGTTTCAAATGATACAAAGCGTCACCTGTAAAGATATCCTGCTCTTGGCTTTGAAAACTATCATCAATATCATCTAATATACTTATCACTTCAGTTTTTGGTACAAAACCTTGTTCCACTGCCAATTTATTAAAATTAACTTTACTTGCAGGCCTTAATTTAAGTTTAGGTGGAGTGATGAACCAACCTTTTCGCTTTTGGCTATATATTAAGCCTTCGGCCTCTAATCTAAATAAGGCTTCTCTTACTGTGATACGAGTTGATTGAAATTTTTCTTGTAAAGTGCGCTCCGACGGCAGCTTTGTTGAAGGCTTAGTGGAATTGTTGCTGATCAGCTCGAGAACATATTGGCGTATTTTTTGATAAAGCAGCATAATGAAAAGTATTATAAAAACATCTAACTAGACTAATGTGCAAATATGACAAAAGAAAGAAATAAATCAGTTTATTTTATACGTTTTAAAATTACATTAATAATGTCAAACATGGCTATTTTTGATTTAAGCAATCTTGTAAAGTGTGATTCAACTTTTCAACATTAATCGGTTTGGTTAAAAAACCGTTCATTCCTGAGTCTAAGCACCTATCTCTTTCAGTATGAATAGCATTGGCAGTTAATGCGACTATTTGAACATTCTGATATGCTTGACCTGCTTTTCCTTGCCTGATTTGTTCCGTTGTCTCAAAACCATCTAATCTAGGCATTTTGCAATCCATAAATATGATATCAAATACGGTTTCATTGCTATTTAACAATACCTCTATGGCCTCAATACCATCTTTGGCTAACGTGCAATCGAAGCCTAATTTACTTAAAATCTCCTTAATTACAATTTGATTGATTGGGTTATCTTCTACAACTAAAATCGCTAGCTGTATTTTATCTGGTACTACATAACTTTCAACAAAGTCATCAATCGGTTCGTTATAAATTAATTCTAATATTTCAGATTTGAAAATCGGTTGATTAATACTGTAATACACATCTGATTGTGAATGTTTTGAATATGCTGGCGAAACTAAAACGGGTTTTATCCAAGATTCGTTTTGAGAGATAAACTGTTCTACTAAATTTAGGTATTTGTTATAAAAATTGTATTCTATAAAAATCCAATCAACATTGTGCTTTGTTTTTAATAATGTGAATGCATCAAAATCAACAGTACTAATAAAAACTTCTGAGCCTTGATACTGCAAATAAGCCTTTAAAATGTTTGAACATGTATCACTCAAACCAATAATAATAGCGCTTTTGCCATTTAGAATTAATGGGTTAAAGGGTTCAGGTTCATAAGATAATATGACATCAAAACTGAAGCAACTGCCTTCACCTATTTGACTTTTAACTTCTATCTCACCGCCCATTAAATTACATAATTGCCTTGCTATTGAGAGACCTAAACCAGTTCCACCATATTTAAGTGCAATTGAATTATCAGCTTGTTTAAAAGGCGAAAACAATGTTGATTGATGTGCATCAGTGATCCCTATACCGGTATCATGTACTTGACAGACTAACTGCGCTTGCTGTGAATTAATTGGTAATATTTTCACTTTAATGAGTACTTCGCCTACTTCAGTAAACTTTAAAGCATTGGCAATCAAATTCATTAAAATCTGTTTAATGCGATTAGGATCTCCTATCACGTGTGTAATATTTAAATCAGAGGTATCTAAATTGATACTCACATTTTTTTCTTGGGCAGTTAAAGCAAAAAATTGCACAACATCTTCTAAAAATGTCACTATTTCAAAGGGTATTTGCTCAATATCTAACTTACCAGCTTCAATTTTTGAAAAATCAAGCACATCATTAACGATATATAACAATGCATTAGCGCTTGAATACGCAACATTGACAAAACCTAAGGTTTTTTCAGGAATATCTTCTCGTTTTAATAAATCTAACATACCCAAGACACCATTTAATGGTGTTCTAATTTCATGGCTCATACTGGCTAAAAATTCACTTTTAGCTTGCTCTGCCTTTTTTCTCTCTAATACTTGGCGTTCTAGTGCTTGCTCTCTAGCGACTGCAGCAGATACATCTGTTATTTGTATTATGCAGCAAGGTTTATCTTTAATATTAATAGGGAAAATATTAATAGATTGCTGAATTAATTGATGACTAAAATTGTAAAGGGGGAAAACTGAACGATTAAATACATTCGATAATACAGATGGCATTCTTTGAGATAAAGCTTGTTCTACTGCATGTAACAATCGCCCTTGGTATGAATCTGGATAAATATCATTTAGCGCTTTACCTTTTACGTCCTTTAAATGTAAGGCACTATTTTGCTCCATCCATGCATTCCAAAGGAACACTTTTTTATCTTGGTCAATACCAATTAAACCAACACTGATCTGGTTTACAATTTCAAGTTCATTAAACTCATTGTCAGCCATTAAGATAAAAGCCCATTAATCATTTTATTCAACATACTTTTAAATTGCGTAAAAGATAAACTTTCTAATAAGAATACTAAATAACCTTGTACTTTACTCTCACTCAGCATCAAATTAATACGTATAAATAAAATATTATCATTTTCAGGAATTTGAATTACTTTTGAGGTAGAGCCAATCTGATAATATGGCAAGCCAACTTTAAACTCTTCTTGAAATGACTCCCCAAGAGAACCAATACACGCATTAAGTACAATATTACCAATTTCAGTAAACCCCTCTTGATGAAGTTCCGCTATAGTTTCATTTGAGTATCCTTCGCCAAGCATTTTTTTTACAACTTCCAAGCTACTTTTTTCAGGGAAGAGCAGCATGCTGTTAGCACTAAACTTACCTTGAACTGACTGAGACACACTGCATATATCTTTATGTTCACCCATCTTTGTATTTAAATCAGCAATTGTTATATATTCTACTGCGGGAACAGATAAAACAATCTCTTGATTTACAATTTGACTGAGTGAATTAGCAGCCTTACCAATACCTATATTAAATAATTCTACTAAGTAATCTTGTTCAAGCTCAGTTAATAAATTAGTTTTGCTCATTAAAATATCCTAGCATTTGACTAATACTTTCAAGCGTTACTGGTTTATTAAATGATCTAACCCCTAGCTTTTCAGCTCTTACGTGCGTGGCTTGTTGAATATTTGCTGTAAGTAATGCAAATTTTGCGCTTTTAAATTTCGGTTTAAGTAAATCTATTAGCTCTAAACCATCTCGGCCAGGCATATTCAAATCTACTGAAAAGTAGTCTGGCGTAAATTCAGTGCATAATTTTAGCGCCTCTTCAGCATTACCTGCTTCAACTATTTTCCAATCTTGATGCTGATCGACCACTATATTTTTAATCATCATCCTAGATACTCGGCTATCGTCAACTATCATGATATTTTTCATCTTTTTTACACTACTCCTTGTTAACTATGTTATTAAACATAGTCGTTATTTTTCAATTCATAAAATTTATTTTTAGACTACAATTAATTAAAATCTATTCACTATTAAAAGGAATTGAAGTGAAGCGAGATCATGAAAGTAAGCATAAACGTTTTTTTCAATTATCAGAGAATGCCGCTACAGGTATTTTTGAAGCTAGCCCAAGTGGTGAATGTACATACAGCAATAAAAGCTTACAAACATTACTTGGTTTAACCTTAGAGCAGACATTAGGACTAGGATATGCAACCTACTTTCATCCTGATGATAAAGAGGCTGTCTTTAAGCATTGGTATCGCTGTATTGCTAAAAAAGCGACTTTTTCCTATAAATTTAGAGTTCATTTTCCCAATCATAAAGAATTACATTTACTAGTAAATGCTCAACCAATACTAGATAGTAAAAGTCAACTTATTGCCTATGTTGGTTGCGTTGAAGATGTTTCTGAATTTAATAAAATTCAATCTGAACTCAAAGTTAATCAACAAAGATATGAGCTGGCATTAAGAGGTTCTAGTGCTGGGATCTGGGATTGGAATATAAAAACGAATGAAGTTTATTACTCTGTAAAGTTTACAGATTTATTAGGTTACGACAATTTAGCTTTTGGTAATAATTGGGCATCTTTATTAGAGCAAGTTCATCCTGACGATGTCGGTGAATTTGAATTTCAACTACAACAGCATTTAGATGATCCTTTTATTGAGTTTAATATTGAATGCCGTTTATTTTCTCAAAAACAGCATGAACTTTGGTTTCAAATAGTGGGTGAAGCAATCAGGGAAGAGCATGGCATCCCATTTCGCATGGTAGGTTCAATCTTAGATATTACTGATAAAAAGCAATCTCAAATAGTGATATGGCAACAGGCAAATTTTGACCCTTTAACACAGTTACCCAATCGTAATATGTTTGCAGATAGGCTCAAACAAGAAATAATTAAAAGTAAGCGAAACTGTGATAAATTTGCATTATTTTTTATCGACTTAGATCACTTTAAAGAAGTAAACGATACATTAGGACATGAAGCTGGTGATTTATTGCTTATTGAAGCTTCTGAACGTATTAAACTGATTTTAAGGGAGTCAGATACGGTATCTCGCATCGGTGGAGACGAATTCACCGTGATTTTAAGTCAGATCCAAGATTTAAACTGTATAGATATCATTGCTAATAAAATAATTCAAACCTTAGAACTGCCCTTCTATATTTGCAATGAATCTGTTTTTATCTCTGCCAGTATCGGTATTACATTATTTCCTGAGCATACCGATAAAATGGATGAGCTGCTTAAATTCTCAGATCAAGCAATGTACAAATCAAAAAATAAAGGCCGTAAGCAATTCAATTATTTTACCCAGCAACTCAAACTGGACGCAGATAAAACGCATGCATTAACTCAAGAGCTAAGACTTGCCATTATTGAACAAGATTTTGAAGTACTTTATCAGCCAATAATATGCCTCGCTGACAATAATATATTTAAAGCCGAAGCATTAATTCGGTGGCATCATAAAGAGCTTGGTATTATAAGCCCTGCTGATTTTATTCCGCTAGCAGAAAGCTCAGGTGTTATTGAAAGTATAGGTAATTGGGTGTTTATCAGCGCAGCCCAACAAGTTAAATTATGGCAAGATGAGTTCGACTCTCGGTTTCAAATAAGCGTTAATAAATCTCCCGTTCAATTTCAAAATCCAAAAGAAAGCACTGAATTATTATGGGTCAGTACGCTTGAACAACTTAACTTACATTATGGTATTTGCATAGAAATTACAGAAGGTTTATTACTAGAAGATTGCCCTGAAACAAAAGAGAAATTAGCTAAATTTCAGGAAAATGGCATCGAAGTATCACTTGATGATTTTGGAACTGGATATGCGTCACTTTCATATTTAACCAAATTTGATATGAACTTTTTAAAGATTGATCAAGCATTTGTTCGAGATTTAGAGTTTTCCCCTCAAAACCAAGCATTATGTGAAGCTATCATAGTAATGGCTCATAAATTGGGGTTACAAGTTATTGCTGAAGGCGTTGAAACATCAGCGCAAATGCAAATTCTAAAAAGTGCGCACTGTGACTTTATCCAAGGCTATTTAATCTCAAAACCTATTAGTGCTGAAGCGTTCACCGAACAACTTAAAAGAGATGCACCTTTTAAACCGGACTACTTATAAAAAATAAAAGTATTAAATAAACCGCATTTTCAAATATAAGATAAACGCATTGATATCATGAAGATTAAAAATACCAACAATAAATGCTACAGTTGTTAAAAATACACATACAGAACTTACGAGTGAAAGATTAGAACCTGTAGTTTTAATTGTATTTTCAATTTTACTTTTTGATCCTTTCAAGGTGGTTTTTTGTCTAGTCCAGCCTTGTTTATACAAATGATGTAAGGAATATGCCTTAATCATTGAACCATAAATTTGATTGAAATATACCAAAAATGGCCATGAAAAAGAGAAGTTACCTTGTAAAGTGCTTAATAAATAGGTGAGAAGATAACGCGTTAATAAAATCCAGAAAATAAACGCCAGAAAAATCGATTTATCAAAATAAATGGCTCCCATTATAGCTAACACTAAACCAAACAACGAAGTCCATATACTTATCAATTGATCATACAATACCCACCAAACATAGTTTCCTGTTGTTTTCCTTGGGATTTCTCTCGCTCTACTATTTGTTCTCAACATATTACCGAACCAGCGAGACATTAGCATCGTTGCACCTTTAAGAAAGTTTTCGCTAGGAGGAGATTCAATCGTCAAAACCTCGACATCTGGCACATATAACATTTGCCAACCATCCTTTAATACATGAAACCAACTTGATTTATCATCACCAGTTAAAAAACGAAAACGCCCAAGACGCCAGTGGTCTACAAAGTCAAATTCAACACGTTCAACAAAGGTTGAATCACCAATAATATCTCCTCTAAACATTGACATACGCCCAGTTAAAGTAAGCACTTTATTACTTAAAGCTATCGAACTCATAAATTCATGGCGCTGAGAAAACCTTAAGTTATACCAGCGTCGGTAAATTTCAGTAACTTTATGATTGTCTTGTAAGATACACTTTTCATTTGTTGTGAGCGCACCGAGTTTTGGATTTAATTTAAAAAATTTAAAACATTTTTCAATACTCCCTTTAGTAAGAATACTGTCCCCATCTACAACCGCTACAACAGTATCTTCCAAATGCAGTTGTGAATTAGAAATCGCTCGAAACCCTGCAGCCAAGCCATCCCTTTTCCCAGTTCCGTCTAAGAGTACTAGCTTCAGCCGAATATGTTTTGGAGGTGAGAAGCTATAAAATATTTGTTTTACTAATCTCTCATCACTAGTTTCGACTAACGAAGCGATGATTGTGGTATCAACACCGTTATTTATTGCCTCCTTTATGATGGACCGATAAACAGTGATAGAGGTTTCTGTCTCAATACGAAAAGACGTTATCAAAAGAAATACATGAATTGGAATGTATTCATCACCTGAATTCTGTTCTTGTTGCCTTAATCTTTTAAATTTAATTTTAAGATATATTAATGCACGCACAAAATGCTGTATTGCCCAGCCATAACGCCAAATAGCCACAAAACCTATAATGAAAATAAACTTGTCTGATGTAGAATCAAAATATGTCCAAGGCAATGAAACTGCCAAAGCCAATAAAATCATTATTAACATAAGGTGTTTAAATATCATCGCCATAATTACACCTTAATATTGCAGATTTATCTATTCCCGACTTTACCTTAATCCATTTATTACCTTTTTTTTGGTGAATTTGATTACGACATACAGACTTTTGCGGCCAGTCCATAATTTTTAATGCTGCAAATTGATTATTTATCAATAGGTTCTTTACAACATAATTATCGATAGCAATGCCTTTTGTATCTCCCCCGATCCTAATGCCACTGCCGTGATTATCAAAAATATAGTTACCAATGATTCGGTTAAAAGAGCTACGTATAGAAATAGATCCCGAATGTATATCTAATCCGCCAAAACAATTATTCTCAGCAATTAAGTTATGGTTTGCCCCTTCTTTGATATCAATGCATTCACCACCTTGCGGATCTAAATTATTTCCTTTGATTTCATTATATGAGCTTGTATCTAAGCTTTTGCTTTTTAGCTGCTCAGGTGCAGTGCCTATATATATAGCCTCACCATTTTTTTTACCTCTGCCAAATTTGTAATCTTTTAAGCCGCAGTTTTTTATGATGTTATTTGAAATACGAGTGTACTGGGTAAAGTCTTTTAATCTGATGCATTCACCTAATGCATTGAGCACTCTCATTCCTTTAATTTCTACTCCACGGATAGGACTCTGTTCATTTCCCTGTACCAATAATAACTTATCTTTATAGTCAATTGCTCGCTGGTGTTCTCCTGAATGCCCATCAATTGTAAAGCCCTTTAAATGGATGTAACTATGCTTTATTTCGACTATTTTTTTTGATTTGATATTATTAACTAAACCTTTAACTATAGTTGAAACATTACCCTTTATTGTAATAGGTTCCTGTTTTGTACCACTAATAATTGAATGAAACTTTTGATGGTATACTCCCTTCATAAGCCATAAAGTATCCCCAGGAGTTAATAATTCAATTCCTTTTTGAATACTTTTCATACTTTCTTTTGGGGTTAACCCTGTTGAATTGTTATTTCCATCAGGTGAAACAAAATACACTTTGGCCTGAGTGTGATTTATAACAAATAAAGTTAAAAAAAATAACACCAACTGAATTTTCACCAACAGATCCCTTCATAAAAGGAATGGTTTTCAAGACTCTTATTTTTAACTAAATCAACTATAATTTGATGATCTTGAATTAGATGAGCTATGTGATTGAATTCTTCGCTCCTATTGCCTATAACAACAACTTCTGCACTTTTAATCACATGATTTAAGTCATCACTCACATATTGGCATAAATGACCTAAACATTTTTTCATTGTTTCAGATGAAGACTTTTGCTTTAGTGCTTGAAAAACATGTTTATCATAAACAATAAGTTTATATCCTTTACCAATCAAACGTTCGGCCAATCTTATCAAAGGGCTTTCTCTTACATCATCTGTATCAGCTTTAAACGCTAAACCCAATAACCCTATAGATTTCACTCCTGGTGGGGTCACTAATTCATAGGCTCGATCAATATGGTAAAAATTAGACTTAAGGATTGAAGTCAATGTTGGCAAACGTAAGCTGTGTTGTTCTGCAACATAAGATAAACCCCGCACATCTTTAGGTAGGCATGAGCCGCCAAAAGCGAAACCAGGTTTAAAATAAGCAGTTGAAATATTAAGCTTTGTATCTCTACAAAAAAGATCCATTACTTCATGGCTGTCAATATTCAATGTTTTACATAAACTACCTATCTCATTCGTAAAAGTGACTTTAAGTGCATGCCAAGTATTATCAACATATTTAATACACTCAGCAACTGGAATACTGCAACAACAAACAGGTGCATCGCTGAACGAATAAAGCGCTGCCAGCTCCTTGCTGATAATATGTTCATTGCAGCCTAATACAGTTTCTGGCGGGTTGTAAAAATCTTCGATTGCGGTACTTTCTCTTAAAAACTCAGGATTGGATACGTAATGAAACGCTTTCCCAAGCCTTTCACCTAAAACATCATATAATATTGGTAGGAATTTATTCTGAGCACTGCCTGGAGGCACAGTACTTCTCATTACAATGATATGATTGGATTTATTTTTAATATCTTTGGCGATATTTTTTAATGTTTCAAATACATATTCTAGATTGACATCACCTGACCTCAAACTTGGAGTGCCAACTGATATCATACTGATCTGTGAATGCATGGTTGCAAATTGATGATCTATCGTCGCTTTAAAATTGCCGCTTTCAATTACTTTTGCTAGCTTTTTTTCAAGGCCCGGTTCATAAAATGGAGACTTCCCTTGATTGATCAAATCAATTTTTTCTTGGTTGATATCAACACCAATCACTTGATGACCTAGTTCAGCTAAACACACACTGGTTACTAAGCCCACATAGCCCAATCCAAATATGCTGATCTGTTTTTTATCCATTTTAGCCCTCGCTTTATTAAAACCTGTTAGTTTAATTCGCTACGCTTAATGACTCTTTAAGTTTATTCGATCTGATCACCGCATTATTTATGTCTTCATCGTATTGTGTATCTTTGATCATGGCTAATAATTCATCTAATGCAAATTTAGTCTGTATTCGAGTAGAGGTTAAAACATAAGTTAAACCCTCTAATTGATTTACAGTTTGACCTAAGCCATAAAATCGTCTTTTCCCATAAGAAAGCATTGCTTTTCCGTGCCCAGAATTTGCTAAAGAAAATAAAATATTGGTACTTTTTTTAGAGTATTTACCTTGTTGAATATCAAATAAAATAGCCAATTCATACTGAGCATCTAGATAACCTAACTCAGCACTTTCTCTATACCAATATATTGCTTTTTCCATCCAATCCGCATTAATTTTTTGTTTTAATTCATGGTACATTTTGGCTAATGAATAAGCTGCTACGGCATTGTTTTGTAAAGCAAGTTTCAAATATATTGAAAGCGCTAAAGGAATATCCTTGGGGGTCCCTTTACCTAAATAGTGTAATCTAGCAATTTTTAATTGTGCTAAATCGTATCCTTGATCTAAAGATTTATTATAAAACTGCATAGCTAAAACAAAATTGATGTCTGTGTTAATACCAAACTCATGTAACCTGCCTAAACGAAAAGTTGCCGCACCAAAACCAACACTACTGAGTTCCTGATATACTTCAATAGACTTATCTTTATTTTGGATTACGCCGTTACCTTCTAATAATAAATCCGCATACCTAACTCTTGCTGGTGCATAACCGCCATCACTGGCTGTTTTATACCATTGTACTATTTCAGGTGTAATAGCATCCGCACCTAATCGTTGTTCATACATTCGAGCCAATTTATAACTTACTTCTAATCTACCAGTTAAAGAGAATTGACGATAAATTTTAACTGCTTTATCAAAGTCAGCGACTGAACTATCTCCACTGGCATATAAGTTTGCTAAACTAAGTAAGGCTTTTTGATCATTTAACGAGACTGCTTGCAAATATAACTGTTCGGCCTTTAAGTGATCTCTTTTAACGTAAAGTCCAGTGCGATATATATCTGCGAGCCTCACTAGTGCAACGGCTTCGTGATCTAAGTTTTCAAATTTATTTATCGCACCAGTAATATCTTGTTCCATTCCTTGACCTGATAACATTAATTCGGCTAAACGAATATTTGCTTTTAGATGTTGAGCATCAGAGGCTTTTTGATACCAGATCAATGCCTGCTCAGGAAACTCTTCTGTTTTTGTTGTTTGCTCTAGTATTTTTGCATATTCATAAGCTGCATTAGCCACGCCTAAGTTGGCATACTTCAAAAGTATAACTTTGGCACCATCAAGGTTTTTTGGCATTCCTAAGCCATTGGCCATCATTTTTGCAATTCTTAATTCTGCTTTTTCAAAATCTTGAATTAATGCTAATTGATATAAATCATTGGCTTTTTTATAGTCAAGGGCACGTAACTCTCCATCGCGATAAATGTCTCCTATTCTCGCTGTTGCGGTACCATACCCTTGTTCAGATAATTTTTGATACATGGCTATCGCTTTTTCTGGATCTCTCGTTACGCCTTCACCATGTCGATACATATCAGCTAATCTTAACTTTGCTAATGTAGAACCTTTTGTTAAAGCTAACTGATACAGCAGTAAAGGCTCTTCTGATACTTTATGATTGTGTCTTTCTAAAAAAGCAGCTAAATGATAATAAGCTGAGATATATGATTGATTTACAAGATCTCTTAATATATTTTCTGCTTGATTGATGTCTTGGGATACACCTATACCATTTTCATAAAATTGCGCGACCGAAATTCCAGATGACTTATGGCCCAAAGAAAAAGCTTTATTATAATATTGAAAAGCTAAGCCTAAGTTTGTAGTTACATAAAGGCCATTTTTATAAATTTCAGCGAGCCTATTATAGGCTTGTACGTTTTGCTCATTCGCAAGCTGCTTAAGTAATTCTATTGCTTGATTAATATTTTGTTCATAAAACGTTCCACGAATTTTTAATTCAGCAACAGCTAAAGTCGCTTCAGGTATTTTCTGAGAAAGCGCCTGCTCTAAACTTATTTTTGCTTTACTTTGTTGTGCCGGGTTTAATTTTTTTTGATTTAATAGACGACCAATCTCAAGGTAACTTTTTTGATAATTAGCTTCACCCGCTAAAGTTAAATAGTGAAAAGCCATTTGTATATTTCGCCCACCAGCTAAACGACCTGAGCTATATAAATTAGCTAAAGCATAATAAGCTTCACCAAAACCTTTATCTGCAAGCTCTTGCCATTGCTCATAAGCTTTATCAATTTTATTCTGTTGATAATCTAACCTAGCTTGTCTCAGGTCGGCACAAGCACTCATTAAGGCGAAAACCAAACTTATCAATACTAAATGCTGATATTGTGTCAACATATCACCAGTCCTTAACAAAATTTAAGGAAATTCGGTAACTGCCATTTTTATCATATTGATATTCGAAACTACGTCCTGCTTTTAAATATGCAAAAACAGACTCTACTCTAAGTTCATTTGGAAAACGCATCCCTAATGAAAAATCAACTTCCCAACCTATGTCTTTAGATGCTCCACTTAAAAGGTCATTTTGACGATAAAGTAAGGTATCAGAACGCGCTTCATCTTGACGATAATTATATAAAGAGAGTTCTAACCATTGATTTTCATCTATTGCATAGCCACCACCTAAATGAAATACTTGTAAGTTTGATAGTTGAGGCGCTAATACTTCACCGTAAATACGCCTTTTACTAAAGCCAAAAATTTTTGAACGATTACTTGCTATAAATGGCTGAATAAACAGTTCAGTTTTTTTTGTAATAGCCTCACCAGAACTTGCCAGATCATACCCTATACCAAATGCATATTTATTATTTTCAAACCGTGTAGTTATGCCCATTCGATAAGCATGACCTCCTGACATTTTTTGCTTTATAATCGTTTTAAAATCATCTCTAGGATCATCTATACTGCGCTCTCCACTTAAGGTTGCAATATCAAACCAATAATCTATATCTGTTGAAACATTATATTTTTTACTGCCATGTAAAGCTGCTCGAAACCAAGTTAATTCTGACTCTCTGACCAAAGTGCGTAAGTTAAATTCCTCCTCTCTAAACGCGCGAGAATTAATATAATCCTCATGCAAAATATTAAATTGAAAGTAATGGTTATAGAACCACTGATAATTAAGCTCTCCTGATAAATACTTGCTACCCGTCGTCTCAATTTTTTGCTCTTCACTTAAAGTATTTAAATCTGCACCAACCCTAGCATCCCATAACCACTTAGCAGCAAACAAATTAATATCTAATAGGGTCGAATTTCGATTTAATTCGATAAAATCAATTTCATCATCAAATAGCCAAGATGCGCGACTTTTTAATCTATCTCTCCCAAGTTCAAGATCCCAAAAAAGGGAACCAAAGAAGTTTTCTTTAATAAGTTTGAAGCGTTTGACTTCCAAGAAAGTAAACGATTCATCTTGCTCTGAATTAAAATTATCATTACGTCTATGAACAAGTTTGATATCGCTATCAAATAACCAATCTTCAGCAACTAAATAGTTATACTTTAACCCTACAAAAAAATTGATTTGATCTTGGTGTATCCGCTGTTGAGCTAATACTTGCAATTTTTGATAAGTAAAACCTTTAACACCATAATAAAGGCTATGATTACTTTTCTTTATGTAAGGAGGTTTGAAATCAGTTTTATCTTCTGTAATATTTTCTGAATGGGCATAAAAACAGCTAGGCAATATCAGTATGAGAGTGAGTAAAATCATTAAAACTTGATTGTATTTATGAGTCGGCATCAAAGCTCCTCAATCATATCAAGTAATTCATCCATTGAAATTTGTTGATCAATCGCTCTATGTAAGTTGATTTTTTTTAATGTATTTTCGATTTTTATTTTATGTTTGGTGATTTGAGTAGTTAATGATTTTTTAGCTAACCTGCTATTTAGTTTTTTTTGGGTGGCTTTGCGACTTAAATATGTTTTTTGTTGCCAATCTATTTGGGTCAATTTGGCCAACCGATCCTCTGGAATATAACTGCGTTTTTTAAGTTTATTTTTTTGTTTAATTTCGTTTTTAAAATTAGCAACTTCAGTGAAGTTTTTAGCAATTAGCTTACGATTAAACTGATAAAAAACATGATGAATATCAGCTAAAGTATTAACTCGTTCTTTTCTTAAGTCTTGTATGAATTGATTACCACTATAGTCCGTTTCCTGTTCTATGTCGTTACATAATCTTTGCCAGCTATCACATTCAATACCTTGGTTGTTTTGTAGCTCATCCAAACTTTCAATAAAAGCATTAACATATACTGACTCAGGGAATTTAATAACACTAGGTAATAATCTTAGATCTGCCATCGCTTTGCCATAACCTAACAAAGCGGCTCTTGTAATTAATTTGATACCAGTGTGAAATGAATGAAGCTGTTCTGTGTTGTCTCGAATTAAAAGATGACCTAGACGATACATTGAGCTTACATCTCCCTTTAACGCCGTTAATACTAATAAATGTTCTAACTCTTCTGTTTCTAACCCTGCATTATTACGATAAAGGATAATTAACCTACGCATATATTCTTTTTGTGCAGCAACGACGCCTTCTTGTGACAACATCTTTAATATTTCACGCTGTTTTTGTGTATCAAAAGCCTTAACGACACTCAAATCGGGCGTAGCTGCTCCCAATAAACAATGGGTTAAACATCCTATAAACAAGACAATTTTTAATCGCATAATTTAGTACCCAAATTACAATAGCTATAACCTTCAGTATCTTGAAACTTCATTATGTCATTTACAAAGTTCTTTAAATCTCCGCCATATAAATAGGGAGAAGAACCCTTTAAATTATTTTTACTAAAGTATATTTTAGTTTTATCTTTCGCTGTAATTGCCGCAGAAGTATTACGAAATATAATATTGTCTATTAACTTGGCACTTGTTAATTCTTGATAGGGGTCTAAATTAAAGTTTCTTGATAAATGATGAGATAGCGCTTGAGATGCTAATTCAATACCAAATTTGGCATTATGAGATACGACATTTTTATTTACCAAAATAGACTGGCTATTTCTAATATAAATACCATTATTGCCATTGGTAAAAATAACATTTGATTTCACTTTATTGCGATTACTTTCAAATATCGCGATACCATCATTTTTATTATTAAATACAATATTATTATTAATAATATTATCTTCACAGGCTCTATCAAGCATTAAACCTGCCCCTGCATTATTAAAGCTAATATTCTCATTTAGCTGTGAATGATTTACTTCTCTAGAGATAATAATGCCGTGAGCATGTCTCGCACCATAAGTTATATTTCGTGAAATAAATAAGTTTTCTGAAAAATCATGCGGGTCAACATTATAAATAATATTATTTCGAATAATATTACCCACTAAATATATATTTTTGGCTTTATTCGTATAAAAACCAAAAAAATTATTTTCTATAAGATTGCCTACAATTAATCCTGTAGGTTCAGGCAATTTACTTAATATGCCATAAAAACTTAACGGATCATGTCGTGCATAATTGATTCTACTTGATAGTGCGATGCCAAAGCTGGAAGATAGACCTTGATAGCCCAAACCATTAAAGTGAGAATTAGCAAAATAACTTTTTGAACCTCTCATACCTAACAAATAAGGTCGAGCAGGTTGAATACCATATAGCAGCAAGTTTTTCTTTTCTATCGCTTTCCTAGGTCCATAATCGGCGGTAGTTTGCTGCCAACTCGTCACCTTAGCATCTATAACAAATAAATCTCCTCGATAAGCAATAAATGCAACATCCTGAACAGATAGTCTAAGTTCCTGCTTTTTTATTGTTAAACTAGCATCATTAGCGATCATAATAGGCAGGTAAGAAATATAAACTGAATCACTTAATTTATTGAAATGGTTTTTGTTGTTTATCAATCTATAAATATCATTTAAACCATAATTACCATCACTGATGTAGATAGCTAAAGGTTCAATATCTTCAAGGCCTTTATTAGTTTTTAGAGTATTGACAAGCTCGTAATAATTTCTAGAACTAAAAGTATAAATAAAATGCAAGGGAAGCACTTCAATGCCTTCATCTAATGAAGGCTTAGGCACTTTATTTCTCACATATTCTACCGTTATTTTATCTAAGGAAGGTGCTTTCATCTGAGAGTCAATTTTAATCAAATCACCCTGAGCAATACCTTGTTCTATAAAAATAAGGCAGAAAAAGCTCATGAGTAAAAATAATTTAAAGTACATTAAAATGTCTCAATATATACGGTAGCTAATGAATTTATGTTATCGATATTAATTGATTCTTTTGTTGTTAACTCAACAACTGCAAAATCAGGCACGGCACCAGTTATATCTAGCTCTGTTACTGAACCAGCAATAATTCCCTCTACTTTTGCCTGCATATTTTCACCATTTAATAATTGGATCATCGCAGGATCACCGATGCTTATTTTAGAGACATCTTCAAAATCAATTTTAGCCTTTATTACTATTGGTGTATTTGGGGGTGATATACTAAATAATACTTCCCCTTGAGCAGCAAAAACTCCTGTCTTTACAAATATCTCTGTTAATAAACAATCGCATGGAGATTCAATACCTAACACGCCTCCATTAACTAAGCGTACTACAGCAATTAAATCTCCTTTTTTAACTAAAGGATTAGTGTTTGATAACTTAAGCTCAACAATGCCATCATCGGGAGCACGTAATTTGATTGATTCTCGATCAACATACGCCATTTTACTTTCAACGATATAGCGATTTGCATATATGGTGTAACCTGAAAACCAAACAAGCAATACAAAAATACTGGCATAGATAATGTGCCCTAAAATCCGTTTGCTTTGATATAAAATGTTCTGAAATAAGCTTCTTTCAATTTCAAGTCTTTTATCTAGGTCTTTTTTTAATACACTTTCACTACCGACAACACTAAGCAAGTCACCCACACTAACGATTTCACCAGATAAGTATGCATTGATCATATAATGAATAAGAGAAAGGGATTGTTTAGATACATTTATAAACCTTCCTGCCCAACGTTTAGTTTCTTTATTAAACCTGACTTTTTCAATTTCTATGGCTACCCGAAAATCATAACTTTGAAAATCAAAAATTAAGTATCCAGTTAAAATCGATTTAACACCAAGTTCCTCAGGAAAGTCTTCCATTGCGACACCAGATACCGACCAGTCAGCTAGCGTAAAAGACTCTCCCTCAAGTTGTAATACTGTTGGAATTCTAAATCTAACATGTTGTCGATAATGCTCTGATTCATGCGTTACTTGTTCTGGCACAATAAATCTCCTAAGATGCGACCACATAGTAACTGAGCGACTAAAACCTAAATCATAGCGAGCTCGTTTTTGTTATAAAACATATATGCAACCAGTATGAATTATAGACAATAAATATTGTTCCGCCTGTTAATTGAATACCCATAGGGAATGAGAGTTTGTAGTGTTTAAGGTTAATTTGTGTTTTTAATGGATCTAATATTTATAAGTTAATAGCTGCATTGTCAGTTTATAATCCGATATAAACTGATTACATTTTTAAAAAGGGTATCGAATTATTTAAAATTTATATATTTAAGAAAGCAAAATTTAGCTAATTTAAATCGTTTCTAAGGGAAGTTTGTCATTTTTTGGTTTTATGTCTGCAGGCTCAATTTTTCTCATCTATTATCAATATACGATCTCATTGTATTGCTCAAGTATTGTGAATAAACGACTTCTATTTAAATTATTAATTTTCATATTATTTACTATCAACACCGGTTGTTATTCCAATTGGCATGATCTCAATACCTTTGTCGATAAAATCTCTTGTGAAACAACAAAAGAAAAAGTAATAGAGCATACTCGGCTTAATTTAATTGAATATGAATGGGATCAAGACAATCGTGTTTTATCTATTTACAAAAACTCAGATGCGGTTGCCATCACATTTAATAAACAAGATAAATTACAACGGATTGCAATATCAAAGTCAGATATAAAGCTACTTGGTCTTTTTAGAAAACAATCTACACCAACAACACATCTAGCCTGTAAAAATTAAAACATGCTGTGTTAAGTTTTTAATAAAAAAGCATAAAAACCTTATACCATCTATTTTTACCTAAAATCATGTTATTTAGCCTATTTTCATTTTTGGCGCATCAACAACATCAATCTCTTCATAATGCACACAACTCAAAAATAATAGTTTGTAAAAAAAGGGAATCAACATGTTTAAAAAATTATTCATCGCAGCTGCAATATCAGCAACATTAGTCGGTTGTAACGCAACAGAAGAAAACCAAACAAATACACAAAGTGCGCAAGTACAAAACATTCAAATTCCAGAATACCCAGTCGATTATTTTTTCAGAAACAGTGTTACACGTAGTGTGACCATTTCTCCAAGTGCAAACTATGTTGCGATGCTTAAACCTTATAAAGACCGCATGAATATTTTCTTTCACCCAATTAACCAACCAGAAAAAGCAAAACGTATTTCAAATCAAATCGACCGTGATGTCGCCGGTTATGGTTGGATTTCAGACGATACAGTCATTTATGCAAGAGATACTGGTGGCGATGAAAATTACTATCTAGTAACAGTAAATATTCACTCCGGCGAAGAATTAGTGATAACGCCAAAAAGTGGCGTAGTAGCAAGAGTAATAGATGTATTACCTAATCAACAAAATGAAATTTTAATATCAACGAATCAACGTGATAAACGCATTTTTGATGTTTATCGCTACAACCTAAAAACCAAAGCGACATCTTTAGTTGCACAAAACCCTGGTAGTTATAGTGGCTGGATGACAGATCATGACGGTAAAATCAGAGTCGCAATGCAAACAGATGGTGTCAATACGCAAGTATTATATCGTGATGATGAATCAGAACCTTTTAAAGTATTAAAACAACTTAACTTTAAGCAAGGTTTTGAGCCACTAGGTTTTACACCTGACAATAAAAACCTTTATGTAAGCACTCGTATCACACGTGATAAAGCAACACTAATTGAATATGATATTGCTCAAGATAAAGAAGTAAAAGAGATTTTCTCTCACCCAGATGTTGATATTAGTGGCATCAGTTACTCTGATGTGCACAATAAAATCACTTCAGTTAACTATACAACATGGAAAAACCAGCATCATTTCTTAGATAAAGGTGCAGAACAAACATTTAAAAAGATTCAATCTAAACTACCTAACAGTCAATTATCTATTAGTAGCAGCTCTCGTGATGAGCAACAAATGATAGTGGTCAGTTATAGTGATGTAGAACGCCCTGTTTATTATCATTATGATGTAAAATCTGATTCTTTATCACCACTTGCGCAAAATGCGCCTTGGCATAATTCAGAGCACATGTCGTACATGAAACCAATTGAGTTTAAATCACGTGATGGGCTAAAAATTCATGGTTATTTAACAACACCAAGAGGAAAAGAAGCTAAAGATTTACCTTTAGTTATGCTACCGCATGGCGGTCCTTGGGCCCGAGATTCTTGGGGCTTCCAACCTGAAGTACAAATGTTCGCTAACCGTGGTTATGCAGTACTACAAGTTAACTTTAGAGGTTCAACGGGTTATGGCCGAGAATTTTGGGAAAAATCATTTAAGCAATGGGGTCAAGCCATGCAAAATGATATTACTGATGGCGTAAACTGGACCATAGACCAAGGTATCGTAGATAAAGATAATGTATGTATTTATGGCGGCTCTTATGGTGGTTATGCAACACTTGCTGGTGTGACTTATACACCAGATCTATACAAATGTGGTATCGATTATGTAGGTGTATCTAATCTATTTACCTTTATGGAGTCAATCCCACCATATTGGAAGCAATACTTAGCGATGTTACATGAAATGGTTGGTCACCCAGAGCATGATAAAGAGATGATGACCAAGTATTCTCCGGTATATAACGTAGATAAAATTAAAGCACCATTATTGGTATTGCAAGGCGCGAAAGACCCAAGAGTAGTAAAAGCTGAGTCAGATCAAATTGTTGACGCACTTACTAAACGCGGTATCGATGTAGAATATATCGTAAAAGAGAATGAAGGCCATGGTTTTAGAAGTTTAGAGAACCGTCTTGAAGCCTACCAAGCTATGGACAAGTTTTTAAAGCAACATTTAAATCCATAAATCCACCAGCTAATAAAAACAAAACCCTATTCCATCAATGAATAGGGTTTTTTATGTGATGATATTAAAGGCCACGTTAGGGTAATTCACTGAGCGCCAATTCAGTTATCGCTAAACTATGTTGATTCAATTTAAAGTGATTGGGTGACCAACCTTTTAAAAAACGAACAAAATCAGCCCAAGCAAATTTATATAAGCTATGCCAGTGTTTACAAACTTCCTCAGCATCAATATGTGCATGATAGTGTGATAAATAACGTGCTAACTGAGTAAAGTAATAATCTAAATACCCAACTTCATTTTTCATTAGCGCTTGCGGCATGCTACTGAGCAACAACATGACATCTTTAATACCAACGCCACCGCCCACGTACTGAAAATCGACCGCTGCGGCACCTTCGTCTTTAAATAAAAAATTAGCCAGCTTTGCATCACCATGAATAATGCTTTGATACTCACATTGATTTAATAACTCGTTAATATTGTTAGCTTGTTCTTTTAAGGTTAAGTCAGTCATCGCAGCGAGTTCATCAGGTCGTGTTGCTAAATGCCAATAACTGCCAGTTTGCCATAATTTTTGTGGACAAACTTGTAAGTGTTGTGCATGAAATTGCGCTAGCCAATTTAAAGCCTGTTTTATTTGCCACTCGTTAGCATCACAGCTCAATGGCGCATAATCCGAACATGCTAAATCAGCTAATATTATGACAGTTTCATTATTTACAGTATTAGAGGCATATGACTTTGCAACTGGTGAGTCGCATAATGCAGAGAAGTCTTGATACCATGCACTTTCTACTTGATAAGACTTTAATTTTCTTTGTGTAGATAAATCTGATTGCCACCCTTTTGGATGGCTTATTTCATTCGGCACTTTGATATATTTTACAATCACACTTTCAACTGCAGCGTTTGATAACTTTACACGTAAAAGTTGACCAAAATCACTCCATAGAGATTGAATAAGCACTACATCAGCTATTTGAATTTGTTTACCAAATACTTGATACAAAGTGCTACGTGTTAAATCACTTAAATTCATATTTTGCCAAACCTAAATAAAGCGCTCACAGGGTGTACCCTGATGAAATTGCATTTGCCAATGCTGGCCATTAAATTTATAAAGTGAACTTCTATGAGAATACTTGATTGTATCAGTATCAATTAAGGTAATTTTCGCACGATAAACCAACTGAGCAACATTATCAGCTAATATTCTTAACTGGTAATCTTGTTGCTCAACAGTAAAAGGTATTTCACCTGCAAGTCTGTCATATACATCATTTTTTGAATATGGCGCGTCACCACTGGCTGGGTATTCCATAAAATCTTCAGCAATGAGTTGATTTAACGTTGATTTGCAACGACGTACTTCAGGCTCAATTAACTTAAGTTCCAGTGCGATTAAATCTTGCTTCAGCTGCGCCATATCCAAAATATTACTCCTTGATAAATTTATATTTATCTTCCAATTTACTGACACCTAGACCGTTCATTTTCTTCACTAATATTTGAACAGGGATACGCTCTTTCATGGCTTCAATATGACTGATCACACCTATCATTTTTCCACTGGCATTTAAGCTATCTAATGCATTAAGGGCGATATCTAAGGTTTCACTATCTAATGTACCAAAACCTTCATCTAAAAATAGCGAATCAATGCTGGTTTTATGGCTCACTAAATCAGATAAAGCCAATGCTAAAGCAAGACTAACTAAAAAGCTTTCACCACCAGATAATGTTTTGGTATCACGTACCGTATCGCCCTGCCAAGTATCAATTACTTGTAGCTCTAATGCTTCAGTTTGTTTTCTTTGTAATAAATAACGACCATGAAGTTTATCAAGCTGTTTATTGGCTAAGAATACTAAATGATCTAATGTTAGACCTTGTGCAAACTTATTAAACTTAGCGCCTTTTTGTGAACCAATTAAACTATGTAAATAAGCCATATCGTCAAATTCAATTTGGCTTTGTGCAATTTGCTCAATTAACAATGCCTGACTTGTTTGTTTTTTGTCATTTTCTGTCAATTTAAACTTAGCGTTAGCGATATTTTCAGTTAATAATAAAATATCAGATTCCAGTTTTGCTAATTGCTCAGTGACTTCACTTAAACTCGATTTTGATGCTTGATTGCTTTGCTCTAAATTTTCAACAAGTTCTAATTGTTTTTTAGCTTCAATTTGAACTGCTTTTGCACCATCAAGTTCTGTTTGTAATGTTTGCTTTAACTTGATCAGGGCTTCTCGCTCATCTTCATCAAGCAATGCAGCTTCAAACTCATCCTGCTCTTTAAATGGGCTATCAGCTAACTGTTTTTGCCATTTATCCGTTTGTTGTGTTTGTTCAGTATTGGCAGTTTCAAGCTCTATATTTAGTGCATTTAACTGGCCCTTAATTTCTGTCAACGCGTGAGCCGCATTGTGCGATTGCGTTTGAACTTGTTTTTGTTTTTCTTGAATATCCGCAAGTGCTTTTTCGCTAAGCAATCTTTGCTCTGATACATCTTTATCAGCAAATAACTCAAAACGTGTTTTCTGCTCTACTTCAAGCTTGTGTTTAAATTCATTTAAAACATCACTGTGTTGCTTTAATTGTGTCTGAGATTCAACTATTAGCTTTTCTAAGTTATCGGTCTTAACACCCGCTGCTGTTAACTGCTCTTGTAATGCTGTCGTTTGCTCTTTAGCGTGGGTGTATTTTTGTAAATCTTGTTGTTTATTATCAAACCACTCACTGGCACTTTCTACTTCAGGTAAGCTCAGAGATAAACTTTCAAATGTAGTTTTTAATTCACTTTCATCTGTCTTGTATTGCTCATCAATATTTGTAAGCTCTAACTCAGTTGCTTTTACTTGCTGTTGCAACGTAGCAATTTGCTGTTGTGCTAATTCAACTTGATGGCTATTTTTTGTTTGTTCACTGATAGCAGCATCAACTTGGGTTTGTAACTCTCTTAGCGTGACTTCTTGCTGTTCTATTTGTTTTATATGCTGTTCTAAATAGTTTTTTTGCTCAGAGCATTGATTGATGTAATCATTAAATGCAGTGATATTATCTATAGTGATTTGCAGCTGTAACTCATTACAAATATTTTGCCATTGCGCTGATAATGTTTGACCTGTATTTGATAGTTCTTTTAATTTTTGGATTGTATTCTCTAGTTCTTTGTTCTCCAAAAGCCTTTGGTCTTTTAACTTTTCTCCGTTGGCTTGTATGGCATCTAACTCAGTAGTAACCCCGTTTAACCTTTGCTCAGTATCTGACACATTCACTGTTTGATATTGCTGCACAGAAGGATGTTCATAAGAGCCACATAAAGGACAGGCATCTCCTGGTTGTAATTGTGATCTCGCTTGGGTTAAATCAGTGATTTTTCGCTCTTGCTCTAAGATTTTTTGTAAATCTTTTTGCATCTGCAACTTAGGGCGGTAATCTGCTCTTAATTGCTGAATGTGTTGTTCAAATTGAGTCACATTTTGTTGTAGTACTTGATGTTGCTGCGTTAACTGATGATATTCATTTTGAGATTTTTGCCATTGTTCGCTATTAAAACTTAATGTCGAGCGATGTTCTTGCTGCTGATTTAATAATAACAACTGCTGCTTTAAATTTGCTAACTCGTCGCCATTAAGCAAAGTGGCTAAATTTTGTTTTTGTTTATTTAGCTCATCTTGCTGTGATTTTGCACTTAACTCACTTTGTTTGATTGTTTCTTGTGTTTTTTCAAGTGCGGTTTGTTGTGCTGTGACATCTTTTTGCGACGTTTTAAGTGTTTTATCTAACGCTGACTTTTGAGCATTTAATTTAGTTAAACCATCAAACTTTACTTGCCAAACAGGTAATTGCTCAGCTAAATTTTCATCTTGTTTATGAGACTCTAAATACTCAGTAAATTGTATATGTTCAGCTTGCATTTTTTGCTGCATTGCAACATGCGCTTTTTTCTCACTTGTTTGGCTTTGCTCTGTTGTAGTTAATGCCTCTATTTGCTGCTGACTTTTAGTAACATCATCATTAAGCTGTTTACATATTGCATCTAGCGGCACTATTTTGTCATTCAATAAAGTATTGAGTTCAGTATGAGACTTTGTAAGTGTTTCAAGCTCGCTGTTTGTTGCATTAAGTGTTTGAGACAATTCAGTAGATACTTTATCAGCAGCTTCTAGATCAACACATAATATTTTATGTTTATCGCTTATGTTTATTAATTGTTGTTTTACTTTATTTAATAAAGCAAATTGCGCTCTGAGCTTTTCGGCAGGTTCACATTTAGCAAGCTTTTCAAAATTACTTTGTTGCTCATCAGTATTTTTTTGTGCCGATAATAAATTATTATCCGATTGTATTAAGTTATTTTTCGCGTCATCACGTTTTTTTAGCCAAGCTTGTTGCTCAATTAAAATTGTTTTACTTTTTTGATTGTCTTCTAAGCTGGTTTGATTATCTGTTTGCTGCTGTTTTAACAGCTCTAAATCATCTTCAGATAACACTTCTACATCTTGCTTTTTTTCTTTTAAACGCGCTAATGCATTTTTAATAACGCTAAAGTCTTTGTGTACTTTTTCAGAGATTAAACTAAAAATTTCTGTGCCAGTTAATTGTTCTAATAACTCAGCTCGCTCATTAGGCTCAGCATTTAAAAAAGCAGCAAATTGACCTTGAGATAACAACATAGATTTTGTAAAACGCGCAAAATCCAAACCGCTGATCTCTTCTGTTAATTGAATTTTAGTTTTAACTTGTGACGCTAAAATACTGTCGTCACCGCTATCTTCTAATTTAACCAATTCAACTTTAGCTTCTTGTAAATTACCATCAATTTTACCGCGAGAGCGTTTTTGGCTCCAAAAAGCACGATATGCAATGCCTTTTACTTCAAATTCAACCTCAGCCATACATTCAACGGTATCGCGCGTCATTAACTCATTGGTTGTTTTAGAAATGTTACTGAGTCGTGGCGTTCTATGATAAAGCGCTAAACAAATGGCATCTAATATCGTGGTTTTACCGGCTCCCGTAGAGCCTGTAATAGCAAATAAACCGTTATCGTTAAAAGGTGCTTGGCTAAAGTCGATTTTCCATTCACCTTTAAGTGAATTAATATTTTGAAATCTAAGGCTTAAAATTTTCATTATTTAGCCTCCTTTACATCTTCAACGATATTTTGAAAAGTCGTGATAATACGTGTTCGCCTTTGTTGTTCTTGCTCTGTTTCAAATGACTCTTGTGCCAAGCGTTGCTCAAATACATCTAATGGTGTTAACTCTGCTAAAACTTGTTTTTGTTGCTTTTCAATGGAAACTTGTCTATTAGTACGCGCTCTACGCAGCTGTAAAACCTCTACATTTAAATCTTCAACTAAAGTGGCAATACGCTGTTGTAAATCATTTAAATAATCTTGCGTTTGCACTTCAATATGTAGCCAAGTTGGTAAAGCATCAGGATCATTTTCAAGTTTATTCAACTGTGCTTCTATCCTTTCTAAATCACCTTTAATTGATTGCATAGGTTGAAATAAAGGCACTTTTAAAGGCGTTACAGCGTTTAATTCACCGCCTTCAAACTCAGCGAGTAATACTTGTTTTTCAGTGCCCAGTTCATCAAAACTTAAAGGAATTGGTGAGCCGCTATAACGAATATGTTCAGATTTTGCGACAATTTGTGGACGATGAATGTGACCAAGGGCAATGTAATCTGCAGGTGGGAATTCTGAAGCCGAAAACGCTTCTAAACTACCAATATAAATATCACGCACTGAGTCAGATGTTTTTACACCTAAAGCGGTTAAATGACCTGTGGCAACAATTGGCAATTCACACTCTAAAGTTTTACGTTTATCATCTGCGAGTTGATATAAATTAGCATAATGATCTTTAATTGCTTGCCCTAACGCTTGTTGTTTTTCTTGGCCGGTTTCACCAGCACGACTTGTCATCACATCTTTCGGGCGAATAAAAGGAATGGCGCACAATACTGCACCCGGTTTTCCTTTATGTTCACCAAAGCTATGATTTAAAACTATGATCTGCTCACTCAAATCACCGCTAACATTAGCAATCACTTGGGTATTTAAATAAGCCAACAATTCTTTTGATTCATTTAAGGTAGATACAGAGTCATGATTACCGCCTAATACAATTAATTGACAGCCTAATTTATTCACTTCAACCACAAAACGGTTATAGATTTCACGGGCATAGCTGGGCGGTGCACCTGTATCAAATACATCACCAGCTATGATCACTGCATCTATCTGTTGCTCAACAATTTGAACTAAAATCCAGTTAATAAATGCTTGATGCTCACCTGCGCGGCTTTTACCAATAAAATGCTGACCTAAATGCCAATCTGATGTGTGTAATATTTTCATGTATACCTAAAAAAGAAATGCTGTTCTTTACTTAACACAATACAAAAACTAATAAGTGACTGTTAATCCACTAGCATCAAGGCCAAATAAACTCGGGCCTGAGCAATACTTTCACATAGCAAATTAATGAGGTGTATTGTGAGTTATATCTAACGATTATCTCAAGTTATGCTTCATATAAATAGCTTTAGCTGAGTTAATTAGGCTAAGTGGGCATATTTAAAGCAGTTTACACATTTGCGTTAAATATATGAGACATAATGAATCAAAATAATACAAATTTTAACCATTAAGGTATAATCCGCAGCTTAAGATGTCTCTCACTTCTTATTGCATCGCATTTTGCAAAGCAGAATGCTGATTTTGATGTATTTATAGGGTTTTTCCTATGGCCCTGAATTTGCACTATTACAATTTTAGCCGGAGTATTATTATGAATAACTGGAAAAAAGAAGTATCTCATTTAGATCAAGTATTAACTGAACAGCTAGAAGTTAGCGAAGAAGAAAACTTTGAGCAAATGCTAAGTATGCATAAACAGGTGAGAACACAGTTAAATCTGGTTAAAGCAGCATCACCTGTATCTGATGCACATAGATTAAACGAATGTGAATAAATTTATGCCCCTCCATGCCTATATTTAACTCCATAAATATAGGCATAACCAAGTTACTTCAAAATGAAGTTTCTTGGATATATAATGCTTTGGTCTTTAAAGATATTTAATAACAATTTCGTTATTAAGCAACAAAGCATTATTATTCTGGGAACTGTATGTCACACCAGCAATTTACAAAATTCAAATCTCAACTAAGCAGTTTCTTACTCCCAGAAGAAATCATAGAGGCCTACACCCAACGATATGCTTTTGGCACTGACGCCAGCTTTTATCGACTTATACCTAAACTGGTCTTAAAACTTAAAAACAAAAACCAAGTAAAACAAGTTTTAAGTTTGGCTAACCAATATAAAGTACCGGTTACTTTTAGAGCCGCAGGTACTAGCTTATCAGGACAAGCCATTACAGATTCTGTATTAATTACTTTATCGCGCGATTGGCAAAATTACGACATTACCCACTTAGGTGAAAAAATCACCTTACAACCTGGGATCATTGGCGCTAAAGCAAATCAATTATTACACCCTTTTAATAAAAAATTAGGGCCTGATCCGGCATCAATAGATAGTTGTAAAATTGGCGGTATCGCAGCAAATAATTCATCTGGCATGTGCTGTGGCGTAAAACAAAACAGTTACCATACCTTAGCAGATATGACGATTATTTTTGCCGATGGGACAGAGCTTGATACATCAAACCAACACAGTTGTAATCACTTTTTAAATAACCAGCCGCAGTTAATCAATCAAATTTCTCAGTTATTGTTAAGCGTACAAAATAATCCTGAAATAGCAGAGTTAATTAAACAAAAATATCGTTATAAAAACACCTGTGGTTACGGTATTAATTCATTGCTAGATTTTCAACACCCTATCGATGTCATTAAACACTTAATGATAGGCAGTGAAGGTACTTTAGGTTTTATCGCCGATATTACTTATCATACGGTTGATGATCACCAACATAAAATAACCGGCTTTTATATTTTTGATGATTTAAATTTAGCCTGCAATTTAGTACCAGAGCTTGCTAATTTAAATGTGACGGCACTTGAGTTACTTGATTTTAGAGCACTCAATAGTGTTGCAAATAAACCGTTAATGCAGAAATGTTTAAATCAAAACTCAGACACCCAAAATACACAACTAACCGAAAATTCAGCCGCTTTACTGATTGAAGTACATGCTAAAAATATTGATGAATTAGAAACCGTTCACCATCAATGCCAAAACTTAATTGCAAAGTTACAGGCTAATATACAAGCGAAAGTTGAATTTACTAAAGATCAGCAAATAAGTAGCGAACTTTGGCAAATACGCAAAGCAACCTTTCCTGCAGTAGGTGCTGTTAGGCAAAAAGGCACTACAGTTATAATTGAAGATGTGACCTTTCCTATCGAAAAGCTCGCTTTAGGTGTAAAAGCATTACAAAGTTTATTTCAAAAATATCAATATAATGAAGCCATTATTTTTGGTCATGCATTAGATGGCAATTTACATTTTGTTTTCACTCAATCATTCAACGAGCAAAGCCAAACCGATAGATACAGTGCATTTATGCAAGAAGTCTCACAACTTGTTGCCATTGAATTTAAAGGTGCGTTAAAAGCGGAACATGGCACAGGGCGAAATATGGCGCCATTTGTTGAATTAGAATGGGGCACTGATGCCTATAAGTTAATGCAACAGGTAAAACTAGCTTTTGATCCCAATGGCATACTAAACCCTGATGTTTTAATAAGTGATAATAAAAATATACATTTAGAAAACCTAAAAACACTGCCACCCGCAGATGATATAATAGATCAATGCATTGAATGTGGGTTTTGTGAATCCGTTTGCCCATCAAATGAATATACACTCACACCTAGACAAAGGATCAGCGTTTGGCGACGCATAGTCGAACTTGAAAATAAACTAAGTCTAGATTTAAGTAATACTTCACTAAAACAAGAACTCAATACGCTAGAAGACGACTATCAAAGATTAGGCATAGATACGTGTGCAGCGACTGGCTTATGTGGATTAAAATGCCCCGTTGGTATAAACACAGGTGAGTTTATAAAATCTTTAAGGGCAAAAAAACTCGCCAATAATCTGTTAGGTTTAAAAATATCAAAATTCACAGCAAAAAATTTAGATAAAACAGTTTCAGTCGCTAAAGTAGGCTTATCTGCGGTTAATGCACTTGACTCAGTTATGCCAAAATCTGTTGTAGAAAAAAGCTTTCAGATATTAAACTCCATTAGCAAAAACTATATTCCTTTATATTACCCTGCATGGCCTAAAGGTGAAAAAAGCATAAGCTTAACCAAGCACGCGTTTACAACACAAAAACAAAAAGTGATTTATATTCCAAGTTGTGGCGGCAGAACATTTGCACAAGATAAAAAAGCCAGCGATCAGCGCCCATTATTTGAAGTTATCACTTCAATTTTAGAAAAAGCCAATTTTGAAGTATTGATCCCTCCAACAATTAAAAATCTGTGTTGTGGTATGCCGTGGCAAAGTAAAGGGGATAACTTAACTGCCAAACAAAAATCAGATTCATTAATAGCAGTTATAAAATCATTTAATCAAAATAATTCAATACCTGTGATTATGGATGCCAGCCCGTGTGCATTAACATTGAATAACTCAGATAAAGCTGGATTTATAGTGTATGAAACAGCTGAGTTTATTAACAAAAATGTGTTAACTTCTTTGGCTATCATCCCACAATCACAACCCATAACACTGCATGTTACTTGTAGTAGCAAAAGACAAAATATTGAACACCATCTGATGAATATCGCTAAAACCTGTGCGAGTGAAGTATTGATCCCAAGTGATATAAATTGCTGTGGTTTTGCAGGAGATAAAGGCTTTTTTGAGCCTAAATTAAATGAAAATGCGTTAAAAACCCTAAAACCTCAAATCAACAATTTCAGCAAAGACCCAAGCTGTATAACAGAGGGATTTTCAAATAGTAAAACCTGCGAAATAGGCTTAACTAAAGCCAGTGATATCCCCTATCAATCGATTGTATATTTACTAGATAGAGTGAGTAGCCCAATACAAACTATTAAGGCTTAGTACATTGATGTATAGTTGGTTAAATTTTATGGGTGTCTATTTTTATTTGTATGCGCCACTTTTCAGCTATTTCACTGATAAAAAATAAAGCGGCATCATCTAAATTCTCACCATTAAGGTTACGATCTACTAACCTATTTCCCTTATATATCTTGTACCAACGCTTTATGATTTCATCTTGCGACCATGTCTCTGCTAGCTGTTTATCTACTTATAAGACTAGATGGTAATGATTGCTCATTATCGCGTAAGCACATATTTTAATGGAAAATATTTCAGATAAATGTGTAATACGATCTTTCAACCAAGTTCGCCTATGGTCAAAATTTTGTCCTGAGTATTTATCATCACCGCATAAAAAACCATGTCGAACACATCGTGCAATAACATGATAATAACTGGTCGCTGATAAGTCGATAAGGTTACGCCTTCCTCTCGTCATGTAAACCACCTAAAACAATTTAAATGAAAAATGGACTAACCCTTTAAGATTAGTCCATTTACATTTAGATGGCTAAATTATATGCCTGTCCCGTTATTTTAACCTCCCTTTATTTTTCTTTATTTTTCTTTATTTTTTTTAAGCTCTAATTACAAAAAGTCATCTGAAATTGCAGAGATGAATATAATGTCAATCTAAATTCAATAAAAAAACTATCGTTCCGGTTTATCCTAAAATAAATTAGTAAAGAATGGTTTTTATTTTTTTAAGACATCTATAGCTTCTTTATTTAATAAAAGGCATTGTTTTTTAGTCAATATTGCTTTTAATGCATCTTGAGGCTCTGCAAAAATAAAATTTGTTGGTTGAGATAACTGCTCTAAAAAAATGGAGTCACCTTTTAAAAAATGATTTCTACTCACCTCATTATCAGTATATTTATCATATAATCTACTAAACGAGTTATTCATAGACTGTAATTTATCGGAAGTTAAATCATGTTCTAACTGTCCACATAGCAATAATGCAGACGAAAGGTATCCAGCTCTTTCTATTGAATCCTTACTTTCTATTTGAGCTCCAATAGTAGCTAAAAACATTAAAAGGCTAATCATTTTTATTCACCATAAATATAAATACTACATATTGAATGAATATAAAACAGAAAATAATGGTTAACTGTTCGATGGTTATATGCATGTTGAAAAGTCCAGTTATTAGTTCAATACCGATACAAAGCAATGCACTGTGTACAAAAGAAAATAAAACTAACGGGGCTTTAGAGTAATCGACTTTACTCAGTATAATTCGTTGCAAAGCGATAGCACATGCAATATTTACTATCAGTCCCCAAAATAAATAACTAATCATTATATTTTATCTGATTCAAGTAATCCTCGTAGCAATAGTTCTTTTTTTGCGGATTCATAATTACTAGAAGTTGCTGCAAGTAATACTGAAGCAAATACAGTTACAAAAGCTGCTGCCAACCCAATTTTAGTAGCTCCAGGGGCTGAAATTTTATTTTTGGATAGTTGTTGAGTGATGTCTCTCGCATTTGTATAATTAATCCGAGCAGAAGCAACTTCTTTAACACCACCATACAAACCATTTTTACTAATACCTAAGACTATTGCTGCTATACCACTTACAGTTAATAAACTTGACGGTTGAATGCCAATATAGCCTAGTGCAGTTTTAGCCTCACTGTTTACTTCAAAAAAAGAACGTAATTCAGAATCAGATAAAGACCAACTAAACCAATATGGGTTAGCATTTAATTGTGCTATTAAACCATAAAGCTTACCACATAACGGACCATCAATTTTCTTTAAGGCAAGTACTTGAGCATTAATCTTTTGTTTTTCTAAAGGGGGTAAATTACGATAAGTTGAAATACCTGTCAGAATATATAATGAAGAATTTATTTTTTCTAAATTTTTAGAAAAATGTGTAAGATCCATTACTTTTATTAAAAACTTTAAAGGGTCATTTTTATAGATCTGAGTTACATATGAAGATTGCATTTATATTCCTTTGCGTAATTTATATTTTAATTCTCTTCAATATAGTACCTAATTAAGCCACTTAATTTCAATCAATACTTTACAAAAATAAAGATCGACAATCACACGTACTTCTCTTATGGTTTAAGATAAACTGCTATTTATGGATATTTCCATTTCATCTAGCTATTTTTAATTACGACAACAATTATTAAATAATTACCTTTTTAAAAACCATTAATCAATTTAAACATGTGCGGATTATCGGTAATTATTACTGCATCACTCTTTTACTTATACCCTTGTCAGCAAATCTCCAGCTACAACAGAGCAAAGTCCAGATTAGTACTTTTTTAGTTTGTCCTAAGGTAAATTTTAATTGAAGACTTGTAATATAAAGCACTCACCCATACCTAAGTTATTGAGAAGATTATTTTTAATAGTAATTTTTAAAGATTATAAGTGAATTATTGGATATAGAGTTGCTTTAATACTTGAGTTTTACATTGACTTTAATAGATGAAAAAAACACCGAGTATTAGCAAAAAATACACAAGCCCTTAGGAGTTACTATTTATGGAGAACACTAAGCTATTAACTTTAGGTGTTATCATTATTGTATTGCACATATTGGTGAACGCCCACATTCCAAAAGAAATCCATGAATGGGTGCCTTCATTACAAAAGCGCTTAGCTTTGTTTCTTGGTGTTTGGTTTATACCTTTTATTGGAATTACTTGTGCATATAAAATTCTTGATTTGAATTGGTTCAAAAAAAAAGTAAAAAGTAAAAGCTCTGTTTCAGGTCAAAGTTCAATGAGTGGAGCCTTTTTGGAAGTAGATGCTATTTTTAATCCCGGAAAAAAATACGTGGTAGAAGCGCAAAAAAAAGAAGTCATCGAAAAGAAAGAAGATGGTGATATGTTTAAAAAAAAACCTGATATAAGTGTATTAAAAACTACTGGCGGTTCAACGACGAAAAAATAGACATCCATAAATATATTCTTGATTTAATTAGTTTTAACCTGATTTTTAAAAACTCATGAGCAACAAATTGATATATTTAAAACGAAAACGTTAATCAGGAGACTCTATGTGGGTTAATAAAACTTAAAATACATAATAAACAGAGCTATGTAGATATAATTGAAAGCAGTTAAGTCATAATTTGATGATTCAAGTTATTACATACTAAGCACACCCTTTATATCAACTGAAAATAAAGTTGACACCCATAAATATATTATTGATTTTAAATAATAAACTTAGATTCATGGCTGTCTAATTTTATTAGATAATTGTTAAAGCAATTGAATGCCTGTACAATAAATCCCGATTACAGGTCCACAAAAAAAGAGAGTCACTCTTCAGGCTGGTTAATTGTTTTCATAAAATATATAAGGATATAAAATGTCAAAATTTAATGAGTTATGGAAAAACTTTCCTCAAAAAGAACTAATAAGAGCAAGATGTCAAAATAAACAAACTACAAGCTCTTCACCCTTTAGTAATTATTGCGCGATAAATTTAAGTGATTCTTTAATTAAATCAGGTGTATCAACTGTTGGGGCAAAGGTAAAGAAATGCTGGGGACATGCCGGGATGAAGCATATTTTATTAGCAGAAGAAATGGCTATTTGGCTTAAAAAATCAAACTTCAGCTGGTTAGGTGACTTTGAAAAAATTAACCCGAAATCATTTCAAGATGATCTGGATGGTAAAACTGGCATTATCTTTTTTAAAGATTATTGGCAGCGAGGTAATGAATCAGTAACTAATCGAAGTGGTGACCATATTGATCTTTGGAATAAAGATCAAATTACGAGTGGTGGCATGATGACTAGATCTATATATGAATTTTTCGGTGTAGTTTCTGATTTAAACGAAAGCAAAGATGTTTGGTTTTGGGAGATTAAGTAATTATGTCAAAGGCTAAATTATACTTTTTGAATGTGATATTTATTTTAGTTAGTTCATTTGCGAACTTCATAGTGTTTTTAGAAGCCTATAAAAGGCTTTCATTACCTTTTATAAATGAAGAGCAAAAAGTTGAGAATGCTCCATATATCTTTTTGTATGTACTACCTTGCTTCTTGATGATTTCAGCTTTACTTTATATATTCTATAAAATAATAATGAAAAAGCTAGAAAACATCTAACCTAAATGTCAAATACCTAAAGTTGATCTGACAAATAAAAATTAGACGGCCATAAATATCGCTTTGACTATAAAAGATAAATTTATATTTATGGCTATTTTTCTATTTCCCCCAGCTCTTTTTAATTACAACAAAAATGGTTAAATAATCATCTTTTTAAAACCATTAATCCAATTAAACTAAAGTGGATTGTCGATAATTATTACTTCGTCATTCTACTACTTATACCCTTGTCAGCAAATCTCCAGCTACAACAGAGCAAAGTCCAGATTAGTACTTTTTTAGTTTGTCCTAAGGTAAATTTTAATTGAAGACTTGTAATATAAAGCACTCACCCATACCTAAGTTATTGAGAAGATTATTTTTAATAGTAATTTTTAAAGATTATAAGTGAATTATTGGATATAGAGTTGCTTTAATACTTGAGTTTTACATTGACTTTAAT